>DATCJV010000090.1:0-35950 GCA_036562625.1 Bacillota bacterium | reverse complement strand
GGCTAAAGGAGATGAGGTGACCATCATCGCCGATGGCCCGGATGAAGAGAAAACCCTCAAAAAGATCTTAGAATTCATAAATTGTTTGGAGGGGTAGGCTCGGATAAAGGGACAGGGACTTGTCTTTCAGGTCCCTGTCCCTTTCTTCTTCTCTCCGAGCTGTCTCTCTGTTCGTGGTCTGTCATGCTCTTGACAGCGCTGTTTAAAAGGGGGTATTATTGATAAAACTAGATCTACCTTATGGGAGAACTCTCCAGAGTGTCAAGGTTTTGCCTCTGCAGGTTACGTGAGTAAAGAATTATATACACCGCACACATAGTCAGGGTGTTTTCCATGTATGGGGAACCCCTTTTTTATGGGGGCTTCTTTCACAGGACGCTCCGGAGTAACACAGGGGCAAAGTAATATCTTCATGACGGATCGGAGGAGGAAGATGAGGAGAATCAGTGAGGAAGATGTGAAACACGTGGCTGGTCTGGCGCGGCTTAATTTCTCTGCAGAGGAACTTCGGACTTTAACGGATGAGTTCAACCGGATTTTACAGTATTTGGCCAAGTTAAACCAGGTGGATACTATGGGGGCGCCCCCGACCGCCCATGTCTTGAAAGTAAAAAACAGGTTCCGGGAAGATACGGTCGAACCTTCACTCCCCAGAGCAGAAGCGTTGAAGAACGCCTCAGCGGTCAAGGACGGCAGTTTCCAGGCGCCGCAGATCATGGAATAGAAGGTGACAACTGTGGAACTCTGCGATTTAACAATCCATGAGCTAAGAAGGCTCTACGCGCGGAAGGAGGTTTTCCCCTCCGAGGTGCTGGCCTCGGTAATCAGGAGAATACATGCGGTAGAGAAGGATTACGGCGCATATCTCACTTTGGATTTGGAAGGCGCCGTCGAGCAGGCGCAGGCTGCAGACGTCAGGATTAAAGCAGGAAAGCCTCTGGGGGTACTGGAGGGTATTCCGGTAGCCATCAAAGGCAATCTGTGTCAGGCCGGAAGAGAGACGACCTGCGCCTCCCGGATCTTGCAGGGATTTGTGCCTCCCTATACAGCCACCGCCGTACGGAAGATATTGGCGCAAGGGGCGGTGATTCTCGGCCATGCCAATATGGACGAGTTTGCCATGGGCTCCTCTACGGAGTATTCAGCGGTGAAAAAGTCAAAAAATCCTTGGGATCCGCTGAGAACGCCCGGAGGGTCCAGTGGCGGTTCCGCTGTGGCTGTGGCGGTCGGGGAAGCCATTGCCGCCTTAGGCTCCGATACCGGAGGTTCCATCAGGCAACCTGCGGCTTTTTGTGGGGTGACCGGGCTTAAGCCCACCTACGGATTGGTCTCCCGGTATGGCTTGATTGCTTTGGCCTCTTCCTTGGACCAGATTGGACCACTGACGAAGGATGCGGAAGACAGCGCTCTTCTCCTCAATATCCTCTCTGGTTTTGATCCCATGGATTCCACCTCCGTCTCGGGTAAGAAGGTGGATTATACCAGAGATTTACAGCAGGATCTGTCTGGGAAGCGGATCGGTCTACCGCTGGAGTATTTTGAAGCGGGTATCGACGCAGAGGTGAAGTGTACGGTACTGGAGGCGGTGGAGCTCCTTAAAGAGCTGGGCGCGGAGGTGGTGGAGATTTCTTTGAAATTTACCGACTACGCCCTGCCGGCCTACTGTATTATCTCTTCGGGGGAGGCCAGTTCCAATTTGGCCAGGTATGACGGGATTCGGTATGGTAAAGCCGCCGCCCGGATCGAGGACAACCTTAATGCCTTCTATATCAGGACCAGGTCCGAGGGGTTCGGCCCGGAAGTAAAAAGACGAATTATGCTTGGCACTTATCTGCTCAGCGCTGGGGCTTACGAGGCTTATTACAAAAAAGCCCAGCAAGTCAGGTCGTTGATTATCCAAGAGTTTAATGAGGCTTTTCAGCAAGTGGACGTGATTATTACACCGACAACGCCGACGATCGCTTTTAAGTTCGGAGAAAAGTCCCAAGACCCCCTACAGATGTACTGGTCGGAGGTGTGCACTGCTCCGGTGAATATGGCCGGACTGCCGGCGATCTCAATTCCATGCGGATTCTCCCGCGGACTGCCGGTGGGGATGCAGATTATCGGGGCTCACTTTACCGAAACGGTGATTCTGAATGTCGCTTATCAGTACCAGAGAGTAACGGATTATCATCAAGCAAGACCCGAACCGGTCCGACAGGAGGGAACGGTATGAGGTTCGACACAGTCATCGGCTTGGAGGTCCATGCCGAACTGGCCACCGCCACGAAGATTTTCTGCGCTTGTACCACAAAGTTCGGGGGCGTAGCCAATACCCAAACGTGTCCGGTGTGTTTGGGCTTGCCGGGCGCCCTTCCGGTCCTAAATAAGCGCGCGGTGGAATACTGCATCCGGGCGGGGTTGGCCTTGCGCTGCGAGATTGCCAAGTTCAGCAAGATGGATAGAAAGAATTTTTTCTATCCCGACATGCCAAAGGCCTATCAGATCTCCCAGTACGATCTGCCCTTATGCCGGGACGGATTCCTGACGCTGGACAGTGGGAAGAAAATCCGGATCAACCGGATACACTTGGAAGAAGACGCCGGTAAATTGACGCATAGCACGGGGACAGAACGATATTCGCTGGTGGATTATAACCGGGCCGGTGTGCCGCTGATTGAGATCGTCTCCGGGCCGGATCTCTCCACCCCCGCAGAAGCTGTGGAGTATTTGGAGAAGTTACGGAGGATCCTCGAGTATCTTGAGATCTCCGATTGCAAAATGGCAGAAGGGTCTTTGCGCTGCGACGCCAATATCTCGCTGAAACCCGCAGGCCAGGAGGAGTTGGGTACGAAGACCGAACTGAAGAATTTGAATTCCTTTAAAGCGTTAAGCAGGGCGCTGACCTATGAAATAAAGAGGCAGTCTGAATTGTTAGCCGCGGGGCAGGCCGTCCGGCCGGAGACCAGAAAGTGGGATGAAGTCAAGCAGAAAACATTGTCCATGCGCGGTAAGGAGGAGACACAGGATTACCGGTATTTCCCCGATCCGGACCTGCCCCCAATCGAATTGGACCCGGCTTATATTGCCGAGATTGCGGTGTCCCTCCCGGAACTGCCGGACGAAAAGAAGCAGCGCTTTATGGCGGACTATGGGCTGCCGGAGTACGACGCGGACTTAATTACCGGCGCCAAACGTTTGGCGGAGTTCTTTGAAGCTGTCAATGCGCGGTACTTCAATCCCAAAGCGGCCAGTAATTTTATTATGGGAGAATTGCTCCGGCTGATGGGGGAGGAGCAGTTGAAATCAGCGGAGATTCCGATGAACCCCGCTTCTCTGGGCGACCTGTTGAAGTTGATTGATGAGGGGGAGATCAGTGTCTCCGTTGGGAAGAAAGTCTTTGCGCGGATGTTTCAGACCGGCGCCGCGCCGGAGGAGATTATTAAAGCGGAAGGGTTTAAACAAATATCCGATGAATCTCAGTTGCTTGCGATAGTTAATAAAGTAATCAAGGCTCATCCACAGTCTGTCCAGGATTATCTTGGCGGTAAAGAGAAGGCGGCCGGGTTTTTAGTGGGGCAAATCATGCGGGAGACCAAAGGACAGGCCAACCCCCAACTCTTAAAGGACCTGCTCTACAGGGAACTGGACAAACTGAAAGACTAGGTTCTACCACACCGGTTTGCTTCACAGAAGACAGGCAAGGGGAGAATTCTCTCCTGTGTCCGTCTTTCGTTGGATGATGAGATGTGATGCATGATCAAGAAGAAACCTTCCTTTAAGTGGATGGAGCAAGAGAAAGGAGGCCTCTGCCGAATGGGAGAAGAAACGTTGCAATTTCCAAGACATAGAATGCTGGAATATCTGGAAAAACATATTCTGGTGACGGACGGGGCCATGGGCACCTATTATCAGCAAATTACCGGACAAAATCGGTACTTTTCGGAGATGGCCAATCTCAGCGCTCCCGAGACCATCCGGAAGATTCACGAAGAATATATCGAATCCGGGGCCGAGTTGATCCGGACCAATACTTTCTCCGTCAACACGGTCACACTTAATATAGATGAGGGCCGGGTATCGGAGTTGATCAAACGTGGGTACGAGCTTGCCTTCTGCGCAGCTGCGGGAAGGGAGGTCTTTATCGCCGCTGATCTCGGACCGATTCCAGCGCGGCCGGGTACGGAACATACAGCTTTTCCCCAAGAAGCAATGGATGAATACAAATTGATGATCGACACTTTTCTGACCTGCGGCGCGGAGATATTTCTCTTTGAGACCTTCAGTAGCGCGGAGCCGTTGATCGAACTCTCCCGCTATATAAAGGAAAAAAAACCGTCGGCTTTGGTAATTACTCAGTTTGCCTTAACTGTAGACGGCTATACCCGCCGGGGAATTAGCGCAGCCCGAGTTATAAAGGAACTGAAAAACCGGGGCGAAATTGATGTGTACGGATTTAACTGCGGCGTCGGACCGCGGCACCTCTATAACATCCTGAAAGGGTTCGACTTCTCCACGGATCTGGTCTCTGTGATGCCGAATGCCGGTTATCCGGAGATCATTAATGAAAGAACCGTTTATAACCAGAACCCTGCTTATTTTGGCGAAACCATGATGGAGATTAAAGATTTGGGAGTCAAAATCATCGGGGGGTGTTGCGGCACCACCCCCCGGCATATCAGGGAGATCGCCAGAAGGCTGTCAGGTCCGCAGAGGAGCCCGGTCCCGCGGAAGCCGAATACCGGTAAAAGAGAGGTTGGGGTATCTACCGTTGCCAATACTTTCCGGCGTAAACTGGAGGAAGATAAATTCGTCATCGTGGTGGAGTTGGATCCGCCTTTTAACACTTCACTACGACGCATAATGGAGGGGGCCGCCGCTTATAAAGAAAACGGGGTGGATTTAATCACTATCGCCGATTCTCCCAGGGCGGTCAGTAGAGCGGATGCGGTGACGATTGCCGCCAAGATCAAACGGGAGATCGGAATGGAAACCATGCCCCATCTCTGTTGCAGAGATAAGAACCTGGTGGCTTTGAAGTCGACGTTATTGGCCGCGCATATTGAAGGAATCCGCAACATATTGGCGATAACCGGCGACCCGGTTCCCGGCGCCGCCAAAGCGGAGATCAAAAGCGTCTTTAATGTAAACTCCTTTAACTTAATCAAATTAATTTCCGAGATGAATAAGGAAGTATTTGCGGCCGACCCGTTCTTCACCGGAGGAGCTTTCAATCCCAATGTCGCCAATAAAGAAAAGGAAATGGCGCGTATGGTTAAAAAGGCTCAGCTGGGAGCGGAGTTTTTTCTTACTCAGTCGATCTTTACTGATGAGAGTATTGAATTTTTGGCACGGCGGGAAAAGGAACCCCGGGTTAAGATCTTAGGCGGGATCATGCCCATTGTCACCTATCAAAACGCTGTCTTCCTAAACAATGAGTTACCGGGAGTAACGATCCCGGAAGAGCAAATCAACCGTTTTTCGCCGGAAATGACTAGGGAAGAAGCAGAAGAAGCCGGGGTGGCGTTGGCAGTGGAGATTGCCGTGAAACTCAGACCTTTTGTGGACGGGTTTTATTTCGTGACCCCGTTTAACCGTTACGAGATGATCATTAAGATTCTGCGGCAAATTAGGGAGAAAGTTTTATAGTAACGGTAATCCGTAATGATCGCCTTTATGCCAACTAAAGGATAGGGTTATCCTGGATTGGATTTTGAAAAAGCCCTCTTGAAGTGGCTTTTTTTATTTAGGAGCGAACTGTATAAAATGTAGGTAGAACAGATACTGCATATGTTTGATAAAATAAGCCAGATTTAATATTATTAATATATTTATCCATTTATTGACATTAGTTATTGGGTGATCTGATGAAAACCCGTCTGCTGGAAGAGGTAGCAACAATCAACCTGGGTTACCAGGCACGAAAAGCATTAAGGAAGACCCGGCTTAGAACCGG
The DNA here is from genome assembly GCA_036562625.1 of Bacillota bacterium. Classification (GTDB taxonomy): domain Bacteria; phylum Bacillota; class UBA4882; order UBA10575; family UBA10575; genus DUOH01. Next base: position 30,012 of record DATCJV010000090.1, on the reverse strand, counting down.
CAGGCGGGTCAGGGGCTTCCTATCTACGGGTGAAATAAAACGGATTAACTTAGATGAAAACTGTAAAACTGCAGTAAAAAATTGTTTTTTAAAGATTTGCTATATAATACCGATAAGATATAATAGAGAAACTAAGCAAGTCCTGATTAATTTGAGTAGTAAAATAAAACAGACTAATTTCAAGAGATAAAATGGAGAAGAACCACTGCCTTATTCTTCCTCAACCAATTGAGAAAATACCATACTCAAAAATAATGCCTGTTAAATCTGTGGGCTTGTTTAGAAGGTTTGACGAAAAAGGAGTTGAATCAAATGAAAGCTGGCCACAAGCGATTACGTTTGAAAACAGACGATGGAAAGCTGGACGTAAAAAAGGATAATATTGATCAAATGCGCGAAAATGACCGGCCATCTACGAAAAATCTTGAGATTGCTATCGTGGACAACAGAGTAAAACTAATGATTGAACCAGTGCATAAGTTTCCGGTGATCCGTCCAGACAAGTATGTTCGTTTGTATGTAAACGATGAAGAAAAAGAGGACTCCGTCATCGTCAGTAATGAAGCTGAGATCAGAATTGAAACAAGTGATCAGATGCCACAAAATTCAGTGGATATAAGGGTAACAGAGGATAAACTCAAGGCATATTTGACTCTTACTAAGAAGCCTGGAAAAAAATGCGCCCAGTTATAATTGAAGATCCATACAATATTGCGGATTATATAATTACTACCGAGGAAGAGGTAATAACTGATGATACAGAAATAAATGTAGGAGAGGTAAGAAAAGAGATTGAAGGAGCAGGTATTCGATTTGGGTTAAAAAAAGAGGGGATCTCGCAAGCGATTAAACATCCCGGCGAAGAATTTCTGATCGCTGAAGGAAAACCTCCTGTTCCTAGTGTGGATGCAAAAATAGTTTATAACTTTGAGGAAAAAACAGTAGTGACACATGATGAGAGAAGAGAAGCAGATAAAGACGGAATAGAAAAGATCGATTATTTTGGGTTTATTAATATTTATTCTGTTAAACCAGGACAGATTCTAGCCTCAAAGACAAAACCTCGGCGTGGCAAACCAGGTATTGATGTATATGGCCAAGAGATACCAGTGGAAGAACCGAAAGATATAGAATGGAATATAGGTGAAGGAGTAATACTTATTGGTAACAGAGCCGTGGCGACCAGGTCGGGAAGGCCTATTATTGAGAATGGAAAACTGTCGATATTAAACATTTTTTACGTTGATAAAGATGTTGATATAACAGTTGGTAGTATTAATTATAATGGAGATGTCCTGATCAATGGCTCCGTGGCTGAACATTTTACCGTAAAAGCAACGGGCCTTATTAAAGTAGGGAGAAACGTATCACACGCCACAATTGAGGCGGGGGGAGATATTTGGATTAACGGTAATATCTTTGGCAGTAAAATTACTGCCGGAGGATCCTCCGCTTATTACCAACAGATCGCGTATTATTTTGAAAAGCTATATTCAACATTTGAAGAAGTAGAGGAAGCGGTTTTATCTTTGAAGGAGGAGAGTTTATTTAAAAACTCCACAGAGAGACAGATCATCTGCGGACTTTTTGAAACAAAGTATAAAGAGACGAGAGAGATCATTAGTGATCTTGTTGAGCATCAAAGTATGTTGGCGGAGGATTTACAGAATCCGAAAGTACTTTCGGTTATTAACGAACTGAAGGTATTTCTGGATTGTGCTTTCCATAATATTGATCTGGTAGCACTTAGTTTTATCAAAAGAGAAGTGGACAAGATCCGCCGGATCTTTGGAAACATCGCCAACAAGAAGTCGTCGATTTATACTGAATATGTTCAGAACAGCTTCCTACAAGCTACTGGTGACATAAAAATAAACAAAAAAGGCGCTTATAATTCTACGCTGATCTCCGGTGGCAAAGTAATTATTGACGGGGTGCCGGGCGTCTTTCGGGGAGGCAAAATCAAAGCCCGTGAAGCTGTGATCGTTCGGGAACTAGGAAGTATTGGTGGAAGTAAGGTTGAGGTTGAAGTTGAGGAAGATGGAAAAATAATCATTGACCAAGTTTATGACAATGTCTTTATAAAAATCGGAGGCAGAGTACACAGGTTAGACAGAGAAATGAAGAATATTAAAGCCCGTCTGCATAAGGGAGAGATTCTATTATAATTCAGCCGTGGACAAAGGGAGAGCGATTTAGACAGGTCGCTCTCCCTTTGTCTGGGTTTCTTCTTCATAAAGGGTTAAAGCCTTTTGCAGGCGTTCTTTAATATTCTTCCTGATCTGGGGCGGTTCGATCACTTCCGCATACATGCCGTAAGAAAGGATGAAGCTATATACCCACTCATCTTCAGGATAGCTGAAACGGACCGTGAAACTGCCATCCGCATGCGGGGTGATTTGGGATTCCTCAAATTCATCATAAACCCGGTAGGCTTGTGAAGGATGGACTTTCATCGTAATCTTGACCCCGGGAATCATACGCTTAAAATCCGGCACGGGCGGCTCTTCCTTCTCCGGGCGGCGCGTAAAGTCTTCCGGAAGCAGGCGGATGTTTTTAATCCGGTTGAGCTTGAAAAGGCGTTGACTCTGCTTGTTCCGGCAAAAAGCCCGGAGGTACCAAGCCTTGCTTTTGAACCATAATTGTAAAGGTTCAACGGTCCGGACGGTTTTTTCACCGCAGGTATTGTAATAGGTAAAAGAGATTACTTTCCGGTTGATGATCGCCTCTTTAATCTTGGCCAAGGCATCTTCTTTGGCCGGACTCCAATCGGAAAAATCCACTGCAATCCAGTCTATTAACTTTCTACCAAAAAGAGCGCTTAATTTCGTAAGCACCTTTTCCACTTCGGGGTACTGGACGGCGTTCAACCCGGAGAGCGCCGCCAGGATCTCATTTTGCTCTTCTTGGGAAAAGAGTGACTTGTTCAGAACAAAGCTGTCAACCAGTTTGAGGCCGCCGTTTCGGCCTTGACAGGCATAGATGGGGATGCCCGCCTGGCTTAAGGCGTCTAGGTCGCGGTAGATGGTGCGGGGCGATACTTCAAACTCAGCGGCTAATTCACTGGCTGTAACCTTCCCCTTACTAAGCAGGATAAAAACGATCCGGAGCATCCGATCGATCTGCATGGTAGAACCAGACCTTTCCGGTGGATATTTTGCGGGTAAAAACCGAGTCGCTACCAATACTATACCATAAAATAAGACAGAAGGATGTCGTATTTAGTTCCCTCCTAGTGGGAAAAGGCGCCGAAAAACAGGGTAGTTGATCGGCGCCTCTATAAAAATCCCCCGATGGGCGGGGGAAAATAATATATCCATGAGGGTTGTTCTGAAGAACAGAAGGGACTCACTTTTTCTGCCAGCGCTTTAGTTTGGGGAAGAATTCCTTCATTGCCGCCCGGGCCGTGTTTTCATCAGGATAGACTCCTGCCTGCAGCGTGTGGGGGATGCAGAATTCAATCATCTCTTTCATGGTTGCCTGCTCGGAAATGAAGACGCCGTCTTTATAACAATAGACACAGTAATCCTCATTTTTAGTGCCGTCAGCGTTCGTTCCGAACTGAGACTCCTCTGTTAAGGGCATGGCGCAGCTTTGACAAAATTTTCGTCCGGTCATGTTTGACCCTCCTTCTTTGTTTCTAGTCGTATTGTATAACCAATAACATGACAACTGTATGTCATAATTTTTACTGATTCTTTTTTGAATACGGGTTAATAATCATGATGGGAGTCGTTTCTGTTGTTGAGTTTGGATCAAAGGGAGGACTGGATAAATCTCACATTAGATACATGAAATTGTTGCCAGGGGGGAATTTATTAAGGGGATTTATACATAAAAAGGATAGACCAGATTAATGCGGAGGCGGCCTTTGCCGGAACACCGGTAGAGAAGCAAAAGGTACAGCCGGCTTGAGTAGTAATACTCTAACCGGCTGTCCTGGAATCCCGCCGGACGATTCAGCCACAATCTTTACTGTGGGTTATACATTCCCGTGTTTACCATATAATTATAAATTGTTTCCCCGTGTTGTTGTTCTTCTTTTTGTATATGGTTAAGAGCCTGTCGGATTTGCGGATCCCTGAATTCGAAGATGGCCGTATCATAGGCGCCGGAAACGTATTTTTCCGTCATCAACATGTCGGAACACAGGTTCCGGTCTATGGTTTGATTGGGTGTAAAGTTATTCTGTATTTGGAAATTATTGGACTCTTGCGGTCGGGAGAGTTGGCCGGTATTATTCTGCTGCCCTTGCTGATTCCCCTGTGGCAACTGGCCGTTTAATAACTGGTTTATAGTATTCAAGTGTTCTTGCTCGATTTGGGCGTTATTTTTAAAGATTGCCTTTAGTTGCTGGTCGGATGCTAAATTAGCGTAGTCATTATATTTTTGCACACAGATTTCTTCGTGGTTCTTCTGCTCCTCCAGTAGTCTTCTTTCTTTGGCGGTCAGATTGATCAATAGTTTCACCTCCGCTTATAGTATTGACCAAAGGGAGGGTTTTATCCATTGCTCAGTGAATATCTTGGGAATATCCTAGCCTCGGTAGGAAAATGCATAAAATAGTTTTTGCTTTGAAACACAATCCAGATTATAATATCATTATTAATTATAATTTATAATTATTGTTCTAGTTCAGGTGGATAAACTTAGAAATAAAGGATGAGCAAGTATGAGACTGATCAACGGATTGGAAACTCTAGGAACAATTGCGTTTGCCATCTCCGGAGCGCTTGCCGGAAACAAAAAGAAACTTGATTTTTTTGGAGTGGTGATTTTATCTATTACAACAGCGGTAGGTGGTGGAATACTACGTGATCTGTTACTTGGGATCGTTCCCCCTATTTCATTACGGGATCCGTACTATGTTACTCTTAGTGTGGTAACGGCGATTATCACTTTTGTTTGCGATAGGCGGTTGAAGAAGTTCAATAATATACTCCAGATTTTTGATGCGATTGGGTTGGGAGCCTTTACAGCAATCGGGGCGCAGATTGCACTAGCTTATGGAATGGAGAGTCCGTTATTAGTAGTATCGCTGGCTTTATCAACAGGAACCGGTGGAGGTATTATTCGAGACATCTTCAGTCAAGAGATCCCCTTGATCTTTAAAAAGGAAATATATGCGGTAGCCTCCATCTGTGGAGCATTGGTTTATTTTTATTCAATTTCTCATTCAAGCCCTGAAATGGCTCTATATCTATGTTTTTTTATTACTTTTATCATTAGAATGATCTCGATCCGGTTGAATCTTCACTTACCAGTGGCCAAAAACATATAAAATCAGCTGCGCTAAACTGTTCTTACGCGATTATGGTTTGCTATAATAATGGCCATCCTTTGCTGCAGTCGAATTACTTAGGTAAAAAGCGAGTGGCGGATGAATAAAACTAATGGAGAGGCTGAAGATGAATTTGAAACTTATTGAAAGATTAAATAAGAAGATTGATCAGATTATACCCGGAATCGTAACGTTTCGGCAGCAGATGCATAGTGACCCGGAGATTGGTTTGGAAACATACAGGACTAAAGCAAGGATCCGCCAAGAATTGGCTAATACAGCCGTATCTGAGCTACCTTCATATTTGGGAGCCGACTTTGTCGGGGAATTAAAAGGAAAGGGCGATGGCTTAATCTGTTTACGAGCAGATACTGATGGGTTACCGATTACGGAAACCACCGGTCTGCCGTATTCGTCGAAGACGTCCGGGCTCATGCACGCTTGTGGACATGATGGGCATACAGCAATTCTAATCGGCGTCGCCTTGGTCCTTGATTATTTCAAAGAATATCTTTGCCCGACTGTTCGGTTTATTTTTCAACCCGGGGAAGAAGTAGTATGTGGAGGTAAAAAATTAGTCGCGTCCGGGGGAGTCGCCGGAGTTCAGGCTTGCTATGCGCTTCATGGCTGGCCTGGTCTGCCGGTTGGCGTAATCTCTACCAGACCGGGGGTGCTTTTTGCGGCAGGCGCCACCTTTACAATTGAGTTGCTTGGTCAAGCGGCGCACGGCGCTATGCCGGAACAAGGAAATAACCCCATTCCCGTGGTCGGCGTGGTCTTGGATCATTTAGGGAAAATGTCCGAAAAAGAAAAAAAGGCCAATGGCTCAATAATTTCTGTGTGTTCGGTTAACGCCGGACAATCTGCTACGATTATTCCAGCAAAAGCAGTGATTAAAGGTACCGCCAGGTATCTGGAGCCCGATAAGGGAAGATGGATTGAAGAAGAGATCAAACAGATCGTAGCGGATGCTTCTAATAAGCATAAAATACAGGCGAAGGTATTTTTTGATCATGGGTATGCCAAGCCGGTGAAGAACTCAGAGGCGGGTTTCCAACGGGTTGCCACTTTGGTTCAATCATATTTGCCCGCAGGCGTCTGGCGGGTTGCGCAAGAGCCAACGATGGTCTGTGAAGATTTTGCCTACTATTTAAATTCGAATGATGGATGTATGTTTTTTCTGGGTTTGGGGGAAGATTCCCCGAAACTTCATAGTGGAGATTTTGATTTTAATGACACAGCCCTGAAAAATGGGATTCTTACCATGTCTTTGCTTGCTTTAAGCTACTAAGAATATATTTTTTCCACAATGTAAAACTGCCTTATAAAAGTTAATATGTTTGCAATTCTGTGAGAGAGAAGGTAAACTGATAGGAGGACGATAAAGGAGAGCGTATTCATGAAGAAAATGGTGACAATTAAGGATATCGCTAGAATTGCCGGGGTATCTCCTAGTACCGTGTCAGGAGTAATAAACAACAACGGCCGGGTCGGTAAGGAAACTAAAGAAAAGATTTTAAAGGTTATTAAGGAACTGAATTATCGGCCTAATGCTGTGGCCAAGGGGTTAAGATCAAAAAATACACGTACAGTGGGATTATTGCTTCCTTCCATCACCAACCCATTTTACCCCGGATTTGCCCGTGGAGTAGAGGATACGGCGCACAGTTATGGGTACAATGTTTTTTTGTGTAACAGCGATCGAAGTTTGGAGAAAGAGAAAGAATATATAGAGACATTATTATATAAACAGGTTGATGGGTTGATTTTTGCTGCGCCGATCGTCGGTAAGAAGGAGATTGTTTCTGCTGTTGAACATGGAGCCCATGTTGTAGTGGTAAGTGAGACACTCAATCTGCCCTTGGTTGATGAGGTTTGGATTAATTATGTGGGGGGCGCCAAAGCAATTACCCAGTATCTAATAGAGCTAGGACATGAGCGGATCGGGTTTATCGGAGGTCTTCCCGGGTTACGTCGCAGTCAAGACCGGTTGGCCGGTTATAAACTGGCTTTAAAGAAAGCTGGAATACCTGTAGAAGAGGAATTGATTAAGCTTGGAGACTTTACTTATGAGTCCGGTTACGAACAGGGGCTTGGCTTATTAAAACTTCAGAAACGGCCAACGGCTATCTTTGCTGCTAATGATCTGATGGCGCTTGGAGTATTGGCGGCTTTAGAGGATAATAAAGTAAAGGTGCCGGAGGAGATGTCCGTGGTCGGATATGATGATATTGAGCTGGCTTCGTATATCCGGCCAAAATTAACTACGGTCCATCTCCCCAATTACGAAGCAGGGCGCCTAGCCATGGAGGCATTAATCAAACGAAGGGATAATGAGTTTCCAAAGACAAAGATTCGGGTGACCATGGAAACCTCTCTGGTGATCAGAGAGTCCGCCGCTTCTCCTAGATGACATAAGATCAGTTTTAAAAAAGCTGTCCCATTCCATGGGGCAGCTTTTTTATGTGCGCCAAACATGGCGTGAATCTTTAATGAACATAAAGCCGGATTAGAAGGAACCAGGAAACTATGGAAAAGCGCGGATATGTGATAAAAAAAATTTATCTTATAAGAATCTCAAATAAGCATGTTTAGTGGAAGAAATGGATGCGGATGATTCGCCCACCTTTTTATCGAAACGATACAGCAAAAACTTCCTATTATATGTAGTAACGGTTAGAGTTAACAGAAAATAGCAATACATATTTGCTGCTATATGTGATTATAATTTTACATACAAAACAGAGATAAATTTTTTCATCCGAAAGAAGGATTTCCAGAACAGAGAAAGAATATATATTTTGCAAAAACGATTCGGCAATATTTTGTAAGGAAAGCTGAACAGCATTATTTTATTGACAAAAATATAAGCGCTTTTACTAATGATAGCTACTAATTCGTTATTGCAATATTTAAGGCTGTTGTTGAAAAAGGCTAAGAAATGACAGTTTTGGCGGAGTAAGGGGCGCTGAGAATTTTGGCGACAATGAAAGATATTGCGAAGATGGCAGGAGTCTCGCCTAGTACGGTTTCCGCGGCAATCAACAATAGCTCACGGATCAGTCCAAAAACCAGAGAACGGGTATTGAAGATTGTCAGGGAACTGAATTACAGCCCTAATGCTTTTGCCAAGGGCCTGCGCGGTAAAGCCATGAACACTATCGGGCTTATACTACCTTCCATTGACAACCCTTTCTATCCCGCGATTGCCCGGGGAGTTGAGGATGTGGCGAAGGCCAACGGATATAACGTCTTTCTCTGCAATAGTGACCGGGACCAAAATAAAGAAATGGAATATATCGATAGCCTCATTCAGAAGCAGGTAGATGGATATATATTTGCCGCTCCGATTGTGGAAGAAACCGGAATTTTACAAATTACCGCCACCGGAAGGCCGGCTGTTGTGGTTAATAAAGAAATTAATGGAGACTTGATTGATGAAGTCTGGATTGATTATGTTTGCGGATCTTATGACCTGGTAAAGTACTTAATTAAGTTGGGCCACCGGCGAATAGTGCATATTCAAGGACCTCCTGGTCTAAAAAGAAGCGGGGATCGGTTGGCTGGATATTTACAAGCCATGAAGGAGCACGGTCTGCTTGTAGATAATGGCCTGATCCGCCATGGTGATTTCAACTATCAATCAGGATATACACAGACACTCGCTCTATTTGAAGAAAAAGGACCAAAGCCAACGGCGATTTTTGCCGCCAATGACCTAATGGCTCTGGGCGTTGTGGCCGCTATTCAAGATTTGGGGTTTAAAGTGCCGGATGACATATCGGTAGCCGGTTTTGATGATATTGCTCTAGCTTCATATGTGAGGCCGAAACTGACTACTGTCTACCAACCCAACTATGAAGTGGGCAAAATGGCGATGGAAATTTTATCCGCCAGAATAAGCCAGAAAAAGGATGTGGGAAAGATTCGGATTACCATGGAAACATCATTGGTAATTCGAAATTCCACGGCTGCTCCTCCGCGCGGGAGGCAGCCATAGAATTACCATATTTTTCAGCTAGGAGGGAAAGGAAAATGAAGGTTACTGAAGAGATGATGGTCAATTTAAGGTGTCGCCGGCTGACCATACCCGAAGGTGGCTCCTCTGGTGAGTTACTCTTCGAGGATAAGGAAATGGTCTATTACATTACCGGGGGTTATGCACAGCTCGTGGTCTGCAATCCGGATGTGGACTGGCAGTATCCTGTGCAATCCCAGACCGGAATTTGGGTGCCCGAAAATACCAAACATGTCTTGAAGAATGTGGGGATCGGCAACCTGGAATGTGTAGTTTTTGAAAACAAAATATGAGCAACCAAAGATAGGAGGGTTAAAATGGGCGCAAATGTAAAGATTGCCAAGTTACATGAACAACCACTAATCGACGAACATAGCCGTTTTATCCGCGCTTTGCTTGTCGGACATGAAATTGGGGCCAAGCGTCTCGAACATGTCGACTATGTCACTTATTATGCCGGAGGAAGCTGTCCTGTTCATGTTCATGAAGAATCGGAAGAAATCTTCTATTTCCTGCGCGGAACAGGCGTAGCTTTTTTAGACGAAGAAGAAATCCCCTTTAAACCCGGCACGGTTCTATTAGTCCCTAAAGGGGTTAAACACGGGTTGAAATGTAGTGAGGATGGTATGGTGGAACATATTGTCTGTTGCGTATCGGTTGATTAGTCTAAAGCGTTACAGACATCTAATTATAAAATGTGACGATTCTATATCAGTAGGAGGTGATGCCGGAGGAATAAATAACGAATGATGGGCGACCATCAAATAATTAATGCAAATAATTCAGCATGAGTAGACAAAAGGGAGGAATTTTTGTGAAAAGGACTATTGGTATTTTATTAACTGGAGTAATCATCCTGGTATTAGTGGCTGGCCTAACCTTCACTGGCCATGCCGCTCCCAAAAAAGTGGTCTGGAAGATGTCCCACACCGGCGCTCCTGACGCTCCTTATCATCAAGCCGCGTTGACCCTAGCCAAGCTGGTTAATGAAAAATCAAAAGGTAATTTTGAGATTCAAGTTTATCACTCCAGCGTGCTCGGGTGGGAACGGGAAGTCCTTGAAGGAATGCAACTCGGTACCATCGCTGCCACGTGGGCGTCTACCGGCCCGCTAGCCACTTTTGTACCTTCGTATGACGTCTTTAATCTGCCTTTCCTCTTCCGCGACGAGGAGCATATGATGAAAGCTTTAAAGAGCCCGGCTATGCAGAAACTCTATAAAGACGCGGAAAACTATGGTTTTATCGTACCGGGTGTAGGCGGACCGGTCTTTCGGATTCCGATGAACAGCAAGCGGCCGATTAATGTGCCGGATGATTTCAAAGGGATCAAATTCCGCACCATGGCTGTGCCAGCGCATATCGACGCCTATAAAGCCTTTGGCGCCAACGTGACCACCACTTCCTTCAGCGAACTGTACAGCGCCCTGCAACTGGGAGCCGTAGACGGATGTGAGAATACCAATAGTAGCTTACATCTGCAAAACTTCTATGAAGTATGCGGTTACGTCAGTGAGTTGCCTATGATCAACAGTACTGTTGCCTTGGTTTACAGCAAGGTTCTCTATGATAAACTGCCGAAGGAATATAAGAAGATTTTGGATGAGGCCTCCGTTGAAGCGCTGAAGAGGGTGGATGAGGAATTTATCAAGCAAGAGGTCACCAGTAAGGAATTTATGTTGAAACAAGGAATCAAATTCAACAGGCCTGATCCGGAACCCTTTATTAAAGCTACCGAACCTGTGAGAGAGAAGTATCTAAAAGCGATGAAACCATGGGTCCGGGAGTTGGTAGAGGAGATCCAAAACATTCAATAAGAAATAAAAAGGTGGGCGGAAGGGAGCTTCCTTCCGCCCTTTTCAAAAGAATCTTTTGGATCATATCGAGGCAAGGAGGTAGCCGCATGCAACAAGTCTTAGAAAAAATCGAAAAGGGCCTCGCCGCACTGGAAAAAGTCATGAGTTTCTTTGTGATTGTCGCGATTGTTGTCATGTCTTTATCCGTAATAATTTCGGTCTTTACCAGAAATATGGATATACCTATTACTTGGTTGGAAGAACTTGCCCGGTATATGCAGGTTTGGTTCGTCTGCTTAGGCTCGGGACTGGCTTTTCGCCATAACAACCTGCCGGGGATCGAGTTCTTCCGTGACCTTCTGCCCCCGAAAATCAGACAGTTCGTAATCTCACTAGGCAAGGTGATTATGGTTTATTTTCTCTGGCAGTTGGTAGCTCACGGGAAGGTCTTATTTGATCATGTGGTCAGAACAGGACAAATATCCGCCAACTTGCGAATTCCAATGGGTTGGGTATATGCTGGGCCCTTGGTAGGCTTTAGTTTGATGACGTTATTTATCATAGTTTCGATCTTGCGCGACTTCTTCCCTGTACAAGCAGTAAAGGAGGGGAAATAATGGCGTTAATTGTCATAGCTGTATTTGTGCTGGCGCTCTTAATCGGCTTGCCGATGTTTATCGTCTTAGGTCTGACTTGTTTAGCATATTTTTTACTCAATGATATTTCGCCTTTAATGATCGTGCAGCGAATGTTTGTCGGGCTTGACGGTTTTGTTACCATGGCGGTTCCCTTATTTATCTTAGCCGGTAACTTAATGAATACCGGGGGTGCGCTCGATAGATTAGTTAAATTTGCCAATGTGGTGGTTGGGCACGTTCGAGGAGGTTTGGCCCAAGTTAACGTCTTAGGAAGTATGTTTTTTGCCGGAATTTCGGGTGCAGCAACCGCAGATGTGGCAGCCTTGGGTCCTTTGGAGGTTAAGGCGATGACTGATAGCGGTTACGAGAAGGATTTTGCTACCGCTTTAACCGTTGCCTCCGCAACTCTTGGACCCCTCATCCCGCCCAGTTTGCATATGGTGATTTATGGAGTGACCGTATCGCAATCGATCGGCGCCTTATTTATGGCTGGAGTTGTTCCTGGTATTTTGCTGGGTTTAGCAATGATGGTACAGGTTGATTATTTCGCGAAAAAATATAATTTTCCTAAAGGATCCCGTCCTTCATTGAAACTCTTGGCTAAAGAATTTATCAGGGCTATAGGGCCGTTGGGACTACCCGCCATCATTGTGCTAGGTATTTTTACGGGTTTCTTCACACCGACGGAAGCAGCGGCGATGGCCTGTTTATACGCTTTTATTATCGGGAAATTTGTTTATAAGGAATTAACTTGGCGCAATTTACCCAAAGTCTTCTTGGATACCGGGATCATTTGTGCAGGTTCCATGTTGATTGTAGCTATATCCAACTGTTTTTCTTGGGTGATTGCGATTGAGAATATTCCGCAGATTGTTACGGAATTCTTACTATCAATCACCAGTAATAAATACATCCTCTTATTATTGATAAATATCGGGCTGCTGATCTTAGGCTGTTTTATGGAAGGGGTATCCGCCATTATTATCACAGCGCCGATCTTGGTTCCGGCGGTGATGGCTTTGGGGGTTGATCCGATCCACTTCGGACTGATTATGAACTTGAATATTACATTGGGACTATTGACTCCGCCCATGGGATTGAGTCTCTTTATTGCCTCCTCATTTACTAAACTGCCGGTGACCCGGATCGCCAGAAAGACGATGCCATTCTTCCTGATGATGGTAGGTCTATTGTTAATTTTCACTTTCGTCCCGGAGATCACCATGTTTCTTCCGAACCTGCTGACAAAATAGGTGAAAATATTGAGAGAATATTGAGAGAAAAGGTGAATGCAGATGCGCTTGGATGTAGTGGAGTTATTACAGAGCTTGATCGCAATTCCAAGCCTTTCCGGGGAGGAGGGGAGGATCGCAGCTTTTCTCCGGGAGAAGCTTGAGAAGTTCTGCGATACAGTACACGTCGATGAGATGAATAATGTGATAGCCGAGATAAAGGGGGTGAGAGACGGTCCGGTAATCCTCTTTAACGCTCATATTGATCATGCCCCAGTAGGAGAGATGGCTGAGCCGTTTGTTGGTCAAGTGGTGGACGGAGCTTCTTGGGGCACGCCTGGCCAGGTTATTTTAGGGCGAGGGGCGTGCGATGATAAAGGTGGAGTAGCCGCTATGTTATGTGCTGCTGCGGAAGTGGCTACGCGGAGAAACTTCCCCGGTAAACTTATTTTGACCTTTGTAGCGATGGAGGAGGCCGGTGGCGCCATTGGCACCAAAAAAGTATTGAATGATTTGCTCAAGGGACAAAAACAACGGATTGATCTGGTAATCTTGGGCGAGCCCACAGAGATGGGGATAAACCTTGGGCACCGGGGCAAGGTGGAGTTCCTGTTGACCGCCATAGGGAAGAGCGCTCATGCCAGCAATCCGTCGAACGGTGTCAATGCTCTGCTCTTAGTGAATGATTTCATTAATGAATGGCAGAGGGTCAGCCTGCCTACCCACGCTATACTTGGCGCCTGTACTTCTGCAGTAACCAATCTGAAGTGTCCGGATCCGGGAAGAACCGCCATCATCCCCAACGAGGCCACTTTGAACTTTGATCGCAGATATCTACCGGATGAAACGCCGAAACAAGTTGAAGACCAGGTGCGTCAAGTGATTGCGAGATTAGAGGAGAAGAACGGGCCAGGTCGTTATAGGCTTGAATCATTATATTTTATGCCACCTTATTATGTTTCTCCGGATCATCCCTTGCTCAAACCTTTACGTCGAGCTATGAAAGCTCAGGGGGTGCCGGAAAAAACCGGGTCTTGGCTGTCGGGCACGGATGGCACTTTTATCGTCAATGACTATTCTATTCCAACCATTGGCTTTGGCCCAGGAAGTGAACGTCATTGCCATACTGCGATCGATCATGTATCCATCGCCGATTTAAAAGCCAGCGTGGGTGTGTACAGAGATTTTATTCTGAATCTGGGGAATGAAGTAATTGCGTAAACACGGTATTATAGCTGAAAGAAATTATTTAATTGGCTGTTATAAATCCTGCAATGAATGTTTTATCGCCTTTAACTGTTGAGAAAAGGAAGACGGGAGGAAAATTGCTATGGATGTAATTGAAATCTTGCAACAATTGATTAGGATTCCCAGCTTGTCTGGGCAGGAAAAAGAAGTCGCCGATTTTCTTCGGGCAAAATTGGAGACATTTGCGGATCAGGTACGAGTGGATGATATGAATAATGTTATCGCTGAGATCAAGGGCAAGGGCGATGGTCCGGTGATTATGTTTAACGGTCATATAGATGTAGCTCCGGTCGGAGATATGGAAGAGCCTTTCTCCGGAAAGATTATTGAAAGCGATTTTTGCGGCACACCAGGTCCGGTAGTATATGGACGCGGAGCTTGCGACAATAAAGGAGCGGTCTCCGCTATGCTTGTGGCTGCGGAGGAATTGGCGAAGGAGCGCAATTTCAGAGGAAAACTCATTCTGACCTTTGTTGCTATGGAAGAAGCGGGCGGAGCGATTGGTACAAAAAAGGTGTTGGATGAGAATAAACTTACCGCTGATATTCTAATCCTGGGTGAAGCCACCAACCTCGATATTTATCTGGGGCACCGGGGAAAAGTCGAGTTTATCCTGGAGACGATTGGCAGGAGCGCACACGCCAGCAATCCCGGAAACGGTGTTAACGCCTTATTACTTATGAATGAATTCATCAATGCTTGGCAGAAAGTACCCCTACCCGCCCATGAGACTCTTGGCCAATGTACCACGGCGATTACTAAGATAACCGTACCCGATCCTGGACGGACAGCCATTATTCCCAATAGCGCCGTAATGAACTTTGACTGCCGTTATCTGCCGGAGGAGACTCCGGAAAGTGTGCGGGCCAGGGTGGAGAGGGTTCTTGAGGAATGCGCGGCCAAGAATAAGGATTTCCGTTATAAATTGGATGTTTTCTACTATATGCCGCCGTTTTATACATCGAAAGAGAATCCTTTTATCGCTCCCTTACAAGAAGCTATTAGGGCACATTGGAAAGAGCCTAAATTCGGCGCCTGGCTCTTTGGAGGGGATGGCACCTTTGTCGTAAATGAATATGGGATCCCCACTATTGGTTTTGGTCCGGCTCATGAAGAGTTCGCGCACTCCTGCCGGGATCATGTGGCTGTACGGGATGTGAAAATCGCCAAGGAAGTATATAAAGATTTTGTGCTGAACGCCTCAGTAAACAATGGAAACTCCTAGTTTGATGGCCGAGGTCTTACATTTTGGCAGTTGAAGTCCAGAGACGGTATTGACAGTGAGCAAAGTAACCAGGCTCTCCTGGTTACTTTGGCTTACCATAATCTTGTCTTATATTTCTATCATTTCTAGCTCATCACAAGGAGGTCCAGGAATTGAAATTAGGTTTAGCGATCGCTCCGGAGAAGGCTTCTCCCCTCTCTTTTGTGGTTTTCCGTGACCGGCTTGACGTTTGTATGTCCAAAGCTAAAAAACTTGGCTTTGATGGAGTGGAACTGGCTCTACTTTCCGCTGATGAAGTAGAGGTTGAGGCCCTACGAAGAATGCTCGATCAGTACGAACTGATGCTACCGGTTATTTCTACAGGGAGGTTTTTTGGCGAGGGACGTCTCTACCTGACCAATCCCGATCAAAAACAGCGCCGGACCGCTATTGACCGGTTCAAAGAAATTATTAAACTGGCCGCGTCATTCGGAGCCATGGTAAATGTGGGAAGAGTCCGGGGTTTTATTGATGAAGGCGGCACTCGGGAAGGAACAGAAAAACTCTTCCTCCAATCTTTTTGGGAAGTTACTGACTTCGCTGGGGATTTGGGGGTAGAGATTATTCTGGAACCGGTAAATAGGTACGAGATTAATTTTATTAATTCTGTTACTGAAGGCTTGGAATTATTGGAGAAGATTGGACGCAGGAACGTCAAACTAATGCCTGATGTTTTCCATATGAATATTGAGGATGCGTCAATCGAAGGAAGTCTGAGGGCAGCCGGTGATAAAATCGGCTACATCCATTTAGCCGATAGTAACCGTTTAGCGCCCGGTCAGGGACACTTGGATTTTCCGAAGATCCTCCAGACCTTGCAGGATATTGGGTACGATGGTTTTGTGACTTTGGAAATATTACCAAAACCCGATCCGGATACTGCTGCGCGTTTGGGAGCGGAATATATGCGGTCAATTATGAAAGAGCATTAGTAAAGAGGTGGTTGGATGGCGGTCAGAGAGATCTTGCTATTTGGTGATCCCCGGCTCTATCAACGGTCTGAAGAGATTAGAGCCAATGAAATTCCTTCTTTATCAGCAGTGATTAGGGATTTGCATGACACTCTGATGGACTTTAGACAAAAACACGGGGCTGGTCTGGCTATTGCCGCGCCACAAATCGGGGTGATGAAGCGCCTCCTCTATCTATATTGGGATCAGCCCCTAGTCTTGATCAATCCTGTGCTTCAGGTGGAGAGCACTGAGACCTTTATGATCTGGGATTACTGTCTGAGCGCTCCGGAGTTGATGGTTAAAGTAAAGAGGTATCTAAATATCGCTGTTACTTTTCTCAATGAATATGGTGAAAAGAGGAAACTTGAGTTTGAAAGGGACAAAGCCGCCCTGGTACAACATGAGTATGATCATCTGAATGGTATTCTTTCGGTCGCTAGGGCTATAGACGAACGTTCTTTCGGACACCGTAGTCTGCGGGACCTGCTCTTGAAGGAATACTAACTAACGCGTATGCTTTTCGTAGCACATTGTAGAAAATGGATGGTACACCAGATGAGTATGAAATATCAACTAGATGAACAGCCCCCGTTTGGAAAGGGAATGCTTTACGCCTTTCAATGGCTCGTCTTTAATTTTGTGAACATCGGAGCGATGCCGGTAGTGATGGGGACGCTTCTTGGCTTGGATCAAGCCGGTATAGCCTCCCTCGGACAGAGGACTCTGTTTCTAATGGGGCTGACTTCTTTATTACAAGTATCTTTCGGACACCGGCTGCCTATTATTGAAGGGCCGTCCGGAATATGGATGGGCGTTGTGATCACCATGTCCTCCATGGCCTCTTTGGTTGGGAAGAGTCCTGCTCTGCTTCGTACAGATTTATCAATGGGGATAGCTGTAGCGGGAGTAGTGTTGATTGGGTTAGGCTTAACCGGGTGGATGAGGAGCATTGTCAAATTATTTACCCCGGCGGTTACTGGGACGGTAATGATTCTACTGACTTTGCAACTGTCGGAGACCTTCATCCAGGGAATGCTGGGAATTACTCCCCAGCATGATACGGTTCACGGGGGAATGGCCCTGACTTCTCTAATCACCATTTCCACAGTGATTATTATAAATTTAAAGGGAAAGGGTTTTATCAAGAGTCTTGCGGTGATCATTGGTGGAGTCGTGGGATGGGGAACAGCGGCGCTCTTCGGGCTAACTGCTGTGCCCAAGGCGCTGCAGACCGGTTTTCTCTCTCCGCCCAACTTCTTTGCTTGGGGGTGGCCCACTTTTGACCTGAGTGTGGTAGTTGTCTCTATTTTAACGGGGTTGTTGGTCTTACCAAACGCTGTGGCCAGCATAGTAGCGATGGAACACGCAATTGAAAGAAGACTACAAGATAGAGCATATAATCGGGCGGTTATCCTTACCGGAGTAAGCGATATTCTAGCGGGGCTCGGTTGTAATCTCGGGTTTTATCCCATCGCTGCCAGCGCGGGGATGGTCAGTTTGACAGCTGTAGGTTCGCGCAAACCCTTCATTATTTCCGCCTTCCTCTTGATGATGCTGGGGTTCATCCCCAAAGCAGGGGAGTTTCTTAGCGTAATCCCTGCCCCAGTCGGGTGTTCCATTATGATTTCCTCTTTCGCCCAGATGTTTGTCTATGGAATCAAGGATCTCTCCACCCTAAAATTGGATACCAGAACCTCTTTTATTATCGGTTTACCTATTTTAACCGCTGTTGGGATTATTACTATTCCATCCACTGCTTTTCGGGGTATACCTGTAGTTTTGCGTTATGTTTTGAGTAACGGCTTGTTATTTGGGATGATCGTTTGTTTATTATTGGAACATGTCTTCTTGGCCGCGCGGTTTTTCAAGGAGCGCAAATCTACAAAAGTTGAATTGAATAAATAGAGATTTAGTGTAGATCATGTGTTAAAGGAGAATCTATAATGGAACAGAAAGCGATTTGGATTGGGAACGATCATGGTGGATATGAACTGAAAAAGCAGATCATAAGTTTTTTAGAAGAACGGCGGATTCCTGTAGTTGATGTGGGCTGTGATTCTACAGAAATCGTCCGCTATCCCTATTACGCGGCTAAAGTAGCTGGAGCAGTCTCTACCGGAAAAGCGGACCGCGGAATTCTGATCTGTTCAACTGGAATTGGCATGAGTATTATCGCCAATAAATTCAAAGGAGTGCGGGCCTCCTTATGCACCAGTACTTATATGGGGAGAATGACCAGAGCGCACAATAATTCCAACTTGCTTTGCTTGGGTGGGAAGATTACCGGAGTTTTTGAGGCATTGGATATCCTTGAGGCTTGGTTGAACACACCGTATGAAGGTGGGCGCCACGATATTTCTTTGGGCTTAATTGAGGAGGCCGAGGAGAAACTTTGTAACCCCGGAGGTTGGATACCGGAAGGACCTATGAAATGATTCTAGTGATTCTTTTTCCACCGGACCCACCAGAGGAGGCCTTTGGGTACGGTAATGGAAGAAACATGGCAGTCTGTTGTAGATCAGAATAACGGATCTGCGCGAGGAAGTAAAGTTATGCCAATTTTGCCTGTAAAAAAAGCCGTATCTATACGGCTTTTTTTGCACACGTTTTAAACCTCAATCATATTTTTTAGAGTTTCCGCCATGACTTTTAAATTTTCGGCGCTGGCAATTAATTCTTCCATTGCTGCGGCTGTTTCCTCGCTGGCCGCCGCATTACTCTCCGCTGACTGCGTGATCTCATTAATGGCTGCTGATATAACTTGAATAGCTTTAGGAATCTGCCGTATCTTTTGCAACTGCTCCTTAACCATTTCCCCTAGAATCATAATAGATTCATTATTTTCTTCGTTGATCTTCAAAATATCGCCCAGTTCTTTTTGAGCTGCCATAGACGTGTCATATTCGTTTGAAGTAATGTCTTGAATTTCATGTACATCCGCCACAAATTTCAATATTACTTCTTCCATGCAAGAGACTTGTTCGCTTACTTTTGCGTTCCATTCCTCAACATCTTTGGAGAAGTCACGGATCGCTTCGGATATAACCGTAAAACTACGACCATGCACACCGGCACGGGAGGCTTCAATCGCCGTATTCAGCGCTAAAAGACGGATCTGTTTTGATATTTTGTTCATTACTTCGTTGATTTCCTTGATTTCCTGAGAACGATCATATAGTTCCGTTGTGGTTTTTGCGATAATGCCCATCTTGTCGTTGATCATTGTCATGTTCGATAGGGAGTTACTGATGATGGTTACGGCATTCGAGATTCTGGGGATCGATTGGTTGATTTTCTGGCCGACGTTATTTGAATGGTTGGCGACCTCCTCCGAGGTGTTTACAATATCCAGAATAATACCGCTTGTTTCATTGGTCTGACTCATTACTTCTTCTACATTTTGCGAAACTATGTTTGTGCTTTCAGCAATATGGTTGACACTTTGTCCTACTTGTTCCGAGGCGGCTGCGAATTGATCGGCGGAAGAGTTGAGTTCATAGGCGACTGCTTGGGACTGAGTTAAAACTTTATTGAGGCGCTCCATCAAACGATTACGCTCTTCCGCATCCATTAGGGAATTAAAAATCAAGCTTGTTCTGCGGACTATGATAAATAGCATTATTAGAACGAAACATGAGAGAAGAATTAAAGTAGCCAATAAGTCTGCAGGCTCGTTGGGTTTATCTAGAATGGGTGAAATTCGTGAGATGATCGAGGCAAGAATAATAGATCCTATAGCGGTTGATGCTGTCAGAGGCGCGTTGAAATACAGACAACTGGCAATAGTAGGAAACAACCAAGCCAACTGGATGGCTACATCGTTACCATATGTTACGGTGGCCATGCAAATATTGAACAAAAGGAAGATCATGGAGAAATATTTCAGCTTTGTGATCAGAAGGTCTTTCTTTAAAAGGTACTGGAAGATCAGGATAATCGGGACCATAATTGGGAAATTGATGAGAAAGAATATGGGATTGACCATTAAGGCGCCTAGTTTGGCAAGGAAAAAGCCTATGGGGAATTGTATAAAAGCCAATCCCCAGAAGATTCTAATTACAAACCGATTTGAACTTTTTTCGTTTTCAATCAAAAAATTCTTCTCCATCTCTCTATCTCCATTAATCCTATGTAATTTTTATGGGTTGGTTTATGCTGTTTTATTTCATTTCAGCCATTCGGAGCGTGACTTTTAATTTTAAGTCGGAATAGATATCATCAATTATATTTAATAATGTATCAATATCTTCTTTTTCATGTGTAGCCATGGGAGTGAGCCTGATCCGGCCCGTGCCTTTCGGTACCGCCGGCGCAACTACTGCGGAACAGAATATACCGTTTTCCAACAGACGGGCGGCGACTTTGCCGGTGAGTGTTTCATCCCCGATTAGCAGAGGGACGACAGGAACTTGTTTTTCCCCCATTGTTACTGCGCCAATCCGTAAGAAACCGGTTCTTAGGTAATCGGCATTCTCATAGAGTTTTTTGCGTAATTGCTCCCCTTCCGTTGACTGAATTATCTCTAAAGCGGCGAGAATTCCTCCGGCCATCACTGCCGGCATCGCGGAGGAAAACATATAAGGACGAGAGGCTATTCTAAAGTAGTTAATCAGATCTTTATCTCCAGCCAAAAAGCCACCTGTTGCTCCCAGGGCTTTATCACAGGCGCCCATTATAATATGTGTATTTTTTGTTGTTCCGAACATACTGGAGACCCCTTCGCCCTTGGGGCCAATTACGCCTACTCCATGCGCTTCATCAACCATTAAAAAGGCATTATACTTTTTGGCCAGAGAAACTATGTCCGGAAGGGGAGCCAATTCTCCATCCATACTAAAGACTCCGTCTGTGACGATTATTTTCCGTTGATCAAGCGGATATGAACTTAACTTTTTCTCCAGATGGTTGAGGTCATTATGGCGGTATCTTTCCACTTTTGCGGAAGACAAGGCGCAACCGTCAACCAGACTTGCGTGATTGAGTTTATCGGCAAAAATTACCCCAGACCCCGGGAGACAGGGGAGTTTGTACAAAAAGGGATCAAGCAAGGCCCGAAAAGGGGTGAGGTTGGCCATATATCCGGTAGGAAAAGTAATAGCGGCCTCTTTTTGCACAAGAGAGGCTAATTTACTGTCTACTTCCTCTAATATGTCAATATTTCCGGAGAGTAATCTTGAGCCACCAGGGCCGGTTCCATGTTTTTTTAAAGCTAGTGTGGCGCCGGCTATGACTTTGGGATGAGTAGCCAGACCAAGATAATTATTGGAACAAAACATCAAAAACTTTTTTCCACCAATTTTTACTTTAGGTTCGGTTGAAGGTGTTTCGATCGGAAGAAAATCAGGATGAATACCGTTTTGGCGCATTAGTGCAATTAATTCTCTAACTTTATCCATATCGTACCTCTCCTTTAAAAATGGATATAAAAAGAAAAAAAACTAATATTCGGTAGCCCGGCTGTCGTGGTCGGATTTCCGACTGTAGACCCGTGGCTTTGCGTCGCTGGCTTTCACCAGCTTTGCCTTTTCGTCTTAGCTTTTGTTTTAATATTATATTAACATTATGCAAAAGTCAATAATTATTATAATTCAGGGAAATGAGTAATATTCGGGAATGAAATGATGTTTTTTCCAACTATAATTTTGACGATGAGGTGATAGAGATGAATAACAGCGAGGAGCAGGGGATTTGTCCACTAAACCGGACATTGGCCGGTGACACAGATAGACGATAGGAAGAGACATAGCGTAGTGGTTTGTGTTTGTAAAAAAATTTTTTCAGGACCGGCAGGAGTTTACTAAAATGCAACGAATAACTATTATATCCATTGTATACAATGAATACACTGAATACACTGAATACAGTGGATGCAAATAATGTGTATATAACCGGTAAACTTGAGTATAGTGGGGGATCTTGGTGAACTTGATTGATCGTGTTTATAGAAGTTTGCGCAAAGAAATTCTCGAAGGCAAGCTGGCGCCGGGAACTAGGCTGACAGAGATGCAGCTGGCCAAGAGGTTTAAGATGAGTAGAACTCCTGTGCGGGAAGCGCTTGTTCGGCTGAGAAACGAAGGTCTTGTCTCCCTGGCGCCGGGGACTGGCTTGGTCGTCAGAGAGATTTCTCTTCGGGATATGGAAGAACTGATGGGAATTAGAGGCGTTCTGGAGGCATATGCTTTGGAACAGGCTTTTGACCACATAACAGAGGCAGATCTGTTACAGATGGAGCTCTTTGTCAAACAATCCCAATACTATCTTCGAGAAAACGATATAAAAGCCATCTTTGAAAACAACACCAAGTTTCACGATTATATTTTGGAAAAGAGTATGAATAAGCGACTACAATCAATCTTGAGTAATTTGATGGATTCTATTCTGAGCTTCCGGCTTGTGACTCTGCATTACCCCGGTAATCCTCAGAAGTCCATTGAACGGCATGGCCGGATTATTCAGGCCATTAAAGATAAAAACAAAGATTTGGCGAAGCGGTTGATCGTAGAAGATGTTAATGCCGGTAAGGAAATACTGGATGAATTATATCGCAATGATGCCCCGGAGAAATTAGCTCAGTTATAAGCACCTACCCATTACTGTTCGGCACTGATGAATGTTTTCACTGAATTTTGACTTTACTCCTTTTCCTTATTTTTGCTTTTATATAGAGACCCGGTTGCGTGCGGAAAGATGTAGTTTGAGTTCGACCTGGATTTTTACATCTTTCTGTCAAAGAAAGGGGGGATTGCTGGCAAACAAAGGACACTGTCTCACAGGGTAGAGCAACATTAGAAAAACAACAAGATTTGGGAGGTCTGAAGATGAAAAAGTTATTAGTTGCGGTATTAATTGGTGTGATCGCGTTGGGCGCATATACCGGGTATACCGGATTCGCCCTTTCTGCCTCGAAATGGCAAGTGGATAGGGAGATTGAATTTGTAGTTCCGTCCGCGCCGGGTGGGGGTAGTGATCTTAATGCCAGAACCATTGCTGATCTAGCGCAGAGATATAAATTTTCCCCGAAAGCCTTGATGGTTGTGAACAAACCGGGCGGATCAGGAGCGGTTGCCTTCTCGTATGTCAATGCCAAGAAGAGGGACCCTTATACTTTAATGGTGCTCCACTCCGGACAAGCGGTTGGGGCTTATGTAAATAAGTGGAATGTAAAGACCGAGGACCTTACCTACATTGGGACAGTGGCCTTTGATGAATTGGTGCTTGGGGTCAGGAAAGATTCAAAATATAAAACCATAGAAAGCCTGTTGTCCGCAGCAAAGAATAATGTGATCCGCATCGGTGGCTCTCAACGCGGCAACAGTGACCACCTGGCCTTTGAATTGCTGAAAAAGCACACCGGTACTAAAGTCACTTATGTCATGTTCAACAGCTCAGGTGAGGCCATGTCCGCTTTACTTGGCGGCCATATTGACGTGGGGATCTTTAACCCGACAGAGTGTATCGGGCAAGTGGCTGCCGGTGAGGTAATTCCTATTGTGACCTTTGCGGAGAATAGATTGGACGGTCTCTTTAAGGAGGCGCCGACCTTCGGCGAGATCGGTTATAAAGAGGTGCAGGTCACCGAGGTCCGGGCGATCGCCGGTCCACCGGATATGCCTGCGGAAGCCGTGGCTTTTTATGAAGAACTGTTGAAAAAGGTGACTGAGACCAAAGAGTGGAAGCAGAATTATATTGAGAAGAACCTGCTGGTTGATAAGTATATGAATGCCGCCGAGACAAAAGAGTACTTTACGAAGATGATTGACTTGAATATTAAGATCTTTAAAGAAATCGGGTACTTGAAATAAGCCTTATCGCAAACAAGTCTTATCTTCGGAAGAAAGAGGGATTAAATTGACAAAGGTTGTACCGGTATTAGCGATCATAACAGGTTTTTATTGGGTGATCCAGGGATTTGTGTACGGCCTTTGGGTGCGGAACGGACCGGGAGGAGGTTTCCTCCCGGCCGTCGGCGGCCTGATGGCGATCGTATTCAGTCTGGTAGTCTTGTGGAAAGGTAGAAAGGAGAAAACGCCCAGTGAATTCACATGGACGGCCTTTCTCCCGGCAGCGGCCTTACTGGGGATGGTCTTCCTTTCTTACCTGGTAGGCCTGATTATCTCCCTTGCGGTCTTCATCTTCCTCTGGCTGATCTTGGCGGAGAAGTGGAAGCCCCTGAATTCGCTGGTGATAAGTCTCGGTACTTTGACAACAATCTATTGTATCTTTGTTCTCTGGCTGAATGTACCGTTTCCCAAGGGAATCCTTGGACTTATCTAAAGAACATGTTATGACACAATATGTTAGGCAAGACAATATGTGATGGCTGGCGTGTATGTAAAACATGTCATGAAACAACTGGTCAATACTCAAGGAAAGCGAGTGCTATCATGGAAAATCTGCAACTGTTATGGCAAGGATTTCAAACAGCCTGTAGCCTGCCGAATCTAACCTCAGCCTTGTTCGGCGCCATCGTCGGTTTGCTGGTCGGAGCGATGCCGGGGATCGGGTCCCTTACCGGAGTGGCTTTATTGCTCCCGCTCACCTTTAAAATGAATCCGACCACAGCCATCATCGGGCTGGCTGCTCTTTACTACTCCAACATGTATGGTGGTTCCTTCAGCGCCACTCTTTTAAATATTCCCGGAGATTCACCGGCGGTGATGACAGCGTTGGACGGGTACCCTTTGGCCAGATTGGGCAAGGCTGGGCTCGCTCTATCGACCTCGATCATTTCTTCTTTTATCGGCGGTTCACTTGGCATTATCATTTTAACTATTTCCGGTCCGCTTCTGGCAAAATGGGGACTGGATTTCGGCCCGGGCGAGCTTACCTTGTTGATCCTCTTTGCCCTGACCTCTATCGGGTGGTTGTTGGGTGACAACCCCAGCGCCGGCTTGGTTGCCACCGGGTTGGGGGTAATGTTTGCTACAGTTGGGGTGGATCAGGCTCTCGGACAGTCCCGCTTCAGCTTCGGCAATGTCAATCTCCTGAGTGGGGTGGCCTTTATTCCCTTGGTTATTGGGATGTTCGGCTTTAGTCAGGTCATTGACATGGTGGTGAATAAGGGTTCTTATGGAAAAACCGAGGTGCGGAAAGTCACTATTAAAGATAGTATGATGAAGTGGAAAGAGTTTAAGAGGATTGCACCGGTCACCGCTAGACACGGAATTCTCGGCACTTTTGTCGGGGTAATGCCCGGCGCCGGCGCTACAGCCGCCGCTTTCATCTCTTATATCTTGGAGAAACGAATCAATAAAAACCGGGATCAGATGGGAAAAGGCGCTATCGAAGGTATAGCTGCAGCGGAATCTGCGAATAATGGGGCGGCGGCCGGAGCCCTTGCTCCCCTTCTGACCTTGGGAATTCCCGGGGGCGGCACCACAGCGGTGCTTCTTGGCGGACTCATGATGTGGGGCCTGCGTCCGGGACCGTTGCTTTTTTCAGAAAACCCCGATTTTGCTTGGGGGTTAATTAGCTCCATGTATATCGGGAATATTATCTGCTTAATCATTGCTTTTGCCTGTATCCCTCTGATGATGAAGGTGGTGAAGGTTCCCCGCGCGGTGATGGTTCCGATTATTTCCGCAGTCTGTATTGTCGGGACTTATACTGTTAATAACAGTATGTTCGATGTCTATCTCATGATTCTCATGGGGGTTCTGGCCTATTTCATGAATATCGCCAAAATCCCGGCCGCTCCTTTACTTTTGGCTTTTGTGCTCACCCCGATGCTCGAAAGTTATGTGAGGCAAGCTTTTGATATCTCCGGCGGCAGTCTTGGCATATTTGTGCAAAGCGGTATTTCTAAAACACTCTTGGCCCTAACCGTTATCTTCTGTCTGGCGCCGCTTGTTATGAATGTGATCAACAAGAAGAAGACTGCTTCGAACCAAGCTACTACCACTTAATAGCATAAGCTTTTTCTAGGAATTTGCTTGATTATAATCACAGTATTAGAAAGAGGAAAGAAGAATATGGGAAAGAATAAACCAGTAATTGGTGTATTATTGGGTGATCCGACCGGAATTGGGCCGGAATTAGTCGCAAAATTGGCAGCTGACGAAGAAGTCTACGACCAGGCAAATATGGTGCTCATCGGTGATTATCGGATCTTTCAGGCCGGTCAAAGCATTGCGAAGACCGATACGGGGGTTCCTGTAGTAAAAAGATATGAAGATATTCGTTTTCCCTTGGAACGACCGGTTTTTTTGGATTTTCCCACCTTGGATCCGGCTGAAGTGGAGATGGGAAAGATCAGCGCCAAGGCGGGCCAGTCTGTGCTGGACACTTTATTATATAGCATCAACCTGGCGAAAGAAGGGAAACTTGACGGATTTATCTTTGCTCCCTTTAATAAACAAGCCATGCATATATGCGGTTGTCCGTACGAAACAGAGCTGGACCTCTTTAAAGCTGAGTTCAATAGGCCTGAGGTGCGGGGCGAATTAAATGTGTTGGGCGAGATCTGGAATTCCAGGGTAACCTCTCATGTCGGTTTGAGCCAGGTCGGTTCGTTGCTTACAGTACAGAGCGTGTATGAGACGATCTGCTTCGTCCATCAATCTTTAAAGGCCTATGGAAAGCGAGAGCCCAGGCTGGCGGTTTCCGCCTTTAACCCTCACGGCGGCGAGGGCGGGATCTTCGGTTCGGAAGAGCAGGACGCGATCATCCCCGCGATTGAAAAGGCTAAAGCGGACGGAATCAACGTATCCGGGCCATTCCCCAGTGACACCATATTCCTGAAGGTCATGGCCGGAGAGTATGACGCGGTTGTCTCCATGTACCACGATCAAGGACAAATTGCCTTAAAACTACTGGGATTTGACAAAGGAGTCACGGTCCACGCCGGTCTGCCCATCCCCATCGCCACTGCCGCGCACGGCACGGCTTTTGACATTGCCGGCCAAGGAAAAGCTAATGTCTCAGGACTCAAACGCGCCTTTGCCATAGTCAGCCGGATGGCTGCCAACCAGAAAAAGACAGCTTAGTTAGAGAAAGGTGTGATATCAGGTGTCGGTTCGAATTGCCAGTCTGAATTCGATTAAACCTCAACATTTGCCCGGTCGGGATCTGCAATGGCTGGTCACCAAGGAGACGATCGGCGCGGAGCGGCTTTCCGTCGCCATTATGACCTGTCCCGCCAAGTCCATTGTCAAACCTTTGCATAGTCACAAAGGGATCGAAGAAGTTATCTTGATTTTGGAAGGGGAAGGAGAGGCGTATGTTGACGGGGACCGGGCATTCTTCCGAAAAGGAGATGCTGTTCTCTTCCCTGCCGACTCTAAACACCAGGTGCGCAATACAGGAGATGGACCGCTGGTCACCGCCTCCATCTTTTCCGCGCCGACCAGTCCCGATTCGTATGTCATCTATGATGAAGACGTTTTTTCCTGACCAGTGCAGGTGGATGGAGATTTAGAGGGTTTTGTGAGGAGATACCAGTTGATTGTGGATATGAAGATATATTTGGTGAATGTAGAATTATAAGGGTTGTTCCTGGATAAAAGGGGCAACCCTGAACACAATTAGGGGGTTAAAAGATGCCGATTGTGGGGTTGATTCATTCAACCAGATTGATCATTGATACCGTCCACCGGGCTGTCTCTCAGGCCGGTCCGGAGGTAGAGAT
This sequence comes from Bacillota bacterium, assembly GCA_036562625.1. Classification (GTDB taxonomy): domain Bacteria; phylum Bacillota; class UBA4882; order UBA10575; family UBA10575; genus DUOH01. Next base: position 1,957 of record DATCJV010000090.1, on the reverse strand, counting down.
TATTCATACTCTGGATGAAGGATTATTAAAAAGTCTACAGAAAAAGGAAGACCACCGGATTGCCAGGAGATTGACTGAGATGGCGGAAAAGTTGGAGGAGGACGGCGCGGATCTAAATATTCTTACCTGTTCATCTCTGTCTCCATATGTTAATGAAATACGCAAAAAACTCAGGATACCACTGCTCAAGATTGATGAACCGATGATCGAATGGGCGGTGCAGAATCACCAGAAAATTGGCGTGGTGATGACCAATCCCACTACTTATGAGCCGACTACCGGGTTGTTGCGGGAAGTAGCCGGGCGACTTGGTAAAGAGGTCAAAGTAGAATACAACCTATGCGAACAGGCGTTTAGCCGGCTCAACCACGGGGACGTGCAGGGGCATGATGCGGTGGTGATTGAGGCGGTCGAGACCCTGCTGCGTGAGGTGGAAGTAGTGCTGCTGGCTCAAGTTTCCATTGCCCGTATAATTGAACAGGTTAACCCGGAGGTCAGAGAGAGGGTTTTTTCAAGTTTGAATTTTATCAACACATTATTGGCCAGACTAGAATAACAGAAGGGGTTCTGACAGGTCCCTGTCCCCTTCTCTGGATTACAGCAGTAGAAAGGATGAGCAGCAATGACTTTAAAAATAGGGTTGGCCATCGCTCCGGAAACAGCTTTACCCTCGGCCTTTGTGGTTTTCCGTGACCGGTTGGAGACCAGCATAGAGAAGGCGGCGCGCTTGGGTTATGACGGGATTGAATTAGCGCTTTTGGAGAAAAGCCAGGCAGATGTCGGGCGCATCAAGAAATTATTGGCCGAGTATGGCTTGGAGCTTCCGGTGATTTCTACCGGCCAAATATATGGTGAGACCGGGCTGTGCTTCACCGATCCGGATGAGTCCAGGAGAGAAAGAGCGCTTGCACAGTTTAAAGGATTAATGGAAGTGGCAGCGGAGTTTGGCGCCATGGTTAATATCGGGCGGGTGCGCGGGCCGTATTTCCCCACGATCAGCCGTCCGGAAGCGGAAGACAATTTTCTCCGTTCCTTGGAAAAACTCTCCGATCTCGGAAGAACGCTGGGAGTTACATTGATTTTGGAACCGGTGAACAGATACGAAATTGATTTCATCAATTCCTGCGCCGAGGGAGTGGAGATACTTAACCGTTTAGGCCGGGAAAATGTTAAACTAATGCCGGATATCTTCCATATGAATATCGAGGATCCATCTATCGAGGGTTCTCTCTGCAAATACATTGATCACATCGCCTATATCCACTTTGCCGATTCAAACCGGCACGCGCCGGGCCGGGGGCACCTGGATTTTCTCTCCATCTTCAACACCTTGACCGCTCTTGATTATAAGGGCTTTGCGACTGTGGAGATCCTGCCTTATCCTGAACCGGATATAGCGGCCAGAGAGGCTATTCAATATTTACGGAAATACTGCTGAGTTGTTTGGAGAAAATGCCGGCCTAATTCGGAAAACGGGTTTATACAAAAATAGTGGAAATGATGGGAAACGGCAGCTAACGAAGGATGACAGTATGAAGGAAAGGGGAAATAAAAGTGATTAAAGGTATTGAACATTTGGGTTTAATGGCAAAAGACCCGGAAAAACTGGCGCATTGGTATGAAAAAGTCTTGGACTTCCGGATTGTCTATAAAGCCCCTTCCACCCCCCCGGCCTTTTTTATTGCCGGAAAGGAAAGTGGCATGATTGAGATTATCCCTTGGGAGGAGGGGGTCTCCGGCGTGAAAGATAAAAAAAGCCACATTGCCATTGCGGTCGATGATTTTGAAAGCGCGGTGCAGCGCTTAAAAGGCGCGGGTGTGACAGTAGAAGAACCACGAGCGATCTTTGCCGGTGGTAAAGTAGCCTTTTTCCGGGATATTGAAGATAATATCCTGCATTTGGTGTATCGGCCGGAAAAGATTTGGGCGTAAAAAGGCTATGACCGAGGGTTTACTA
>DATCJV010000089.1:0-9224 GCA_036562625.1 Bacillota bacterium | reverse complement strand
CCCTACGACAGTGTTAACTGACAGGTTCAAAGGATCAGGTTCTACCTTCTCAACTCAGATGAGTCCCCCCGCAATACAAACATATTCAGTTTTTTATAAAAAAAGCGCCTTCCTGAGTAAGGAAGGCGCATATTCATCATTCTTGATTCTTATAGGATATGCATTGCTTCCCTACGACAGTATTAACTGACAGGTTCAAAGGGTCAGGTTCTACCTTCTCAACTCAAATGAGTCCCCCCGCAATACAAACATATTCAGTTGTCAACACAACCGGTTTCATAACCGATTTTATTTATCTTTATACTACTACTAGCCGCCTTCCTTGTCAAGTTAAGTTAGAGAGGCGGTATCCGTCCGCCAGGAAGACAACAGGCTGGTAACTCCTGACTACCTAGCGGTAAGCCATGAAAATAAGGCCACCCCCCGGCTGTCTTATTTAAACTGCAGGTGATAAAGGTCGGCATAGAGTCCGTTTCGCGCCAGTAATTCTTCGTGAGTCCCCTCTTCCACAATGCCCTCCTCCGCCAAGACCAGAATACGCTTGGCATTTTTGATCGTCGATAAGCGGTGGGCAATAACAAAAGTAGTCCGGTTTTTGGTCAAGGCCTCCATCGACTCCTGGACCACCTTTTCACTTTCATTATCCAAAGCGGAAGTGGCTTCATCAAAGATTAGGATCGGCGGATTCTTCAAAAATACCCGGGCAATACTTAACCGCTGTTTTTGCCCGCCGGAGAGTTTAACCCCCCGTTGGCCGATGTACGTATCATACCCTTCGGGAAGCGCGCAGATAAAGTCATGGGCGTTCGCCATTTTCGCCGCCTCCACTACCTCTTCCACTGTGGCTTCGGGCCTGCCGTATCTGATGTTTTCCAGAATCGACCCGGCAAACAGATAAACATCCTGTTGTACCAGGCCGATCTGCTTTCGCAACGCTTTCAACTTAATCTCCCGGAGATCGATTCCGTCCAGGGTGATCCGCCCCTCCGTCACTTCGTAAAACCGAGGAATCAGGCTGCATAAGGTGGTCTTCCCTACTCCAGACGGACCAACCAGGGCCACATAGTCACCGGCTGCCACTTTTAAATTCACATGAGAAAGCACATTCGTCTGCGTCCCCGGGTAACGGAAAGACACGTCCACAAACTCGATCTCCCCTTTTACCTCCGCCAAGTCTACGGCATGTTTGGAGTCGACAATATCCGGGGCGATTTGGACCAACTCGTAAAAGCGATCAAACCCCGAAAGGCCGTTTTGGAACTGTTCGCCGAAGTTTACCAGCTTTTTAATGGGATCTAAAAAGGTATTTATATACAGCAAAAAGGTGATCAGATCCAACGTATCGACCTGGCCTCCCCGGATTAACAGGGAAGCCGCCACCACCACCGCCACATAAATCAAAGAGCTGAAGGCGGCAATTCCGCTATGATACCGCCCCATATAATAGTAACTATTCTTCTTGCTCTCCACATACCTGTGGTTGTTCTCCCGAAATTTCTCCAGTTCCAAGTGTTCGTTGGCAAAGGATTTGACTACCCGCACCCCGGAGATACTATCCTCGATCCCGGCATTGATCTCAGCGATTTTCGCCCGGTTCTTCTGAAAAGCCTGACGCATTTTTTTATTGTAATAATAGGCGAAGAAGATCATTACCGGAATGAAACTGAAAACAATCAAGGTTAATTTCGGATTAATCGTCATTAAAATGAGAAAAGCGCCGCTTAACTTGGCGATGGAAATTAGCAAATCCTCCGGACCGTGATGATATAATTCGGTAATCTCGAAGAGATCGTTGGTGATACGCGACATAATCTGGCCAGTCTTCTGGTTATCATAGTAACTAAAGGATAATTTCTGAATATGCTCAAACAGTTCGTTCCTTAGATCATACTCCATCCTTGCGCCCATCAGATGGCCATAATAGGTAATATAAAAGTTACAATAATATTCGACGATGGTCAGGCCAACCATGGCTGCGGTAATCATAACAAACGGCATCACCGGCGCCCTTAACGAAGGTTGAAGCAGATTGGTGGCGATATAGCGGACAATCAAGGGGAAAGCCAGGTTAATCCCGGCGGCTGTTAAGGCGCAAACCATGTCGAAGGTAAAAATCTTAAGATATGGTCGGTAATAGGAGAAGAATTTTTTCATCTTTGGACTCATCCGTTTTTTCCTCCAGCTTGAATTTTCACTTATTCTGTGATCTTCATCTAGCATTATATCATTCCCAATCGTCAAATTCAGCTGCCTTTGTTCTATTACACTGGAGCTCGATCCACTCTACATATTGACATCTAGTTTTGAATTATTATATACTAATTAAAAGTGTAATTCAGAGTGTCAGATCTCCGGTTGGTCCTTTGGGTAAAATGGACTGGTGGACCTCAAGAGCAGACAAAACGATGAGTAAGAATAGTAAGTATGGCTACCTGCTTCGCGCGGACCACGCGCACAGAGAGCTGCCGGTGGTGGAAGAGCAGTAGCAAAGGGCTGTACTGAATGGGCTTACGAGTGCAGGAAGAAAGGCGGCCCGGCCGCTGAGTAATACCTGACGGATTTTCCATCCGTTATCAAGGGAGCATATTTCACCCGAGCGTGAAGGTGAAATATGAGTAGAGCGGGTGCATTCGCGCGTCTAGGCGCAGCGCCAAACCGGGTGGTACCGCAGAAGTGGAAAGAAGGCTTCTGTCCCAGTAAATACTGAGACAGAAGCTTTTTTTATCAGAAACAGATGTTTAAAATCTGTTTTGAACATCTGTTTCACAGAGCAATGTTTCATTTCTAAAAACCGGAAAAGAAGACGAGAAGAGAGGAGAATGCTTATGTCCAAAAAGGTCCCTTACCGATTTTATCTAAGCGAGGAGCAGATGCCGAAGGAATGGTATAATATGCGTGCTGACATGAAGGAGCAGCCGGATCCGATGCTCAATCCGGCGACCCTCAAGCCGGTCACCGCAGAGGATTTGTATCCTGTCTTCTGTACAGAACTGGTCAAGCAAGAATTGGACAGCACGACCAGGTATTTTCCGATTCCCGATGAAATTTTGGAATTTTACAGAATGTACCGGCCTTCACCCCTGATCCGCGCCTACAACCTGGAAAAAGCTTTAGATACCCCGGCCAAAATTTACTATAAGTTCGAAGGCAACAACACCTCCGGCAGTCATAAGCTGAACTCCGCAGTCGCCCAGGCGTATTATGCGAAGAAACAAGGGTTAACCGGTCTAACCACGGAGACCGGCGCGGGGCAATGGGGTACCGCTCTGGCCGAAGCCTGTGCTTTCTTTAAGATCCCCCTGACCGTGTATATGGTAAAATGCTCCTATGAGCAAAAACCTTTTCGCCGCTCTGTGATGCAAACCTTTGGCGCGGAAATTATTCCAAGCCCCAGCACAACCACGAACGCCGGCCGGGCTATTTTGGCGGAAAACCCGGACACCGGCGGCAGTCTGGGCTGCGCCATCTCCGAGGCAGTGGAAAAAGCCGTCTCTACCGAAGGCTACCGTTACGTCTTGGGCTCTGTTTTGAATCAGGTTTTACTACACCAATCCATTATCGGTTTGGAAGCAAAAAAAGCCCTGGAATTACTGGATGAATATCCGGACCTGATCATCGGTTGCGCCGGTGGCGGTTCGAATTTAGGCGGATTAATCGCCCCCTTCGTTCAGGACAAGTTGTTGGGGAAAGCCTCGCCGAGAATTATCGCGGTTGAGCCCGCCTCTTGCCCCTCCTTGACCAGGGGACGTTATGCCTACGATTTTTGTGATACCGGTAAGATTACTCCCTTGGCCAGAATGTACACCTTGGGCTGCCAATTTGTTCCTTCTCCCAATCACGCCGGAGGTTTACGCTATCATGGAATGTCCCCCATCCTGTCCAAACTGTACCATGACGGTTATATGGAAGCGGTGGCCGTAGAACAGACCAAGGTATTCGAAGCCGCAACATTCTTTGCTAAGCATGAGACGATCCTGCCGGCTCCGGAGTCCGCCCATGCCATCCGGACGGCAATTGATGAAGCGTTAAAATGCAAGGAAAGCGGGGAAGCAAAGACCATTCTCTTCGGTCTGACCGGAACCGGCTACTTTGATATGACCGCCTATGAGTCATATTTAAATAAGACGATGACCGATTACATCCCCACCGATGAAGATCTGGAGCGGGCTTTTGCCCGGCTTCCTGAAGTCCCCACTGCGTGACAATGGCGCTGGTAGGTACAGAAAGGCTGTTTTCTTCACTGGGTTACGTCCCCTGGCCAGGGCCCAGTACCTCTGGTGGACTCCCTCTGGTTCACTCCCTCTGGCTTTCGCCAGAGGGTCTTTTTATTCTTTAGCATCTTCCTGATTAAACCGGGTCGCAGTACTGGCCAATGTGTTTGAGAATAGCCTGCCTACCGAATCTAATAATATTCAGGCAACGTATCCTGTTGGGCGGCAAATGATTCTTTATAAATCACTTTATTTTTTTATACACCTACCCTTAGTATTCTTTTATTATCTATTCGATAACCGGATCGATCCCGTTTTGTACCTCACTATACTGAACAGGGATATAGACATCCGGTTTGATACCCGTTCCTTCAAGGACTCTGCCATCGACCGACAAATACCTCTCGTTCGATAAGCCAAAATACCAATTCTCCTTGATTTTTCTGGGAAGACAATCAGAATAAAACCCTTTCGTCTCTTCGCCAACAACTCTAATTCTTCTGCTGGGATTCGCCAACAAAGCCTGAGCAAATGTTTCACCGGCGCTGACTGTGTATTTACTGGTCAGCAAAACAATATCGCCGTCATAATACAAACCATTAGGGTGAACATAGATCTCCAGTGGTTCTGTATATTCCCCCCGGTAATAGGCTTGCTTAATATAGGCCACATAAGGGGTTTTTGTAAAGTAGCCGCTGATCAAGAGCGAAGCCGCATCAAACCCCACATTGTTAAACCGGATATCAATTACGAGCACTTTTCTGTCCCGGAATTTCTTAATCAACTGATCAAAGGCCTTCTTTGTAGTCCTGGTTTGGTCAAGGGCTTCAGTGCCCATCCCCGTTAAAATAATATAGCCAATCCGATCATTGAGCGTTCCGTAACAGACAGGAGAATCTCGGAATTTTTTGAAATCCTTAAGATATTTGGCTTTAATCAGGTTGGCCAGTTCCTGAACTTTTGCTGTATCTCCCCAAAATAACGAGGGGTTTTTATACGACGTATAGATTCTCCCTTTCCGGCTCCAACTGTGTACGGCGCCTTTAGCAAGATCATCTTCTCCGCCAACCACTGGGGCATTGCCGACTTCTGAGCTTCTCCGCTTTTCTGTTCTTGAGAACGCCAATTGTAGTCTTTCACTTTTACTTATTCCTACTCCCTGACTTATTCTGAATTTTAACATGACAAACACTTGGTCGCTTCGGCAAAGGGTTAAAAGACGCAGACGCCCTGCGGAATTGCACAACAGAGCGTCTGCGTCTCTTTACTTATATTGGATACGGTTTTAGTATTATTGATTGGCTTTTTGTCTTGCGCAAAAGCCGGGCATGAGGCGTGGTCGACTACTCTTCTTTCTCAAACTCCTCTTTGGAGACTCCGCAAAGTGGGCAGACCCAGTCATCCGGGAGGTCCTCCCACTTGGTGCCTGGCGCAATGCCTTCTTCTGGAATTCCCTGCGCTTCATCATAGATATAGCCACAAACGGAACAAACGTATTTCTCCATAACATTACCTCCTTCACTTCATGTTATTTATATTCTCCGCAGGATTCACATTTAAAACGGTCCGCGCTGGCGAGCGTTGGCAGGGTATTTTTCTAATCTATCTAAAATAAAACTCTTTTACTTAATTTTTAATTATAGCATATAATCATGGAAAAAACTATGGCAGAGGTGACCTTATGACAGCATGTGAAAATCTCTTACCCCTCTTTATAATCACCCCTGCTGACAACGAGCTCATATCCGATCTTCTGCAAGCGGCCCTGCAGACAGTGACGGCATTCTGCGGCTTCCTCGCCAGTACAGATCTTATGATCATAAAGCGCATATTTCTTTCTGGCCCAGAGGGGGGAGAGGTTGGGCATTACTACATTGGCCCCGGCCAGGATCCCCAGTTCCCTTCCATCGGGATGAATTGTGCCCAGTGCGGTTGTGGCTGGGATCAAGGCATGAGGGAACATCAGACGCAGGATACCAAGGAGAAAAAGGGTTAAATCTAAGCTTCCTGCGGGAAATTTGGCAAATGGGGTATCCTGATGCGGGATAAAGGGACCGATCCCGATCATATGGGGCTTCAGCCTTTTCATAAATAACAAGTCTTCAGCAAGATACTCAGTGGTCTGCCCTGGTGAGCCAACCATAAATCCGGTTCCCACTTGATAGCCTATTTCTTTTAAATGATACAGACAGCGCTGCCTGTCTTCAGCCTTTTGCGCCGGGGGATGCAACTTTGCGTAGTGCTCGGCATTGGCAGTTTCGTGACGCAGCAGATAACGATTGGCGCCTGCTTTATAATAGCTCAGGTATTGTTCGTATGTCTTCTCACCCAGGGAAAGAGTGATTGCGCAATCGGGATACGCTCTTCTTATTGAGGATATAATGTCAATCAGCTTCTCGTCGGTATACCAAGGATCCTCACCGCCCTGCAGCACAAAAGTACGAAAGCCCAGGGCGTATCCTTGCTCGCAGCAGGATAAGATATCTTCTTTTGACAACCTGTAGCGTTCGGCTTGATGATTACTTTTTCTGATCCCACAATAAAAGCAGTCATTTTTACAAAAATTTGTAAATTCAATCAAACCCCGCATGTATATTTTCTTACCAAATAACTCATCCGCCACCGCTCTCGATTGGGAAAACAGGTATTGCGCATCGTCTCTGCTGAAACCTTCCAACAACTCTACAAATTCTGCCTTGCTCAAAACCTTTTCTCTATGTAATTTATCAATCAGTCTGCGCATCAATCCATCCCTCCTTTCAGGCTATCTTATTCATATTATAGTAAAATAAAGTGGAACCCTTGTAAAGTTTTTTCTGTATGAAAAAGAAGACGTTCCAGCTTGGGAAGGAACGTCTTTGGCAAACGAGCGGTTACTCGGAAAAAAGCGGTGTGGAAAGATACCGTTCGCCGGTATCAGGAAGAATGGCTACAATAACTTTGCCAGCGTTTTCCGGCCGTTTGGCAAGCCCCGTGGCCGCCCACAGGGCCGCCCCGGCCGAGATCCCGACCAGCAGTCCTTCGGTTCTTGCTAATTCCCGGCTGGCGGTAAAGGCGTCTTCATTCTTCACCCGGATAATCTCATCATAAACAGAAGTATTCAAAACCTTGGGCACAAACCCAGCGCCAATCCCCTGGATCTTATGGGGCCCGGGACTCCCACCCGACAGAACCGGCGAGGCGTCCGGTTCCACCGCCACTACTTTGAGTCCGGGTTTTTTCCCTTTCAGATATTCACCGGCCCCGGTCAGCGTACCGCCAGTGCCCACACCGGCCACAAAAAGGTCGACGGCCCCGTCGGTATCTTCCCAGATTTCAGGACCGGTTGTCTTCCGGTGAATCTCCGGATTGGCGGGATTGTTAAACTGGCCGGGAATAAAGGAATTGGGAATTTCTTTGGCCAGTTCCTCCGCTTTGGCAATGGCGCCGGACATGCCTTTGGAGCCTTCAGTCAACACAAGCTCAGCCCCATATGCCTTAAGCAGATTTCTCCGTTCAATGCTCATGGTCTCCGGCATAGTCAGAATGACGCGGTATCCACGGGCCGCAGCCACCGCCGCCAGAGCGATGCCTGTGTTCCCGCTGGTCGGTTCGATGATCACCGAAGCGGGGGTCAACAAACCTTTAGCTTCGGCATCCTCAATCATGGCTTTGGCAATCCGGTCCTTCACACTCCCGGCCGGGTTAAAGTATTCCAGTTTACCGATGAGGGTTGCCGCCAGGCTATGCCTTTTTTCATAGTTCACCAATTGCAGCAGGGGAGTTCTCCCGATCAACTCCGTTATGCTCCGGTAAATTTTTGCCATTATCCCACACCCTTTTCATTTATTTCATATATGTTTTATATGTATTATCATACTATGCCCGTTTTCCCTTGTCAATACCTTATTATAAATTCTGTCAAAGGCAGGAAATTCAATGGTTCCTATTGACAGAAGCTTATTTTGCCTCTATGATAAATACATACTATTTATATATGAAAAGGGTGATACCATGCGCATCTCCGCCAAAGGCCGGTATGCCCTGGCCACCTTAGTATACATGGCCCAGCGGGAGCAGAATGGTGAATATATCACTATCCTCAGCATGTCGGAAGGGCTCGGTATCTCCAAAATCTATCTGGAACAAGTGTTTTCCCTGCTGAAAAAAGCCGGGCTTGTCTTTTCCGCCAAAGGGGCACAGGGTGGTTACCAACTGGCGCGCCCGCCCCAGGAGATCACAGTTCTGGACATCTTGTCCGCCGTGGAAGTCTCCTTATTTGAACCGGCACAGGATACGGTCGCGGAAAAAGCCCCCGAAATAGAAAAGGCCCTGCGTCTGTCGGCTTTTGAGGTCGTGGACCAAAGTCTCCGGCAGGCTTTGCGCGGGATTACCCTGGCTGATCTGGTCAGAGCGGCTGAAAAATACAAAGAAGAGCAGGCCATCATGTTCTATATATAAAATAATAAATCTTAGAAATTGAAGATTCCACTCCGGGGTATTTTCCCCTATCTTTACCTGGAAAGGAGTGTCACGATGAAAATTATCCAAACCGAACGAGCCCCCGCGGCCATCGGCCCATATTCCCAAGCCATCATCAGCGGCAATCTCGTTTTTACCTCCGGTCAGTTGCCAATCTCTCCGGTTGACGGAAGCGTGGCTGGCCCAGACATCCGTACCCAGACGGTGGCAGCCATCGAAAACCTCCAAGCGGTGCTGAAGGCGGCCGGCAGTTCCCTCCAGCAAGTAATCAAGACCACCTGTTATTTGTCGGATCTTAGTAATTTTAGCGCCTTCAACGAAGTCTATGCCCACTATTTTTCGAACAAGCCAGCCCGTTCCTGTGTGGAAGTCGCGCAATTACCCCGGCAAGTCCTGGTCGAAATTGAGGCCATTGCCGAGATCGCCGATAAAAACTAATCCCCGGCGCCGGCCATTGCCCATTCCATGCCTTTTTAACTAATATAGAAAAGAAGACCTTCTCTGGAAAAAGCGTTTGGAGTCAACAGTTTAAGCTCCAAACGCCTTTTTTAT
>DATCJV010000088.1:0-9620 GCA_036562625.1 Bacillota bacterium | reverse complement strand
CAACCAGGAGATACTATTTTAGGGATGAACCTCTCCCACGGCGGCCACTTGACCCATGGCAGTCCCGTCAATATATCCGGCAAGTATTTTCATATTATTCCCTATGGAGTAGATCCGGAGACGCAACTTATCAACTATGATGAAGTAAGAAGGTTGGCTATTGAACATAAACCCAAGATGATTGTGGCGGGGGCGAGCGCCTATCCGCGGATCATCGATTATAAGAAGTTCAGAGAGATCGCGGACGAAGTCGGCGCTTATTTTATGGTGGATATGGCCCATATCGCCGGATTGGTGGCCGCCGGATTGCATCCCAGCCCGGTACCGTACGCCCACTTTGTCACCACCACCACCCATAAGACCTTGAGAGGTCCGCGGGGCGGGTTGATCTTGTGCAAACAAGAATTGGCCAAAGCGGTTGATAAGGCCATCTTCCCGGGAACACAGGGCGGCCCGCTCATGCATGTGATTGCCGCCAAAGCGATCTGCTTTAAGGAAGCAATGACGCCTCAGTTTAAGCATTATCAGAAACAGGTTATTGCCAACGCTTCGGCTCTAGCCGGAGAATTACAGAAAAAAGGGTTTACTTTGGTTTCCGGCGGAACGGACAACCATCTGATCCTGATCGACCTGAGGAGTAAAGGACTGACCGGTAAAGCTGCTGAAAAAATGCTGGACGAGATCGGTATCACCGCAAATAAAAACACCATCCCGTTTGATCCGGAAAGCCCCTTTATCACCAGTGGCCTCAGAATCGGAACCCCGGCCGTCACCACCCGGGGAATGGGGGAAGAAGATATGGTGGAGATTGCGGATTTGATCAACTTGACGCTTACCGATTTAGAGAACTCCAGGGCGGAAATCATCGCCAGGGTAGAAAAGTTATGTTCTAAATACCCGCTCTATGAATAAGTCCGTTTATTATAATTAGCGCCTTATTATATGCGCGACTTATCATCTGAGCAACGAATACATCAGCGTGGAGGTTGACATGGAGAAGGATATCTTTGCAAGCATCAGCCCGTTGGATCACAGATATTACCTTTCTTACCAAGAACTCTTCGATCAACTGGCCGAGTATTTTTCAGAGAACGCTTTAATCAAAACCCAATTGGAGGTGGAGGCGGCCTTAACCAGAATCCTAGCCCGCCGGGGCATCTGCCCGGAGAGCGTTAGCCGGGAAGTAGACGAGGCCTGTCTGAGCATCAGACCGGAGGAGGTCTATGCAGAAGAAGAAAAGACCAAGCATAATATCAGGGCGATGGTCAATTGTATTCAACGCCGTGTCTCTGTGGAGGCCAGACCCTTTGTGCATTTCACCGCAACCTCTATGGATATTGTGGACACCGCGAATGCTCTGCGCTTTTTCAGGGCTACCAACAAAGTAGTGCTCCCCGGATTAAAAAAGCTCTTGGAAACCTTGATCAAAATTGCCCGCCGGGAAAAGGACGTCCTGCAAATGGGAAGAACCCACGGTCAGCATGCCGTCCCCATTACCTTCGGTTTTGCCGTAGCGGAATATGTCAGCCGGTTGGGAAACAGGTATCTGAAGATTAAAGCAGCAGCGGAAAATCTACGGGGGAAGATCGCCGGAGCGGTAGGCGCCTACAATGCCAGTTCAATTTTCTTCTCTGATCCCGAAGTTTTTGAAGCTGAGGTCCTCGCGGAGTTGGGGATCAAACCTTCCCCTTATTCCACCCAAATTGTGGAACCGGAGTTCCTCACCGACTATCTGCACGCCATCGTCTCCGCTTATGGGGTCCTGGCCAACCTGGCCGATGATTTCCGGCATCTGCAAAGGACGGAAATCTCCGAGATTGGGGAAGAATTTGCCGCCACACAGGTTGGTTCCTCGACCATGCCCCATAAGCGCAATCCCTGGAATTTTGAGCATGTGAAGAGCATGTGGAAGGCTTTTATGCCCAGGATGATCACGGTCTACCTGGATCAGATCTCCGAGCACCAGAGGGATTTGAGCAACTCGGCCTCCAGCCGCTTTAACCCGGAGATTGTGGTCTCTTTTGCCGCCGCGGTGGAAAGACTAAACCGGGTGTTAAGCAGATTAAGGGTAGACAAAGAACGGATGATGAAAAATGTAGAGTTGTCCCAGGAATATGTCATCGCCGAACCTCTCTATATTCTCTTGGCTTCCTACGGTCACCCGGATGCGCATGAAGCCGTCCGTCAACTGACCCTGAAAGCTCAGGAAAGGGGAAAGACCGTTCGTCAATTAATTACCACCGATCGTGAGCAAGTGGATCCGGAAATCTTAACCTATCTCGAGAAATTCTCTGAAAAGCAGTGGGAAATCTTGAATAATCCCCAAGCCTATATCGGGCTATCCGTACGTAAAACCGAGCTCATCTGTGACCAGTGGGAAGAGTGCTTGCGTTCCAAATAGTAAGCAACCAATACAGAGGTAAAGAAGATTGACGAGAAATACCCCGGAAGGTGGTTAATCATGTATTTTGATGATCAGTACCCCACGGAAAGTCTTGAGGATAAGCAGGAAGAGGCCTGTGGCGTTTTTGGTATCCACAGCCCGCATCAGGAGACTAACGTCTCCGAAGTGATCTATCTGGGTCTTTATGCCCTTCAGCACCGGGGTCAAGAAAGCGCCGGGATGGTACTCTCCGACGGTCACCGTATGATGGCTCATAAGGACATGGGGCTGGTCTCCAAGGTATTTTCTCCGGACATCCTTCGTCATCTGAAAGGAAGGATCGGAATTGGACACGTCCGATATTCGACCACCGGGTCCAGCTATTTGGCGAACGCTCAGCCCCTAATGGGTCGCTGTTCCAAAGGAATACTGGCGGTCGCCCATAACGGTAATCTGGTGAACACCAAAGAGCTCCAAACCAAGTTAGAGGAGGCCGGATCGGTCTTTCAAACTTCTACCGACACCGAGGTAATCATGAACCTGATCGCTCGGTACAGCAAGGAAACCCTGGAAGAAGCGATGGTTAAAGCCGTCGGCTGCTTGGAAGGTTCATATTCCCTGGTTATGATGTCCCGTGATACCCTGATCGGAATCAGAGATCCCTATGGAAACAGGCCGCTTTGCCTGGGCCAACTGGACGATTCATATATCATCTCCTCGGAAAGCTGCGCTTTTTCCACCTTGGGCGCGAAGTTTATCCGGGATTTGGCCCCAGGGGAGATGGTAATAATCAATAATGACGGATACAGGATTCGTCGTATCGGAGAAGCAAAGTCCAAGGCATTATGTGTTTTTGAATATATCTATTTTGCCCGTCCCGACAGTAATATCGATGGAATCAACGTGCATCTGACCAGAAAAAAAATGGGCTACGAACTTGCCAAGGAGTTTAAGTACTCCGCAGATGTGGTGATCCCTGTGCCTGATAGCGGAGTCTCAACCGCGCTCGGGTTCTCCGAGGCTTCGGGGATTCCTTATGACAACGGTCTAATTAAAAACACCTATATCGGTCGGACTTTTATCCAACCCCGACAGGAACTGCGGGATCTTGGCGTCCGGATTAAGCTGAACCCGGTGGAATCGGTGATCAAAGATCGCCGGGTTGTAATTATCGATGACACTATTGTGCGGGGAACAACCAGCGGTAAAATAATCAATCTACTGCGGGAGGCGGGCGCCAGGGAAGTGCATATGTGTATCAGCGCTCCACCTATTACTCACCCCTGTTTTTATGGGATTGATACAGCGACCCGGAAGGAGTTGATCGCTTCCGACCATACAGTGGAGGAGATCCGGGAACACCTGGGCGCTGATTCCCTCACCTATCTCTCCCTGGCAGGACTGCTTAGAGCCGTGGGAGACGCTGGTCATTGCTTGGCCTGTTTTACGGGGAAATACCCTATTCCAATAGAAAGAAAGGTTTCGGGGAAAAAATGTCTGGAAGAGGAGGAATCGGGCGATGGGGCTAAACTATAAGGATTCCGGAGTGAATATTGACGCCGGAAATGAAGCGGTCCGTCGTATGAAAGCTCATGTGCGCGCCACCTATACACCGTTGGTCAGAGGAGACTTGGGCAGTTTCGGCGGGTTGTTTTCCTTCCCAATTGCGGAATACAAGAAACCCATCTTGGTGGCCAGCACCGACGGAGTAGGCACCAAACTAAAAATTGCCGTGGCTATGGGTAGACATAACACCGTCGGGTATGACCTGGTTAGTCATTGTATCAACGACATTCTGGTGCAAGGGGCCACCCCTTTGTTTTTCCTGGATTATATAGGCCTCGGCCAGCTGGACCCGGAGGTTGTAGAGGAGATCGTCTCAGGTTTGGCAGCCGGTTGTCGTGCGGGGGGATGCGCCCTGATCGGCGGAGA
Organism: Bacillota bacterium; assembly: GCA_036562625.1. GTDB lineage: Bacteria > Bacillota > UBA4882 > UBA10575 > UBA10575 > DUOH01. The sequence goes on along the minus strand of DATCJV010000088.1, from coordinate 5,305 downwards.
AACCGCGGAAATGCCCGGAATTTATGCGCCCGGCGATTATGATCTGGTGGGAACAATCATCGGGGTAGTGGAAGAAGAAGACCTGTTGCCCAAAGCAACGATTGCCCCAGGGGACCTCCTTTATGGACTGGCTTCCGCCGGATTACATACCAACGGATATACACTGGCCAGGAAGATCTTTTTTGATCTGTACCAAGGCACAGTCGATACTTACCTGCCTGAATTGGGAAGAACAATCGGGGAGGAATTGTTGGCGCCTCACCGGTGCTACGCCCCACTGTTGAAGCCAGCTTTGGCGAAAGGCCTCGTGAAAGGATTAGCCCACTTGACAGGTGGAAGTTTTATAGAAAATATTCCCCGGATCCTTCCGGTCAACTGCCGGGCGGAGATTAATAAGGGATCATGGCCGGTGCTCCCTGTCTTTAAACTCCTGGCCGAGATCGGCGAAGTGCCTGAAGCCGAAATGTACCGGACCTTCAATATGGGAATCGGCATGGTCTGTGTGGTTGCGCCGGGGGACCAAGCGGAATTTGAAGCGACCCTGACCGCCGCCGGAGAAGAAATCTACCGGATCGGCCGGATCACAGCGGGTGAAACCGGGGTTAGTCTAGTATAGAGTTGGAGCAGAGCAATGAAGAAGAAAAACCTGAAAAAAGTAGCTGTACTCGTCTCCGGCGGCGGTTCAAACCTCCAGGCTCTGCTGGACGCGACCCGGAGCGGTGAAATCCCGGCCGAAATCACCCTGGTGATCAGTAATAAACCAGGAGTCTACGCCTTAAAACGCGCAGAAAATTCCGGTATACCGACACTAGTTATAGACCACCGCGCTTTTGCTTCCGCCGAAGAGTTCTCCTGGGCTATCCTGAACCGTTTGCGGGAAGCCGGAGTTGATCTGGTTTGTCTGGCCGGTTTTATGCGCATCCTGGCGCCTTGTGTGCCGGAAGCCTATCCCAACCGGATCCTGAATATCCATCCCGCTCTGCTTCCGGCCTTCGGTGGTAAAGGCCTGTACGGGATGAGGGTACATCAGGCGGTTTTGGCTTCCGGTGTGAAATACTCCGGCGCCACCGTACATATTGTCACAGCTGAGCCGGACCACGGACCAATTGTTTGCCAGGAAGTCGTTCCGGTGAGAGATGATGATACCCCCCAGAGTCTGGCCGAGCGCGTGCTCCAAGTGGAACACAGAATTTATCCGGAGGCTTTAAGATTGCTGGCGGAAGAGTTGATAGAGGTTGACGGATTGCGAACCCGTCTAAAGACTAAATGTAACTGAGCATGAAGAGTAAAATGGTGAACTCCTCCAACTGCCGATTAATCCTGGAAAGCAGTGGCTAAGATCACACCGGGCTCAAATATATTCGTATGAGAGACCATTCTGGAAAAATACGGACCTAATCCCGGACCGCAGTACGTCAGGGGTTCAAACCGGAAGAAAAGAAGGGGGTAAGAAGATGTTCAAGATCAGACAAGCTTTGATTAGCGTATCCGATAAAACCGGCCTGACTGAACTGGTTAAAGGACTGGAAAAGTATGAGATCAAACTAATCTCTACCGGAGGAACGTACAACTATATTAAGGAAGCGGGTGTTCCGGTTCGTTATATTTCGGAAGTAACCGGCTTTCCCGAAATCCTCGACGGTAGAGTAAAAACACTCCATCCAAAGGTGCATGGCGGAATCCTCGCCCTGCGCACAGAAGCTCACCAGCAAGAGTTGGCCAAGGCGGGGATCGACCCCATTGATCTGGTGGTCGTGAACTTATATCCCTTTGCCCAAACCATTGCCAAACCCGGCGTCACCTGGGAAGAGGCCATCGAAAATATCGATATCGGCGGTCCGACCATGATCCGCGCCGCCGCGAAAAACCATAAATACGTAGCGGTAGTGGTGGATCCGGCAGATTACAGTTTATTGTTACAGGAGTTGGCCGCCAATGAAGGCGCGGTCTCTACTGATTTCGCCTTGCGCTTGGCTGGAAAGGCTTTTGAGCATACAGCCGCTTACGATCTGATGATTCAGGATTATTTCCGGAAACGCCTCAACCCGGCCGGAGAATTTCCACGAAAATTCCTGTTTGCCCTCGATAAAGTACAGGACCTGCGTTATGGGGAGAACCCTCATCAGCGGGCGGCTTTTTACCGGGAGATCACGTCCGCGGACGACAACGCCGTCAGCTTAATCCAAGCAGAACAGCTGCAAGGAAAAGAATTGTCTTTTAACAATATTAATGATGGTAACGCCGCCCTCGAGGCAGTATTGGAGTTTAGCGAACCGGCAGTGGTCGCCCTCAAACACACCAACCCTTGCGGCGTCGGGATCGGGGAGACCCTGTTTACCGCATACCAAAAGGCTTATGAGAGTGATCCCGTCTCCATCTTTGGCGGAATCATCGCCGCCAACCGAGAAATTGATGAAGAAACCGCGGAAGCCATGAGTAAGCTCTTCTTGGAAGTGATTATCGCCCCGGGCTTCTCTGCCGCCGCTCTGGAGATCTTGGCCCAAAAAAAGAATCTGCGTCTCTTAAAACTGCCGATTAAACCAAGGAATTCAGGAGAAAAACTGTTGGACTTCAAGAAGGTCCGCGGGGGACTGTTGGTGCAGGAGTATGATTCTTTGAAACTGAACAGCGCCGATTTGGAAGTGGTGACCGAGGTCAAGCCGACCGCGGAGGACCTGGAAGAGCTCCTCTTCGCCTGGAAAGTCGTAAAACATGTCAAGTCCAATGCCATTGTTTTATCGAAAAACTTCGGCACCGTAGGAATTGGCGCCGGACAAATGAACAGAGTAGGCGCGGCCAAGATCGCTGTGGAGCAAGCGGGGGCCAAAGCCGCCGGCTCCTATCTGGCTTCGGACGCCTTCTTTCCCATGCCCGATACGGTGGAATTGGCTGCACAAGCCGGAATCCGCGCTATTATCCAGCCCGGGGGGTCAATTCGGGACAATGACTCCATTGCGGCGGCGAACAAGGCGGGAATTCCCATGGTCTTTACACATATCCGTCACTTCAAGCATTAAAAAAAGGAGGGGTGACCTTGCTGGAGATCAACGGTATTAAAAAGGTGTTGCCGCACCGTTACCCGTTTCTCTTAATCGACCGCATTCTGGAATTAAATGAAGAACGCGTGATAGCGATTAAGAACATTACTGTGAATGAACCTTTCTCTCAGGAATACTTCGGCGGTCTCTACCCCATGCAAGGTGTTTTACAGGTAGAAGCGATGGCGCAAGCCGCAGCCTTTTTAATCCTGGATCTTTCCGGGGAAAAAGGGAAACTGGCCTACTTTTCCGGAATTGAAAAAGTCCGGTTCCGAAAACCGGCTTTAGCCGGTGACCAGCTACGCATAGAGGTCTCTCTAGTAAAACTGCGAGCTAGAGCCGGCAAGTTTAAAGGAACATGCTACATCGGTGATGAAGTGTCGTGCGAAGGTACCTTTACCTGTATGTTGGCGCCGGATCAGACCGAACCCCTAAAGTAAAACCCGTCCGCTTCTGACGCCGGGGTAAAGGCTTGCTCGCGCACAGGCGCGGGCGGGGAGATAAATTAGGTGAAAGAGTGCCTTCACCACTTAGTCTCCGGTATCGCACTTAACCTACGAGACATAACCGTGTGTCAGGTTGATGACAGGAGGATGAGATAATTGGCAAATGCGGTAGTTCACACCGATCTTCCAGAATTTCCGGTGCGCCGGGGTAAAGTCCGTGATGTTTATGACCTCGGCCGGGAATTATTAATTGTCGCCACCGATCGTTTATCCGCCTTTGATGTAATATTGGCCGAACCGATTCCGGATAAAGGCAAGATCTTGACGGCCATCTCCGCCTTTTGGTTCAGGCTGACCGCTGCGGACTTTCCCAACCACTTGATCTCCACGGATGTTTCCGCTTTCCCCAATGAACTGCAGAAACACCGTCAGGTCCTGGAAGGCAGATCCATGTTGGTCAAGAAAGGCCGGGTTCTCCCGGTGGAATGTATAGTCCGCGGCTATCTGGCCGGCTCCGGATGGAAAGAGTACCAAAAATCGCAAACAGTAAACGGAATCAAACTGCCGGCTGGGTTGGAGGAGAGCGCAAAATTACCCGAACCGATCTTCACGCCTACCACCAAAGCGGAGGAAGGCCATGATCTGCCTATCACCTATAAAGAACTGGAAAATATGGTCGGTGTCGAATTGGCGGAGGAATTGCGCCGGACTTCCCTGTCCCTCTTTAAAGTAGGCGCCCAAAAAGCTGAAGAAGCAGGGATCATTATTGCGGACACCAAGTTTGAATTTGCCATCCTGGACGGAGAATTAATCGTGGTGGACGAGATCTTTACGCCCGACTCGTCCAGGTTTTGGCCGCTGGCGCAGTATACCCCGGGCAGAAGCCAACCCAGCTTCGACAAACAATATGTCCGGGATTATTTGACCGGGATTAATTGGGATTACGCCCCACCGGCTCCACCTTTGCCTCCCCAGGTCATTGCCAACACCCGGCAGAAGTATTTGGAAGCCTATCATCTGCTTACCGGAGAAAAACTTCCTGGAGTGGAAGAAGACTAAGCAAGAGTCCTTGGAGGTGGAGTAATGCGTGTTTTAATCATTGGCTCCGGTGGCCGTGAACATGCTTTGGCCTGGAAGATTAAGCAAAGTCCTAAAGTGGAGCGGATTTATGTTGCCCCGGGTAGCGACGGCCTGCGCGAACTGGCGGAACCGGTGGAAGTTAACGGCAATAGCTTGGAAGCCTTGGCTGATTGGGCGGAGCGGCAACGAATCGACCTAACCATTGTCGGCCCGGAAGTGTATCTTGCTTTGGGGATCACGGATTTGTTCGCGACACGAGGTTTACCGGTCTTTGGTCCCTCCAAGGCTGCAGCCCAGTTGGAAGCGAGCAAAGTCCGGGCCAAAGAGGTGATGGCTAAATACCGGATTCCAACCGCCGATTTTCAGGTTTTCAGCGACCCGCAAACCGCCTTATCGTATGTACGGTCTCAAACAGGCCCGCTGGTGGTTAAAGCCGACGGATTGGCCGCCGGAAAAGGAGTAACTGTGGCCGACCACCCGGCTGAAGCGGAGAAGGCCATCAAAGATCTAATGGTGGACAAGATCTATGGAGACGCGGGAAGACAGGTGGTGATTGAGGAGACTCTTTATGGAGAAGAGCTGTCGCTCTTAGCGGTGACGGACGGAACTACCATCCTGCCCCTGCTTCCAGCCCAAGACCATAAAAGAGCTTTTACCGGAGATAAAGGGCCGAATACTGGCGGAATGGGCGCTTACGCCCCTACCTCTCTGCTGACTCCGGAATTATTGACGGAGATTCGC
>DATCJV010000083.1:0-5710 GCA_036562625.1 Bacillota bacterium | reverse complement strand
TCACCAACCCTCCTCAAAAGCAGTTTCCGGCCAACCGGAGAAACACAGGAGACATCCCCGGCGTTAAATTCTTTACTAAAAGGCGAAACAATTCTGTATTCAACCGAATTACCGCTACCCACTTCCTCCATGCGTACCCGGCAACCAATAATCACCGCTGGAAATTGCGCATAATTAATCTGCTCCTTATTTCTGATTATATCCTCTACCCCTTGAATATAAGTCTTCATTAATTCGGATAATTCCGTTCTTTCTTCTATTGATGAGGAAAGAGAATTGACCAAGTCTTCAACGCTTTCTTCTACCTCCAATAAATGCCTAACAATGCTCTCGAATTGGCTACTATTCGTCATCGCCTTTTCCTCCATCTTTTTTTCTTTATATGTAATTTAATGGCAAAAAAAGTAAAAACAGATAAGAGACACCTTGTCCGTGAAGACAAGGCGTCTCCTTGTATATATAGATTACCATAATAGTTAATGATTGTCAATGATGGAGGCTGTTTCCATTTAATTGGTGTACTAATACTTTTTGGATAATTCCCCTTTTAATAACAATCGCTATAATAAAAAAAGCTTTGCCTTATGGCAAAGCTTTTAACTCTCATTTGGTGGACCCAAGGGGAGTCGAACCCCTGACCTCTTGAATGCCATTCAAGCGCTCTCCCAACTGAGCTATGGGCCCACAAGCGATGTCACTTTTATATAATAACCCAGATTATAAGGAAAGTCAATAGCGATTTTTAGTTTTCCGTTTTTCTGAAGCACTCTGTTTATAATAATTATAACTCGTTCTCTCTTAGATCATAAACGCGTTTCGTCTTTTTTTCACTTCGCCTCAAAGCGCCGATTTCCGTCACTATACATTGAGCGCTGATGCCAATTTTGGTCTTAATATTCCGTGCTAAAATCGTTCCTAAATGTTCCCATAGATCAGGACTCTCAGCAGACTCCACTTTTATAAGTAGGCTATCGCGGCCTTCCTTTCGGGTAATTGTAATCTCATATTCACTGCTCAAACCGGAAGTAATCTGCAGAACATGTTCGAGTTGACCGGGGTAGATGTTAACCCCATGAATCTTGATCATATCGTCTGTTCGCGCAAAGATCCGGTCTATCTGCGGATAGGGGCTACCGCAAGGGCAAGGCTCAGTGATGATTCTGGTTAGGTCTCTTGTTCTATAACGAAGCAGGGGCATCCCTTGCTTGGTCAAAGTAGTGACTACCAACTCGCCTTGGACCCCGTCCGGCACCACCTTACCGGTGACCGGATCAATCACTTCAAAGAAAAGGTGATCGTCCCAGTAATGTAGACCATGATGATATGGACAATCAATGGCAATCCCAGGACCGTAGACTTCAGTCAAACCATAGATATCAAAGGTATCAATGGCAAAGATCTCCTCAATGCGGGCTCTCATCCGTTCGCCCCACCGTTCCGAACCGAAAATCCCAATACGCAAGCGAATACGATCCAGAACTCCCCGTTTACTGCATTCTTCAGCCAGTAACAAACCGTAAGAACTAGTCCCAATCAGCACGGTAGTTCCTAAATCACTCATCATCTCCAGTTGTTTCTCGGTATTTCCCGGGCCGGTAGGGATAGCCATCGCCCCCAACCGTTCAACCCCGGCCTGAAAGCCGATGCCGGCCGTCCACAATCCATAGCCGGGGGTCACTTGTACCCGATCCAACCGGTTAACTCCGGTCATCTTCAGACAACGGACCATCATTTCTGTCCAGGTATCAACATCATATTGAGTATAAGGAATGATTACCGGTTTTCCAGTGGTTCCCGATGAGGAATGGACCCTGACCACCTCATCATCGGGAGCGGCCTGCGCCTGCAAAGGATAGGCCTCTCGCAACTCCTCTTTGGTAGTAAAAGGCAGACTCTGTAGATCCTCGAAAGTTTTGATTCCGGCCGGATCAATACCGGCCTCTGCCAATTTTCGCCGATAAAAGGGAGAGTTTTTTGCTGCATACTTCACCACTCTGCTCAGCTTCTCCGCTCTTTCCCTTTGAAACTGTTTTTCTTCTCTCTCGCTCCCCGTAAATATCAAGTTCTCTCTACTCAGCTCGGCTTGGTTAACAGCCATCTCTCTCACCCTCCGAATTACTATCTAATTAATATTAATACACTGACCTTCCTCGTCTGCTCAACGCAGGCTAATCGCTTCATATCCCAAGTCAAAGGCCTTTTTGTTCATTTCCGCCATTCGCGGTGGAACCATACGGAGCAATGTCTCTAAAACCATTTCCCGCTCCAGAGGCAGCAACCCGATGCCGCAAACCGCACCCAGCATCACCGAGTTTAAGGTTTTTTCGCTTCCTGCCTCCCTGGCCAACTTTGAACCATCAATTAAGATTAGGCGTTCTTCTTTAGTGTCTTTCCCGGCATAGGCCGCCAAGTATGCCCTGATCTTGTCGTCATTATATTTAGAGAGTCCGGCAGAGACAGTAACGGGGATCACTGCCTCCGTATTGACCAACAGCCATCCGGAGTGACGCAGAAAAACAAGGTTACGAACGGCTTCCGCCGGTTCTAAACTAACCAACAGGTCGGCCTGACCTTGAGAGATTAAAGGACTATAAACCTGAGTGCCAATGCGCACGTGACTGGTGACAGAACCCTCGCGTTGAGCCATCCCTATCGTTTCAGAGGTCTTGGTCACCAACCCTGCTTTGAGCGCGGCTCCCGCTAACACCCTGGAGGCAAGCACCACCCCTTGTCCACCTACACCGGCCAGGAGAATGTCAAAACGCCTGTGCAGACTCTTCATCCCGTTTCCACCTCCTTAATGGCTCCGCAGGGGCAAACCAGGGTACATAAGCCGCAGCCGCGACAAGTATGACCAATTGACGGTTTTGCGGTCCCTCCTCGCTCCGTTTCTCTTTTACTTCTGGCCATGGCGGGGCAGCCGATTTTGCTCAGACAGAGGCCGCAATTTCTGCAAAGTCCTTGGTCAATATAGTATCTCCTCCGGCTTTTGCTCACGGCAACGCAGGGGGCTTTGGCCACCACCACGGCCGGTCCGGGGAACTCCATGGCTTCCAAAGCCGTCTTTTTGAAATCTTCAAATTCAAAAGGCGACACCTGCCGCACATACTTCACACCCAAAGCAGTACAGACGGTGGCAATATCAATGGCAGGCGCTTCTGCGCCAGTAGCGCTGATCCCCAACCCCGGATGCGGCTGATGCCCGGTCATCGCGGTAGTGGAATTATCCAACACCACCAGGGTGAGCTTGGTTTGGTTATAGACCGCATTGACCAATCCGGTCAGGCAGGAATGAAAGAAAGTGGAATCTCCGACAAACCCCACATGTAGCCGGTTGGGTTCGGCTTTAGCCAGCCCCAAAGCAATGGTCACTCCCGCGCCCATACACAGGCAAGTATCCAAAGCGGATAGGGGTGGCGCATTCCCCAAAGTATAACAACCGATGTCTCCGGTAAAGACGGCGTCTCTCCCTTTAGCGGCTTCTTTGAACAAGTAAAAAGAGGCCCGGTGTGGACAGCCGGCGCAAAATACCGGCGGTCTGACCGGAATTTCCGCTGTTCCCGCTTTGACCAGGGAGGCAGCGGTTTCTGTTTCTGCCTTCTGTCCGGGCGGCGCACTCGACTCCCGCGCGACACCGCTGGTGCTAAACCTATATATGGCTTTGAATAATAAATCTGGTGAATACTCTCCGGCGTATGGTAAATCCCCGGTTTCTTTCCCTAAAACCTTGGTCCTTCTTCCTGCTAGTTGAAGAAGATTACGGATAGACTCTTCCAAGTAAGGGTCTTGCTCCTCCACTACCAGGATACGGTCGACATCGGCGGCAAAGTCCAAGATTAAGTCAGCCGGCAAAGGGTAAGTAGTACCGATCTTTAAGACTGCATAGTTTCGAAGAGCAGTCCCTTCACAGCATGCCTCTTCTGCCTGGATCAGGCGTTCCAAAGCTTCCATCGCATAGCAGTGGGCTACTCCGGAAGTGATCAGCCCCAGTTTTTCTTGATGGCCTCGCCCGTATGCAGCATCTTGATGTCCCCATGCCAAACTGATTACTTCATTAAAAGATGAGGCGGAAAAGTCATGGGATAACTTCTTTTCCTGCGCCACCAGCCACTGATGCCGTTCGTAAGATAGTCTCGGAAAGATAATCCACTTCGGATCACGCTCAAATCGGTGTGCTCTCTTTACCCCGTTTTTCTTCAATTTTTCTTCGTCTATCGTCACCCCGGCGCAACCATGACAGACCCGGGTGGTTGGTCTAACCAGAACAGGCATTCCCTCCGCTTCGGAGAGGGCAAAAGCCGCGATCACCATCTCCTTTGCTTCCTGAGGAGTCGCAGGGTTGAAGACTGGTATCTTTGCAAACTTTCCAAAGACTCTGGTGTCCTGCTCAGTCTGGGAACTGTGTGGTCCGGGGTCATCAGCCACCACAAGGACCAAGCCGCCTTTGACCCCGATATAGGCGAGACTCATCAAGGCGTCACTGGCCACATTCAGGCCAACCTGTTTCATGGCTACCAGACTCCTGGCCCCGGCATAAGAGGCGCCAGCCGCAACTTCCAAGGCCACCTTTTCATTGGTGGACCACTCAACATAAAAACCGTATTCCGGCGCCATCTTCGCCAAAGTCCCGACAATTTCCGAAGATGGAGTGCCGGGATAGGCGGTGACTACTTCCACTCCTGCTTCAACCGCTCCCAAGGCTATTGCTTCGTTGCCCATCATTAACCGCTCCACCATTTAGCCTCCTATCCTACTTCCCCCACTTCAATGCTCAACAAGGAAAAATAAAAAACTCCTTGCATTTTGGCAAGGAGTAGGGGTTTTGCTACCGGTATTATTATTTCAGACTGTTACATCTTCTCATGCAGTAATACGCGGCAAATATAAAACGCCCGACTGATAAATAGCCTGGCGTTAGCTAACCTTTCAAGTAAAGCCAGTGTCTACTCCTCAGCTCATCTCGGCTTTTTATTCTCTGCTACCTAAACTATACTCTCCGGACCGGTGGCCAATCTCCAACGCTTCGTGTGGCGCAAACCACATCATTCTCTTCCTGAATACTGAGGTCCCAACCTGATCCGCCTTTTAAAATCAGACTGTGCTTTTATTTATTATAATTTTATCTGATCTGACATTTAGTGTCAATAGACTCACCGACCGCGACCCAGTAATATTTCTTTCCACCGTGCAAAGATACTTTCAATATAACTGGATTCCCGGCAAGATATTGCCTCTCGATCTAGCTGCATAAGTTTTAAAAATGCGGTTTACAAATACTTATTTCCATCCTCTTCCCGCTACAGCAGGATTAACCGTCACTCATGGTGAATCATTCTCTATAGTAATTGCTGAAGAAGCATGTACAAAAAAGCAGTAAAACCATTATACATGGAGGTGCCCTGATGATACGACAACTGGCGCATATTTGTTTTTTCACGGATCAACTGGACCAAATGATTGACTTTTACACGAAACAACTGGGTCTAGAGGTAAAGTTTATACTCTATAACAAAGAGGAAAAGCCCTTTGGCTACTACTTCGCCTGTGGCCAATCCACCTTCCTGGAAGTCTTCGACCAAACCTTAGCTGTGCAAGAATGGGGAGGCACAATTGAGAACCTTACAGGTAAACGCGGTCACTACCAGCACCTCTGCTTCGAAGTAGTCGATCTGGAGAACTTCAGAGCAGAACTACTGGCCAAAGGGATACA
>DATCJV010000075.1:0-4100 GCA_036562625.1 Bacillota bacterium | reverse complement strand
CATGTAAACACTCAAAATACGCGCTCTCCGGTTGGTAACCTGCTTCAACCAGCGTATCAAATCCGGCCTTAATTAAGGCTGCTACCCCCCCGCAGAGTACCACCTGCTCGCCAAAGAGATCCGTCTCGGTCTCCTCTTTGAAGGTAGTCTCCAGCACTCCGGCACGGGTGCCACCGATTCCTTTGGCATAAGCCAAAGCCAGTTCTTTCGCTTTCCCGCTGGCATCCTGATGCACGGCAACTAAACAAGGAGTCCCTTTTCCTTCCGTATAAACCCGGCGTACTAGATGTCCGGGCGCTTTGGGCGCCACCATAAAGACGTCAATCTCCGGTGCGGGGACAATTTGACCGTAATGAATATTAAACCCGTGGGCAAAGGCCAAAGCTTTACCAGGTTTCAGGTTCGGGGCAATCTGATTCTTGTAGAGATCGGCCTGATACTCATCGTTTACCAGAATCATGATAATATCGGCCTTTTGTACTGCCTCCTCTACTGTAAACACTTGAAAGCCGTCTTCGATCGCAGCATTCCAAGATTTACCCGGGCGTAGACCCAATATTACTTGAACCCCGCTGTCTCTCAGATTTTGCGCGTGGGCGTGTCCTTGACTGCCATAGCCGATCACCGCCACTGTTTTACCGTTTAAAATTCCCATTTCCACATCGCGTTCATAATAAACTTGCATCTTATCTACCTCCTTAAATTTTAGCGTGCCGGTAGGCCGGCACGAAACCATCCTTAGTCTTTTCTCTTACGCCTTCACCGCCGAACGCACCAGAGCAACCTTTCCGGTACGGGCGATCTCCACCAAACCAAAGGGTTTGAGTAAGGCGATAATAGCCTCCACTTTATCCTGGGTCCCCGTCACCTCAATGATCACCGCACTACGCGAGACATCCACTATTTTGGCACGGAAAATATCCACGATCTGCAGAATCTCGGAACGATTCTCAGAACTACTCTTCACCTTAATCAAGGCCAACTCCCGCTCAACGGAGTCATCCAAGGTAATATCGCTAATTTTAATTACATCAACCAACTTATATAACTGTTTTGTAATCTGCTCTAGCTCATGGGCGGCTTCCGCCTCCACGACCAGAGTAATCCGGGACACCTTGGGGTCTTCCGTTTCACCCACGGCAATGCTGTTTATATTATACCCCCTCCGGCTGTATAAACCGGCGATCCGGGCCATGACGCCGGGCTGATTTACTACTAGCAAGGCTAAAGTGTGCTTCAACTCTCCACCACCCCCATCATTTGGTTGATGGCCCCATTCGGCGGAACCATGGGAAAGACGTTTTCTTCCGGGTTTACCCGACATTCCACTAAGACCGGGCCGGGGACGGCTAAAGCCTTGGCCAAGACATCCTTGATTTTTTCTCTTTCGGTCAACAGAAAACCCTTAATTCCGTATGCTTCCGCCAGTTTGATAAAGTCCGGATTCTCCAGGAAGGTCCCGGCGTACCGTTTCGCATAGAAGTGTTCTTGCCACTGCCGGACCATACCCAGATAATTATTGTTTAATAAGATAACCTTAATTGGTAGACGATAAGCGGCGATTGTGGCTAATTCTTGGATATTCATCTGTAAACTCCCGTCTCCCGCCACATTAATCACTAACTGATCGGGCCGACCGATCTGCGCGCCGATGGCGGCCGGCAACCCGTAACCCATGGTGCCCAGCCCGCCGGAGGTCAAAAAAGAACGTGCTTTAGTAAACTGGTAATACTGGGCTACCCACATCTGATGCTGACCCACTTCAGTGCAGATGATCGCCTCCCCTTTAGTCAGCTCCGACAAGATCTCAACCACTTCTTGGGGGGCTATATACTTCTCATTGCGCTCATAGGAGAGGGCATACTTTTCTTTCCAGGCCTCCGTTTTAACCAGCCAGGCGCCGGTATCTCCCGGGGTCACCAGGGGCAGCAGATCGGTGAGGACTTTTTTGATATCACCCACGATCGGGATGTCAACAGAAACATTCTTCCCGATCTCCGCTGGATCAATATCAATCTGTACGATCTTGGCCTGTGGCGCAAAAGTCTCTACCTTTCCGGTTACCCGGTCGTCAAAACGAGCGCCAATTGCCACCAACAAGTCACACTCGGTCACTGCGTAATTGGCGGCCACTGTGCCGTGCATACCAAGCATACCCAAGGCCAACCGGTGGCTACTGGGAAAAGCGGCCATCCCCATCAAGGTGGTGACTACCGGAATCTGGGTTTTCTCCGCCAATTCCAGGAGTTCCTGCTCAGCGCCGGAGATTGTGGTGCCGCCCCCTACGTACAATACAGGTTTTTCCGCTTTACGCAGGGCGGAAGCCATAGCCTTGATCTGTTTAAAATTTCCATTATAGGTAGGCTTATACCCCGGTAGATTCACCTTCTCCGGATAGCTGAATTTTGTTTTACCGTCACTGATATCACTGGGCAAATCAATCAGCACCGGACCGGGGCGACCGGTAGTGGCAATATGGAATGCCTCTTTAATCACCCGGGGCAACTCCGCTACATCCCGCACCAGATAATTATGTTTCGTAATTGGCATGGTGATCCCGGTGATATCCGCCTCCTGAAAAGTATCCCTGCCCAGTAAAGTAGTAGGCACCTGTCCGGTAAAAGCGATCACAGGAACGGAGTCCATATAGGCTGTAGCCAGACCTGTGACCAGGTTGGTGGCGCCCGGTCCAGAAGTCGCTAAGCACACACCCGGCCTTCCTGTGGCTCGGGCATAACCATCAGCCGCATGTACGGCGCCTTGTTCATGGCGGTTAAGAATATGCGAAAAATTGTCTTGATATAGCGCGTCATAGATGGAGAGAACCTTTCCCCCGGGGTATCCAAAGAGAACCTCCACGCCTTCTTTTTTTAAACACTCTACCAATATCTGCGCGCCGGTCAGCTTCATAGACTACCACCTCCAAAGACTTCTCTACTTGTTCATGGCCGAAAAAGAAGAATAAAAAAAGCCTTCCTCCCCGGTTAGGGACGGAAGGACCGTGGTACCACCCTATTTTAGTGTCGCTTCACAGCATCACTCTCTGTAAGTGCCAATACTAGCGGTTTGCTAATATTCCACTTCCCCGATAACGATGGGTCCGGCCGGATGTACGCATCTTCGCGTACAGACATGTACGCGAAAACTTCCACCCGGCAGCTCCGAGGCTACCTTCCACCGGTGCGTGTTACCGGCTTTCACCAAACGCCGGCTCTCTGCCAACTCCACACCGCTGTACTCTTCCCCTTCATCGCCTTGAGATATTTTCCAGTTATTTCCCTTGTGAATATAATTTTGCTTATTATATACACGGTCGTAATTTTTGTCAAGAGTATAATTTGTCCTCAAGACGTGCTATAAAAGGCCGGAAAATATGAGTAAATTTAAATATTTTCCCATCAAATACATTTTTCCCTTTTTTACCCGGTTGTTTTCCTATATAATATGAGACAATGGACCGGTCGACGGCAGGCCGTGCGCCTGTTCCTCTTGGTTCAGGTATTTTCATGGAATTGAGCGGTGTGCCATGGGTATTATCATAAAGTTTGTCCTTAAAAACATCCGGGAGAAAAAACTCCGGACGCTGTTGGTTCTCTTTTCGATTATGCTCTCTTCCGCCCTGTATTTCGCGACAGAATCTCTTTCCGGTACAGCGAAAGAAATGTTTATCGAGCGGATGACTCTTTACTTCGGTTCGGCGGAATTAATCGTCTATCCCACTAAGCAGTCGCCTTCTAATTTTCTTACTCTCCGTTCTGCTGAGCATCTGGCTGCAGATTTTGAATATATCGTGGGCGCAATCGAAGCCAACGGAAAACTCCTGTTGCCTAACGAAACCTTACGTCTGATGGTCAAAGGCTTTGACTTGGCTGACCTGCAAAAGATGAACCCTTATTACCTGGCCGCTCAGAAAGATCTGCTTCCTTTCTGTGGAAAAAAGGTGATTGTTAGTAAAAACATCGCGGAAAAGCACGGTTTCAAATTAGGAGACTATTTGGACATTGAGGTTCTAGGCGCCAAGCGGCGTTTTTTACTGGCGGCCTTAGCGGAACCAAGCGGTCCTTTTCAAGACGACAGCCAATTCGTTACGGTGATTACTC
>DATCJV010000072.1:0-3291 GCA_036562625.1 Bacillota bacterium | reverse complement strand
CTGATCTCCATCGGTTTTCCGCGCCAGAGCCGGCCAGTGAAAACACAGATCCAACCGGAACAAGGAAGAAAGGGATGGGGCAATCCGAGGAGACGCTTCCGCCTGGCCTCGATCGTCCACAGAAAAGTGGAGAAAGGAAGGGGAAGGATTCCATTGCTCCTGAAAATAAGACCATGGAACGGCCAAAACCGGATTCTGCTTCCGAACTCAACCCGGAGGAAGAAGTCACGGAAGTAAACTTAAAAGGGAAAACCGGGCAGATCCACGATCCTAAAGAGATGTGGACGGAGATCCTCAAAGAATCTTCCCGCTTTTTGGCTGGACAATCCAAGGAAGACCAAAGCTTGGCTCAGCTTATCTTCTGTCTCTTTCCTCGTCGGGATCAAGAAATTCGTTGTGAGGCCAGGGGCGATCACTGGTCAGAGCAGGGGAGAGGGTATAGCTTTCGCTTGTCTTACCACTCTCAGGAGTTGCAGGCGGTCGAGATCATCGGAGCTTATACCAAAAGTGGTTTGGAGCTGTTGATTGAGGTTGAGGACGTTTCCAGGCTACAACCGCATTTTTCCGGTTTGAAGGACTTTTTAACCGGCAGAGGTTGGCCTATAAAGAGGATACGGGTGGCGGAAAGGAATAAGCAGTCCAAGGAGAGAACCCTTCCGCCGCGGATAGATGGGTGGGTCTGAAATGAGCGGGGATTTACGAAACCGGGCCGCTGTTGCTCTCCGGTTTGATCCGGACCAGGATGATGCCCCGGTAGTGTTGGCCAAAGGTAAGGGGTATATTGCCGAGGCTATTTTAGAACTGGCGCGTCAAGCCGGAATCCCTACCATTGAAGAACCTGAGCTCTTACAGTTGCTAGAGGGGGTAGAGATCGGGCAATACATTCCCCCGGAAGCTTATACCTTGGTGGCGGAGATTATCGCTTTCCTCATGAGCCTTGACGAACGGGTCCGGGCTAGTAAAAGAGGACGGGAGGGAAAATAACATTTACGTTCAACGGCAAGCAAGAGAAATCGTTCGCCCTGAATACCATGTGTTTCAAAAACGATATCAGGAGTTTGCAAAGAATTTTTAGCACCTTCGGGTGCTTTTTATTTGGCCTAAAAATCCCCTTTTCGTTACCAAGAAAAGAATTTCACTAAACTATCTTCCATTTATTTTTGATATATTACATGGAATAAAGTTCCTAAAATAAATTGGAGGTTATAATTCATGAAAAAGGGCTTAGTAATTATTCTTGCCGAGCTATTTATCTGTAGTAATTCAATCGGGTTTGCAGCACCACCGAGTTTTACTGGAAGTACCATAATTGCCAATAGCGATCACATTTTCACAGCACCTGACAAAATTGCCGTCGCCAATTGTCATACCTGAGCTGCATCCAAACTGGGTTAGCCCTGGCCATGCAGGATCTTATCCACAGCGTCTGCGGAGGGGAGAGAAGAGTGTTTACTCCAGCGGGGACCCATGCGGATTCCGGATGGGTGTGGTTGTCAGTTTGGGCTGGACGCGCCTCTGTAAGTATCTGGAGACTGTCGTGTGCAGGGCGTTCAAGGAGCTACCCTTTTAAATCAGAGGACGACGCAAAAAGTCCTTTGATACTAATTTACCCCCTGGTTTAACCAGGGGGTTGTTTCTTCCCGCTTAGATTGAAACTATGAGGATAATTGGTAAATGCCGGTTAAGAACCTTCTTTTAATGAGGACTTTCTGTTTTTCCAGAATTTAGTCGCAAGTTCAATAAAGTAGCTTGCTGCTTTTCCAATATAGCGTCCTTTTTTATAGGCTACTAAAAGCTGCCATAGTGGAGCGTCCGGCAACCGAAAACAAACAACATTATCGTCGGGATAGGTATAGTAGTCGGGAAGGATTGAGCAACTCAATCCCTTTTTGACCATGGAATACGAGGTTTGATTGCTGGATGTTTCCAGAATCACTCTTGGCTTATAGCCCGCCTTTTCAAACAGAGCATCAATTATGGACCTTTGCGTTGATTCCTTAAACATGATAACAAAGGTATCGTCTTTGAACAACGAAAGATCGGCAACAGCAAGTGGTTCCCCGGGCGGGTTCGCATACCTTGCATATGGATGCGAGGCCGGGATGGCGAGTACTATGTTATCTTGTGTAATGGGTCTGAACTCAAGGCTGCATTCCGGGATCGAAGATAATGTAACAAACCCGATATCGAGCGTGTCGTTCCGGAGCATTTCGAGCTGTCTTTTGACATTGATTTCACGAGGGATAACAGTCACATTAGGATAGGATTTATAAAATTCCGGATATACCGCCATAAACATTTCTATCCCACGCTCAGGGGTCAGGCCAATCGTCATGGTACCTGCCTGTTTTTCCGCCAGATCGTTCAGGATTAAATAGGCTTCCTTCTTTAAGTTGATGATTTTTCTCGCATATGCGACATATATCTCTCCTGCTTCAGTAGGTTTTAGGCTGTTCTTTGCACGATGAAACAACTGTAAACCCAATTCCTTTTCCAGTTTTAGCAACTGCTGATCCAAAGCGGATTGTGTAATGTATAATTTTGCAGCAGCCCTGCTTATGCTGTTTTCTTCAGCGATCTTTACAATGTATTCCATCTGTTTTGTATCCATCAGAACTACCTTCCTTGTGAGTGAATTAAGTTTTTCTAATTGATATATAATATTACTTAATTTGACTTAATTATAACGGGCTTATATAATTTAATCAAGATGTAACATTGGTTTTATAAAGTATTAATTTAAATCAATATGGTTTTACCACCAAACTGTGGAGGGGATATAATGGGCACACCAACGATTGAAAAAATGGACGTCTATCCGGTTGCGGGTAAGGACTGTATGCTTTTGAATTTAAGCGGAGCACACGCTCCTTTTTTTACTCGTAACATTGTGATCATGACAGACAGTACCGGAACGATTGGGATCGGGGAAGTTCCGGGAGGAGAGAAGATCACAAAGACGCTTGAAGAATGCAAACAATTTGTGCTTGGCACAGAGATCGCCGCGTATAAAAATACTTTACTCCGGATCAAGAACTTTCTCAGTGAAAAGCTGGAAAATGACGTGCGTGGCGACCAGACATTTGACCTGCGCACCGGTGTTCATGTCTTAACCGCAATTGAAGCGCCACTTTTGGATTTGCTCGGCAAGTATCTTGAAGTACCGGTGGCCATGCTTCTCGGGGAAGGGATGCAGCGCAATCAGGTACGTATGCTGGGGTATCTCTTTTATGTTGGTGATCAGAAAAAGACTGATTTGCCGTATAACGATGAATCAGATTCTGATTGTCG
>DATCJV010000070.1:0-3313 GCA_036562625.1 Bacillota bacterium | reverse complement strand
GGCTGAAACAGGGATTAACTTTGATCATTCCTGAGGAGAAATCCTTCTCTTTCTGGCTTGATGTCTTAAATTCCCAATTGACAGAGACAAAAACTTTTTTTCGTGGTGCCCTAATCAACGTGGAATTAGGCGCCAGAAAGTTGACAAAGGCGGAAGAAGAAAGTTTGAAAAGAATTCTCTCATCTTTCAGTATAATTGCCAAGTCTTTTACCAATCAATCCGCAGAAAACGACAGGGATCAACGCAAAGAAGGCAAAGATAAAGAAAGAATCTCCAGGAGCTATATGGTGCATGGCACGGTACGGAATGGGCAACGGATTGAGTATGACGGTAATATTATCGTCAAAGGAGATGTCAATCCCGGAGCGGAGATTGTGGCTACCGGCGATATCATCATTCTTGGCCGCTTGCGGGGGACCGCCCACGCCGGAGCGAAGGGCGATGATCGAGCCGAAGTCATCGCCATGCTGATGAACCCCGTACAAATCCGGATTGGAAATCACTTCTCCCGTTCACCGGAGACCGGAGCCAACCAAACCTGCCCGGAGATTGCCAGAGTGCGCCAGGGGAAGATTGTCGTGGAAAGATATGATGCCAACCAGCACTAGGCAAGGCTCTGGCGGTGTGTGGCCTGTAAAGTAGGATTTCTTGCTTGACTCTTAAGGAATTGTGATCAAGCATTATCCACCGGCAATGAACCTGAGTATAACAGCATTGTATTTTGTAGGATTTATCTTTTTATGATCAAAGGAGGTCAGACTTGATGTCTGGACGAGTAATAGTAGTCACTTCCGGCAAAGGAGGAGTTGGAAAAACCACCGCCGTGGCCAATATCGGTACCGGACTTGCCTTAAACCATCATAAAGTTGTTATGATCGATGCGGACATCGGTTTACGCAATTTGGATGTGGTCATGGGTTTGGAAAACCGTATTGTTTATGACTTGGTTGATGTAGTTGAAAAGAACTGCCGCCTTCGTCAAGCTTTAATTAAAGATAAACGCTTTGAAAACCTTTTTCTGCTCCCGGCGGCGCAAACCAGGGATAAGAGTGAGATCTCACCTCAACAAATGAAGGCATTATGCGCTGAGTTAAGCGAAGAGTTTGATTATGTCTTGATTGATTGCCCGGCCGGCATCGAACAAGGCTTTAAGAACGCAGTGGCCGGAGCGACCGAAGCCATTATTGTTACCACGCCGGAGGTATCCGCGGTCCGGGATGCGGACCGGATTATCGGTCTCCTGCACTCCAGTGATTTGGATGACCCGATGTTAATCTTGAATCGGATTCGACCGGATATGGTGCGCAAGGGCGATATGATGAATATTGATGATGTCAATGATATTCTCGCCATTAGACTGTTGGGGGTTGTTCCGGACGATGAAGGGATTATTATCTCCACCAATAAAGGGGAGCCTGCTGTCTTAGGCAAGAACTCCAAAGCGGGTGAAGCTTTTCGGAACATTGTCCGGAGAATCCAAGGAGAGACTGTACCATTGATGTCCATGGATTTTGATCCGGGGCTCTTCGGCTTTTTACGAAAAATGTTTAATAACAAATAGGAATGGAGAATGGAAATGAAAAGAGAGGGGGAGAGCGTTGGATTTTATAAAGAGGTTTGGTGAGGATACCCCCAGTAAAAAGCAGGCAGTGGAGAGGTTGCGCTTGGTACTGGTGCACGACAGGGCCAGAGTCTCTCCTGGGTTAATGGAAAAACTGCGCGAAGAGATTATCAAAGCGATTACCCGTTATGTTGATATTGATGAAGACAAGATGGAAATTGAGCTCAACTCTACTGAGAATAGGGCCGAACTCGTAGCCAACATTCCGGTCAACAGAATACGGAGAGTACCGGAGAAAAAGATAGGTGAAGAGATTGGAACGCCGATTGGTTAAAAATCTGGATTTTTTATTACTTGGGGACGTTCTGGTTTTGGTCGTCATTGGCTTGCTGACGATCTTTAGCGCTACCAGAGCCAATACAGCTATTAATAATGGCAATCCCTATCTTTTTGTGGAAAAGCAGTTTATTTCGGTGCTGATCGGCCTGGTGGGAATGGCTTTGTTAATTGGGGTGGATTATCGTTTATCGGATTTGGCTTACCGGCTGATTTACGGAGTAAATATCCTGCTTTTGGTGGCGGTAATCCTCTTCGGAACCGAGGTTAACGGCGCCAAATCCTGGTTGAATCTGGGTTTTTATTCCTTGCAACCGTCTGAGTTTGCTAAGTTGGCAGTAATCTTGACCTTAGCCAAGCATCTATCGGAGAAGGAGAAACTCAGCTCGCTTTGGGACTTATGGAGTCCCTTTCTCCATATTCTCCCTCCGTTAATACTGATTCTCTTACAACCGGATTTCGGTACCGCCCTGGTCTTTGTCTTTATCTTCTTTGTCATGTTATATATGGCCGGGACGAACGGCCGTCTTTTATTGGGTATTATCCTCACCGGGATTCTATTGATTACGCTGATGTTCGTCAGCCATCATTTCTTCGATACTCCACTGCCCCTTAAGGATTACCAGATCAAACGGTTAACATCTTTTATTAATCCCAATGCCGATCCAAGGGGAGCGGGGTGGAATGTGAACCAAGCCAAAATCGCTGTCGGTTCCGGCCGTTTCTTTGGGAAGGGTCTTTTCCAAAACACCCAGGGCCGGCTTGGGTTCTTGCCTGAGAATCATACGGACTTTATTTTTGCGGTTTACTGTGAAGAATGGGGGTTTGTTGGCGGATTTATCTTGCTCGGCCTCTTTTTCATCTTGATTTGGCGTAGTTTACGCATTGCCGTGCAGGCGAAGGAGAGATACGGTTCGTTGATTGCCATCGGCATTATGGCCATGTTTACCTTTCATGTTCTGGAAAACGTGGGAATGAATATGAGCATCATGCCGATCACAGGCATCCCTCTTCCTTTTATCAGTTCCGGTGGGAGTTCCATGATGGCCAATTTGTTTGCCGTCGGCTATTTGGAAAATATCTGGGCGCGCCGGCAAAAGATTTTATTTTAAATTCGGCGCAAAAATGATCACCCGTCAAAAAGAGCCCAGGGAGAGTCGGATCCCTGGGCTGTTGATGATTTTATTGTTTTTCCGCGTTCTCAGCCTCTTCGGATAAAGACCCCCCAAATGCTTGGGGGGCTTTTAGATTCCGGATAGCTATAATAGAGAAAATATCAGGAGGTTCCGATCTTACTCATGATCATGTCCTCAGTGATGACGTCGGTTTCTGTTGGGAAGGTGCTTGTTACAGTATAAAGTCGGTTCTTCGCCTTCCTTAAACGTTTGGGTGAATACCGCCTCCACCGGGCAGAAG
>DATCJV010000179.1:0-5596 GCA_036562625.1 Bacillota bacterium | reverse complement strand
CGGAGGCCAGTGCTCTATCCCCTGAGCTACGGGCGCAGAGTATCATATCTACAACATATTTTATTTTATCCTATTCTCTGAATAAATTCAACCCTCATTTCCTTCCTTTTTTTGTACTATACATTGAACCAACATTATTTTCGTCTGATCCACAGCCAAGAGCAACAAAGACCCCTGGATTCTCTCTAAATGCCACACTTGACTGTTGGCCCGGATAAAAAACAGTTTCCGGAAGAGGCGCATCCAGCAACCGGACGAGTAGATCGATGACTGCCACCTCCCGTAATCTGGTTGGAGATAAGAGTTCGAAGTCAAGAAAGGCAATCCTCGGTATCAACTGACAACACTGCCCAGGCTGAGCCGGCGGCAGATCAAGAAAACCGGAAAAGGGAATATCCACACCCTGATGAACAACGGTGTTCTCTTCATCTACAAAGAAGATTTGTTTGTGCAACACCCCTTGGAAGATTACTTTTTCCGGGATAATATGGCAACGCAGGTTCTGGACAACAGCTCTGATCTCATCAATCTTCTCCGCCGGGGTAAAAAGGTCGATGTTGTCATCTATCAAGACCTGAACTTCAGCCTCGGCAATAATATTAAAAGGCATTTTTCTGCCTCCTTTCTTTCCCTTAGGTTAGGAGAGCCCAGTTACATATTATGTGGGCAAGCACTGGAAGCACACAGACAAAACGCCCAAAAGAGTTTGCTTGTTTTCACTAATAAAAAAAAGTTGTCCGTTCGGGCAACTTTCAGCAGATATCTGCCTAAGGCTTAAAACTGTAAAGAGAATTCCCCTATGAATTTGGGGGTATCATGCGGAGTCTCCACCGAGAGCATTTGCAGGCCTAAAATTAACCGGTTTTTCTCGCCCCATTCCAAACCCAGCGAAGTAAAGGGAGTGCCGGCGTTCTGATCAACCAAATCATTATAATAAGTAAAATCAGCCAACAAACTCAAGTAATCATTTAATTTAAAAGAAACTCCCGCATTAACCAGTGAATTAACTAACGACATCTTGCGCAAGTAGGCGGGGTCCTGATCATATCCCCAACTAAATCCGCCATATATCTCTGCAGACTCAGTCAGAGGCAGACTGCCCAAGAGGCCCAGGTTTAAGCCTGTCAAGACCTGGCCGTCTTCTTCAGAACCGTCCAGTAAATAAACGGCATTTAAAGACAGTACGGGTTTTCCCATTTTATTCTGGGATCGCCATTTTGGTGGAGAAATTCCTTTTCTATTCTCCGTGTACAACAAGCCTAAACCGGTGGAGACGATTAAGTCCCCAATTTGTACCCCGGTAGTTACCTCATTCATCAACTCGTATCCTGTCATACTCCGGTGCAGATGTGAAAAGTTACTCAAGGGAAGGGTTCCCTCAATTTGGTGTAAATCATTGATCTGATAGGTCTCATACAAATTAGTCAGCAGATTGAGAGCGGACTCTTCCACCTTGGTAAAATCATCTTCCGGGTCCGCGTCCGCCAAAGCCAAGGGAAAAAGGTAATAACCATCGACAGCGTTATTATCTTTCAAGGGTAGTCCTCCCTCGACCAACAGGTAGGTGTCGCGCATTCCCTTATTGATTTGGTAAATAACCTCCCACTTTTCCTCAGGAGCTTTCTTGGCGTCCAGGAAAGCGGCAGGGATAAACAGAAAATAGTCTCTTTGGTCTCCAACAGTATCGTATGAACCAAAATAATAATGAGGCGAGTCTTTTCCGGCTTTATCGTCCCCATCCGAGGAGAACAGCGTACTTGTAGTCAGGAAATTCTCGGGCAAGGTCACCACAGTGTCCAAATCATGATACTCTTCATTCTCCAGTAAGTCCTGATAACTTTTGGAACGGGCCGGAGCTAAGGGTTCCAGATAAGTAATGTTAATCCCCAAATCACCCAATTCCACTTTGAACTCAACAATCAACTGGTTTAGTATGTACTCCGCATCTGCTTGAAGATACGGTGGTTTACCTTTTTCCTTGATCAGAAAAGTCTTAAGGTAATTGGCCATTTCATATCTGGTTAACTCTTTGTGCTGCTCTTTTATGTATTCTCCAGGGTAATCCTCGATCAATCCGGCCCGAGATAACCTAGTCATATAATCATAAGCCCAATGTCCAACCGGAACGACCAATTCCGGCGCAGAACCGTAAAGCAAAGGAGAAAGCGTAAATAAGCACAAACATAGTATGGTAAAGAAACACCTCTTCATCGAATTACCTTCCTCCTATCCGGCCTGGCCCGCATCTCTCAAATACCTTTCTCCCAAGATTACCGCCACATAATCATCGTAAGCTTCAGGCGGGGTCTGCAAGCCCAATGGAACAAAACGCCGCCATCCGTGGCGGTGATCCTGTAAATACCGGAACCGCCCTTCCCAACTGGAATTATCCTCATTTACCTTTACTAAAGAGACAGATCTCTTCTCTAACTCTGTAAAAAGCCGTTCATCAAAGTCTTTGCTTCCGGTTCTATCCCCAAGAATAACCGTTCTTATCTCAAATTCATCCAGGAGCAGTAAAACCTGGGCCAACAGCTGACCGGTTTTTTCAATTCCCTTCCGTAAAACAGTTCCATCCTCCCGTAAAATGGCATAGCCAAACTTTTCTGTGCCAGGATCGATCGCTAAAACTGCTTGCCTTAAACCGTCATTCTTCATCTTTTAGTTCAATCCCTACCTTTACCGGTCCTTTAATTCGCCACACATCATCCAAGGCTACCAGTTGGATAATTGAGGGTTTAGTCTTCTTTCGGATCTTGCTGATAATTTCCGGTACATTCTGCATGGAAGCAATTTCCCCGATATATTGTCCTTCGGAGATCATTCCTCCATTCAGGGACTTTTTTCTCACCACTAACAATAAATCAAGGATCTCGTCAAGGATCTCGTTTTCATCAAGCTCAGGACCAACCTTTGCTTCAGCAATTATCTCATTTTTTCTGAAAACCAAAGCATTTGGGAAATACTGAAACGAAACATAAAGCGGTTCTAAAGCAATGGTATTTCTATCCACCACCAACCGGACCACACCGGGCGCTGTTACCTTGCTCAACTCTTGAGAAAAATACTGGAGCTGTTGATTGACTTTGAGCGCGTATCCCTCTTTTCCCTGAATACGCGCTCCTCTCTCCAACGCGATTTTATTGGCTTCCACCAGCATTGGTTCTAAGATCTTCTCTTTAATCTCCTGGGCTTTCAGGCCTTCCTGCACTACCCGGGCTAAGAGAATATCTCCTTTGAGAAAGATTAACCTGCCGGTCTTAGTAATCCTAAGATTATCCCGGAGGAGAGAAGATTCAGCGGAGAGCGCCTGAACTTCTTTGAATAACCGCTCTTTTTCCACCTCAAGTCCGATATTTTTTTCCCGTAAGTCTTTGGTGATTTCGTATAAATTATTTAATCTTTCTTGTTCAAAAGCCAGCTCTTTCTGGGTCTTTTCCAAAGCCCGCCTGGTTTCATCCAGGTTTTTGACTACTAATCTATACTCACTTTCAGTCTTTGCCAATAGCCCGGCGGTTTCTTCCTGTTTATGATGGACTTCATCCAATTTCCCTTGTTTATCTGCGAGTTCATTAGCAAGGTCTTGTACAATGGCGGTTTTTTCCCGTAATTCATCTTGGATCTCCTTCAACTCAAAAAGCGCGATTCGCACATTTTCTGAAACTATCGTTAGGAAGACCAGAGTGGAACCGGAGATGAGAATACCGGTGAGTACCGTAATAATCATCGAAGTATATTTGGGCCGAAGGCCATAAAGAGAAAGGCGTTTCTTTCCAACCTTCATCCCGATCCTATCCCCGAGCAGGGCAATTACCCCTCCCAGCACGGCGATGACGAAAATTAGCATTATTCCATACACCAGATTCACCCTTTATTCCTTCTCTAGTTGGCCGCTTTCATGAAGTGATAAAAACCATAACCTCCGAGGATGAAATTCTGGATCCAAGCGGCTATGAAAGGAGACAAGATCCCGGACTGACCTAAATAGCTACCGAACCCCATTAAAACATAGTAAATAAAGATGAACACGAGACTTAACCCAAAACCAGCCGAAGAAGTCCGCCTCTGCGGTTGCAGCCCCAACGGGAGCCCTAACAGTGCAAAGAAAAAGCTGGCAAAGGGGATCGAGGTCTTTTGGTGGAGCATAACCCGTAATTCATTCACATTTTCCAGATTGGAACCGTTTTTTATATACCAATTCAGTTCCGACCAACTCATATCCTCCGGATCCAGGGCCAGTTGCCGTACTTCGTGGGGGGTTCTTGTCAAGCCGGTAGGATAATTGCCTTGCGCCATACGTAGAGGAAGAACTTTTTCCCCTTCGTAATTATAGATAACACCTTCTTTAAAGAACCAAAACTCCTTATCCTCCGCCCAGAGCACCTCATCTGCAAAGATCGCCTTCTTGACTTTGTTGTTTTGCATCTCCTGAATGATTACTTTAACCAATCGTTCTTGCGCAGGATAATACTCTTCCGCGTAGATCAACCGTTTCACACCGTCTTTATCGTAATCCGTAAAAAAATAGTGATACAAGACTCCTTGCGGCAGAGCCCATCTGGCTTGCTCTCTCTCTTGATTATACAAGCGCTTGGCTGGAGGAACTATGGTCTCGTTCACCAGAATAGCAACACTGCTTACCACCAAACCGGTGAGCAACACCGGCAAAGCAATCCGGTTAAAACTCACCCCACCGGCCTGCATAGCAATGGTTTCGCTATGCCCGGTCATATTTCCTAAGCCAATCAGGGTCGCCAGCAACATGGCCATGGGGAACCCTAGAGCCACGTTCTCCGGAATCCTGAAGACAAACAGTCGAAGCAAGACGGAGATGGAAAGCTGATACCGTCCGGCGAATTCGATAAGATCGACTAAAACGCCACCCAGCAGAATTCCACAAAAAGCAAAAAGACCAAAGAAGAACGGCTTCAGCAGTTCTCCTAGGATATAACGGGTAATAATCCTCATTCTTCTTCTCCTATAGAAATGGTATTTATACAGAATTCCTTCTTATATATTGAACCTGTCTCCCAAATAAAACTCACGGGCGGTTTCATCTTTCGCAATTTCCTGAGAAGTGCCTGCCACCAAAATTTCGCCAGAATACATGATATAGGCTCGATCAGTAATGGCCAAAGTCTCCCGGACACTATGGTCGGTAATCAAAACTCCTAACCCTTTAGCCTTTAAGCTTCTGACAATATCCTGCAAATCGGCTACGGCAATCGGGTCCACTCCGGTAAAGGGCTCATCCAAGAGAATGAATTGAGGCGCCTGCGCCAAAGCCCTGGCAATTTCGACACGTCTTCTTTCCCCCCCGGAGAGCATGTATCCCTTCTGTTTTCTGATCCTGTTCAAATTGAATTCTTCCAACAAGCGGTCACATTCTCTGAATCTTTCGGCTTTATTTCCGATTCTTAACTCCAGGATCGCCAGGATGTTTTCTTCCACCGTTAATTTCCGAAAGACCGATGGTTCCTGAGCCAGATATGCCACACCGAACTTTGCCCGTAAATGCATGGGCAAACGGGTGACATCCCGTCCGTTAATCCTGATGGCGCCCGCTTGAGGCCTTTCCAAACCCACTACCATATAG
>DATCJV010000051.1:0-5418 GCA_036562625.1 Bacillota bacterium | reverse complement strand
AACAGCATGATTGACCTGGCCGAACTGAAAGAAAAGTTACGAGAAGTCTTGAGTAAGATGAATTTGCTTCAGTAAAAAAGGAGGGTTCAAATGTTACAGGTTATTCTGGATATCCTGAGTGTACCTGCGGTGTTAGTAGGTATAGTAGCCTTGGTCGGTTTGGCTGTGCAAAAGAAGAAAGGCGCAGAAGTAATTAAGGGAACCATCAAGACGATCATGGGCTTTTTGGTCTTGGGTGGCGGCGCCGATATTGCCGTAGCTGCTCTTGGCTACTTTGGAGCCATGTTTCAACAAGGTTTTGGCGTCCAAGGGATCGTTCCCCATAACGAGGCCGTCGTGGCTTTGGCCTTGAAAGAGTACGGACAACAGACCGCGTTGATTATGACCTTTGGGATGGCGGCTAATATCCTGATTGCCCGGTTTACAAAGCTAAAGTACATCTTTCTCACCGGTCATCACACCTTATATATGGCTTGTATGATTGCGGCTATTTTCATTGCCGCCGGAATTACCGGAGCGCCTCTGGTCATCTTCGGTTCGATCCTCCTCGGTTTGACCATGGCCTTCTTCCCGGCTATTGCGCAACCGACCATGAGAAAGATCACGGGCACGGACGATGTAGCCTTTGGCCATTTTGGAACCGTAGGTTACGTACTCTCCGCTGGCGTCGGAAAATTGGTGGGGAAGAACTCTAAGTCTACTGAAGAAATGCAGTTCCCGCAGGGTTTGTCTTTCCTGCGCGACACCTCTGTCTCCGTGGCGCTGGTTATGGGGATCCTCTACTTAGTCGTGGCTTTTGCTTCCGGCCCCGCTTTTGTTGAAGCAAACTTAAGTGACGGACAGAACTTTATCGTCTTTGCTTTACTGAAGGCGATTACCTTTGCCGGAGGCGTCTATGTCATCTTGGCCGGTGTTCGTTTGATCTTGGCGGAGATTATTCCGGCGTTCAAGGGTATTGCCGAGCGGATTGTTCCGGAAGCCAAACCTGCCCTGGACTGTCCGGTAGTTTTTCCGTATGCTCCTAATGCTGTCTTGATTGGTTTTCTCTCCAGTTTTCTCGGAGGAATTATCGGAATGGCCATTCTGATTGCGCTCAATGCCCCGGTGATCCTACCCGGTGTTGTGCCTCACTTCTTCTGTGGCGCCACAGCCGGTGTTTTTGGCAACGCTACCGGGGGAAAAAGAGGAGCTTTCTGGGGCGCGCTGGTTCACGGGATCGTGATTACTTTCTTACCGGTGCTTCTGATGCCGGTCTTGGGTGATTTGGGTTTTGCCAATACTACCTTTAGTGACGCTGACTTTGGTGTGGTCGGAATCTTACTCGGTAATGTGTTGAAGCTCTTTATGCGGTAAATTAAGGGGCTGGGTAGGTCTTCCCTGCCTATCCTGGAAGGAAAGGCAAGAAGACCTACCCGGAATATAAAGTCATTCTTCATACAAGCGGCACAAGTGTAGACTATTTTGTGGTGGACGGTTGTATCGTGTTGGGCGATACATTTTCTTGCCGAAGAGGCGGCGCAGGCTAACCATAGGTAATAATCTGCGCTCAAGTGTAATGATGTTTGCAGGTAGAAGATGGGCTTGACAGGGGATAATTACAATCATCGGCGACTATGCAGTTCATTGGCCGATGGAGTGGATATATACTTTTTTCTCAGAGCGTAAAAGAGGGATCCGTACGCCGGTGGAGATGTGGGCAAATGACAACGAATTGGGGGGATTGGTAATGAATGAAAGTACAGTGGCGCAATTGAGGAAGATAGCCCTCCAGGTTAGATTGGATTGTATTAACATACAAAGACTGGTTGGCTCCGGACATCTGGGCGGGTCTCTTTCCGCCGTGGAATTACTGGTTTATCTGTATTTTTTCCGAATGAAGATTGACCCGCAGCGCCCGTGGGCTGAAGAGAGAGATGTTTTTATTCTTAGTAAAGGCCACGCCTCCCTTGGGTACTATAGTGTCTTGGCGCGCAGGGGTTTCTTCCCTGTTGATGAACTGAAAACCTATCGCCGGATTAATTCGAGATTACAGGGGCATACCCAGATGGATAGCGCCCCCGGAATCGAGTGCAGTTCGGGCTCGTTGGGGCAGGGACTTTCTTTCGGTTTGGGGATGGCCCTTGGTTATAAAAAAAGAGGTCTGCCAAATCTGGTTTATGTAATGGTGGGCGACGGTGAATTGCAGGAAGGCCAGATTTGGGAGGCGATAATTCTGCAAAGTCGTTTGTCTCTGGATAATTTAATCCTGATTATTGACCAAAACCATTTGCAACTGGATGATTATGTCCGCAATGTGGCCGGAGATGAAAACTACCTTGAACGGTTTCGCGCTTTCGGGTTTCATGCCATTGGCACGAACGGCCATGATTTTCTAGAAATTGACCGGGCTTTCAGGGAAGTGCGGCCGGGCCGGGCTAATGTGATCATCGCCGATACAGTAAAGGGCAAGGGGATCTCCTTTATGGAAAATGAAATAGCTTGGCACGCCAAGAAGCTCAGCGCGGAAGAGTATGAAGCGGCTTTGGCCGAGCTTAAGATGGAGGAGGCATCCTTATGTATGAATTAGTGGCGCCCAGGGATGTATTCGGTTCGACTCTGGTGGAGATTGGCAAAGTAAATGAACGGCTTTTTGTGGTGAACGCCGACCTTTCCGCGGCGACAAAAACGGACAAGTTCAGAGCGGAATTTGGGGAAAGGTTTATTAATGTCGGGATCAGCGAACAGAACATGGTGGGGGTAGCGGCTGGTTTGGCCAGGGTAGGCTTCATCCCGGTCATAAGCACTTTTGCCTGCTTTGCTCCGGGCCGGTGTTATGACCAGATTAGACAGTCCATCGCCTATACCAACCTAAATGTGAAGATTGCCTCCACCCATCCAGGATTGGCCGTTGGGGTGGATGGGGCGACTCACCAAAGCCTGGATGATCTGGCGCTGATGAGAGCGCTGCCAAACATGACGGTGCTGGCCCCTTCCGATCAGGTACAGACAAGAAAGGCCGTACTGAAAGCAGTCGAGCATGAGGGCCCGGTTTATCTCAGAATCGGCAGGATGGAATGCCCGGTTTTCTTCAGAGAAGAGATGGAGTTTGAGATTGGCAAGGCCTATATATTAAGAGAAGGGGCGGATGTTTCGTTAATCGCCCATGGTTCCATGGTCGGAGTTATTTATGAAGCCGCGCAGATTTTGGCGGAAAAGGGGATTCAAGCTCGGGTGATCGATATGCCTACCCTTAAGCCTCTGGACCGGGAGGCGATCATCCAAGCGGCTCAAGAAACAAAAGCCATCGTTACTGCTGAGGACCATTTTCTCTGCGGTGGTCTTTACAGCGCAGTCTGTGAAGTAGTGGCCGGACTGGCGCCAGTGCGGGGAGTTGCCGTCCGGGACAGGTTTGGGGAATCGGGAACTCCGGCAGAATTATATAAAAAGTATGGCTTAACATCGGACAATGTGGTGGAGGAGGTTTTCCATGCCTTGTATTGATTTATTCGGTAGCCGCCGGTTCAAACCGGAGATTAAGTTAATCGCCTCAGATATGGATGGTACTTTGCTGAACAGTCAAGGCCGGATCAATGAGTCTTTTTTTGGGCTCATTGAGGAGTTGGACCGGAGAGACATTATGTTCGTCGTCTGCAGCGGCAGGTTCTATGCGACCCTGGTCCGGAATTTTCAACGGATAAAAAGCGGTTTGGTTCTGATTGCTCATAATGGGGCGGTTATTCAACGCAGTAACTTTGGGAAGCCCATTTTTGAGAGGAACATGGAGCATAAAATGGTAATCTCCGCTTTAAAACAGTTGTCCGCCTTGAACTTGGAGGCCGAGGTTTATCTGGCGGCTAAGAGTACCGCCTATGTAACGAAACCGTCGGCTGAATTAAAAGCGGAGTTTATCCGGACTGATGTGGATTTTGTCGAGACACCTTCACTGTTCGTAGTAAAAGAGGGGATCAAAAAGATCGGCCTCTTTCAAAGGGGCGGGCTGACCGAAACGACCATCAGGAAGGTAAAAGAGGCCTTTAGAGGATCTTTTGAGTGTGTGGTCAGTGGCGAGGTGTGGCTGGATATTATGAGCATAAATATTAGTAAAGGCCGGGCTTTGGCCATGATTCAGGAACGGTTCAGAATCAGTCCGGAGAATACCATGGTCTTCGGTGACTACTATAACGATCTGGAACTCTTTCAGCAAGCCGAATACAGCTTTGCCATGGCTAATGCTCCGGCAGAAGTGAAAAAGGCGGCCAGGTTCGTTGCGCCGGATAACGACTCCAACGGAGTGGTTAGAGTAATTAAGCGGTATTTTAGCGGAGAACTCGGAGTTTTCTTATTTAATTGGCAGGCGTGATTTTGCTTATTAAAAAGCGGATCCGTCTTTCTTCCAGCGTAAAGGCCAGCGCCGGAGCGGTGGATAGTTGACATGATGTGAACTTTTGAGACCGGTGTTGACGTAAAGGAGTGGACTCGATGTTAATCCTGTTGGACTCGGCTGATCTTCAAGCTTTACGGAAGATTATCCCTGACCACCCCATAGATGGGGTGACAACCAATCCGACTATAATCAGCCGAGCGTGCTCCGAGAAGAGAGAAATTCCCGGTTTACTCCGGAGTATCCGGACTTTACTTGGTAATGAAGGTATGTTCCATATTCAGGTAATTGCAGCCAATGTAGATGGGATCTTGGCGGAGGCGGAGACCATCAAAGAACAGTTCGGAAGTGATGTCTATATTAAAATTCCAGTGACTCCGGAGGGAATCAAGGCTATAACTATTCTGGCGAAAAAAGGCACGCGGGTAACCGCCACCGCTGTTTTTACCCCGCAGCAGGCTTTGGTCGCCGCCAAGGCGGGGGCTGATTTTGTTGCCCCGTATGTGAACAGACTGGATGATCTGGCGGTGGACGGGAGCAGAGTGGTGAGGGAGATAAAGCAGATTTTTACGCAATACTCGTTAAAAACGCGAGTTTTGGCGGCTAGTTTTAGAAATATTGAACAGATTCACCGGGTGTGTCTCTCTGGAACTGACGCCGTCACGATCAGTCCGGAATTGTACTGGAAGATGTTATTCCATCCCTTAACCGGACTCAGTGTGGAGAAGTTCGAACGGGATTGGGCGGCCATTCCGGAGCAGGGGAACGGAATTGAAATAAAAGGAGGCAAATAAATGGTTGAAGAGAAAGTGATAATTAAGAATGAAACCGGTCTGCACGCCAGACCAGCAGCAAATCTGGTGAAGGAGGCCTCCACTTATCCTTGTGCGCTGCGCATCAGAAAAGGCGATAAAGAGGTGAATCTCCAAAGTATGCTGGGAGTTTTGAGTTTAGGGGTGGCAAAACGAGATGAAGTGACCATCATCGCCGACGGCCCGGATGAAGAGAAGACCCTCAAAAAGATCGTAGAATTTATTAATTGTTTAGAGGAGTAGGGC
>DATCJV010000043.1:0-8546 GCA_036562625.1 Bacillota bacterium | reverse complement strand
CCTCTGATCCGGTACCCAAAAGTTGTATACTCTCCAGCGGAGAAAAACTGTTTAAATTCACCCATATATTTCTGGTAATCATACTTCCCGCCTAAAAACCCACCATAAAAATTCGTATTCACCTGCGCCAGGTAACCACCGGTGGTATAAAAGAAATTGGCCAGTAAACGTTGGTCATAAACCAGACCAAGTCCTAAACTATTATTCCAGTATGTTTCCGCCTCCAGTGGAAGGCTAACATAATCCGGGGCCACCCAGGAGTCAAACTCCATCTCAACCAGCTCAAACTGGAGAGAGGCGCTGAGGCGGAGATTCCTTTGAAGCGGACGCCCCAGTGCGACCTCCACTCCGGTACTGCGCAGATCGTACAGATATTCATGGGCCAAGCCGCCGGCTCTGTATACTGCTTCCTGGCCATAATCGAGATCGGAGTAGAGACGGATGCTCAACGACGTATTATGCTCATCCAGCCAAGGCTCTCTGAAGAACAGGTTAAAGTGGCATAGTTCTCCGGGATTTGTCTCCAGCCCAAATGAGATTTGCTGGCCTCTGCCCCGGAAGTTGGGATCTGTGATGTAACCAAAACCCACTAGTTCACTGGTTTTTGGCGCATAACTAAAGCCGAAATTGAACTGAATGAGCTGCCCCTCGGTCAGTTCAAGGACTACATCCATGATCTCCGGATCCGAGGTCGGTTGAAAATGTAGATCAATATCTTCAAAGATCTGTAACCGGCGTAGAACATTAAGATCTTCCTTGATCGTATTCACATTCAAGAGATCTCCTTCTTGCAAAGAGAGTTCTCTAGTTACCACAAACTCTGCTGTCTTCTTCAAGCCCTTAATGATTGTTTTACCTAGTTTCAGCTCAATAAGCCCTATGGTTACCACTCCATCCGGGGCTATCTCTGTTTTGGCCGGATCCAATGTCAATAACTGCCCGTTCTTCTCTTGAAACTTGGCGAAAGCTTCACGAAAAACCTGGTTAATCTCTACGCTGTTCACTACATGCCCCTTTTTTTCTTCAACACAAGCGAGGAATTCGGCAGGGGAGACCGTCTCCAAGCCGACCAAGCGAAACTCTTTAAAAAGCGGATTCTCTTGTACAAAGAAGACTATTCTTATCCCGCTGCCTACCGCCTCAGTCCAATGGTCCACTGCGCGGAAATAACCCAAGTCCATGATGGCCCGAGCATTCTTCTCCACTGTTTTTTCACTGAAAGGCTCACCCAGGCGTATATTGATCAGTTTTCGTAGGATAATCTCTGTAGCGACATGCTCATTCCCTCTCACCTCAATATCAAGCACAATAGGTGCGGTCTGCCCCTCCACCATTACTGCTGCAAAAAACAGGAGAACTGTGAAAACCCACCTGAATAAGGATTGTAATACCGGGTATAAGCTTTTCTGAGCCTTGTTCACTCGTCCCCCCTCCTCTCTCCATAAACAAACTAAAATTTATCTTGCCAAACTCCATAGTAAGCATAATCGGTATACTTCGGTTCTCAGCCATTACTATCACAAAAAACAGGAGCGCTACGAAGAACCAACAGAGCAAGAAGATTACTACCGGGCATAAGCTTTTCTGAACCCTGCTCACCATCGTTCCCCCCTCCTTCCCGGAAAACCAAGGAAATTCGGATCAGTACACCTAAGTATGTTATAATATTTTTATAAATTGCCCTTAAAACAACTTAGGATAAATTCTTAAATTACTCTTGTCTTTTGGTAAAAAGATTTTTACTTTGATTTATGACGAACTCAGAAATACTTTGGCATAATTTTATAGAAATTTTATAATTGTTCTTTATGATTATATATAATGCCATTATAATGACTGTCCGGTGGAAGCTGGGGGTTGTGATGACTATCCGCGCCAAACTAATCCTGTCCTATATTACCATGGTGATGATCCCGGTGATACTGATTCTGCTGGTGATGAGACTGGTCATTCCCATGTTCATCAGCAGTGACCCGGACTTCCCAAAACAAGGTTCACGCCAATTCAACATGTGTATAACTGTTCATGATCAAAACCGGAGTCGGTTGTTTGCCCAGCTTTCCGAAACCGCCCATCGCCACCCGGAACGGTTTACTGATCTTCATTACTTGGCGGCTTTGGAAGAAGAATTGACAAAGCTGGTCTTAAAAACTTGGTTAGTGGTGAGAATAGGGGAACGGATCTTCTATATTTCTCCTGGGTTCTCCCTGGCTTACGACAGCGAACTACCGGAGTTTGGTTCATATCCGCAAAATAAGCAGATTACCATAGGAGAGCAAAAATTTTCCCTCTCCCAATTTGATTTCCTTTCCCAACCTGAAGTGGCCGGTAGTGTATTCATGTTTTCTGATCTGACTCCACTGAACAAATTGTCCAGTAATTTCTTATCATTATTTATCGCGGTAACTGTCTTTGTTGTAATGGTTACCAACGGTCTATTGACCTTCTTTATTTCCCGGAGTATAATCAAGCCTTTATACCTGCTAAAGAGAGCCGCTGAACAAATCAGCACAGGTGATCTGGA
This sequence comes from Bacillota bacterium, assembly GCA_036562625.1. Classification (GTDB taxonomy): domain Bacteria; phylum Bacillota; class UBA4882; order UBA10575; family UBA10575; genus DUOH01. The sequence goes on along the minus strand of DATCJV010000043.1, from coordinate 6,022 downwards.
TTTTATAATTACTTATGCCAAAAGAAACGAACTCGGAGAGTTGGCAAACGCTTTTGAATCAATGCGTTCCCAATTAAAGGACTCTCTGGAAAAACAAGAACAATATGAAATCAACCGCAAGGAGCTAATCTCCGGAATCTCGCATGATCTGAAGACCCCGATTACCGCAATTAAAGGATATGTGGAAGGCATTATGGACGGGGTGGCTAATACCCCGGAAAAGTTGGAACGCTACCTTTTAACCATCCACCGAAAAGCCAGCCAGTTGGATAGGTTAATTGATGAACTCTTCCTCTTCTCCAAACTGGATCTGGATAGAATGCCCTCCCACTTTGAAACGGTGGATATCACTTCTTTCCTCCAAGATTGCCTTGATGAACTCCGTTTTGATCTTAAGGACAAAAAAATCAACCTTATTTACCTGCCGGGCGCCGTTTCTCCCATACAGGTAACCGCCGACCCGGAGAAACTACGGCGGGTCATGATGAATATTATCGATAATGCCATAAAATACATGGGTGAAGAGGAAAGATGCGGCCAGATCAGCATTAATTTACACGACCGAGGGGAAAAGGTTATGGTCAGCATGACAGATAACGGCCCTGGAATCAGAGAAAAAGACCTGCCTTTCATCTTCGACCGCTTTTATAGAAGTGATCCGGCGCGCGGTTCCGCCGTGGGCGGTAGTGGCCTGGGGTTGGCCATCGCCAAACTGATCATCACGGAGCATGGCGGGGAGATCTGGGCCGAGAGTCAATTGGGACAAGGGGCGACCATCTGTTTTACTTTACCGAAGGCCTGCATTCCTGGTTAGATTTGGAATAAAAAACAATTTGGCTTCGTTCAACTGTTTTTCCATTGTAAGTCCTGCCCACGTGCCACTGGGCAATTTTATCTTCCCGGCGAAGCAGGGACCATAAGAATAGCTATGGAGGTATGATGATGAAGCGGATTTTAATCATCGAAGATGAAGAGAGCATCGCCGAACTGGAACGGGACTACCTGGAGATCAACGGTTTTTATGTAGAGATCGAATCCCGGGGCGATTCGGGAATCAAACGCGCGCTACACGGCGATTATGACCTGGTAATTTTAGATATCATGCTTCCGGGAATGAACGGTTTCGAAGTCTGCCGCTTGCTGCGGACGAAAAAAGATATCCCCGTCTTATTGGTCTCCGCTAAAAAAGAAGATATTGATAAGATCAGAGGCCTCGGCCTGGGGGCCGATGATTATATTACCAAGCCCTTTAGTCCGGGGGAACTGGTGGCTAGAGTCAAGGCCCACCTTTCTCGGTATGAACGTCTGACCGAATCGGCTGAACCGAAGCGGGATGATCTAAAGATCCGGGGTTTGGTAATTGACACCAATGCCCGGCGCGTATATGTCAGCGGTAAAGAAGTGACGTTCACCGCCAAGGAATATGCGCTGTTGTTCTTTCTTGCCTCCAACCCCGACCGGGTTTTCAGCAAGGATGAGCTCTTTGAAAAAGTCTGGGGTTTAGATTCCATGGGTGATTTGGCCACCCTGACCGTGCATATCCGAAAAATCCGGGAAAAGATCGAAGCCGACCCGGCTAACCCCCAATATATCAAGACCATCTGGGGGGTAGGTTACCGTTTTGAGTCATAAAGTACCACTGCAGCTATTTCCAGTCGAAATGTTTTTATTTCCTGACAAACTGGATAACATAAAGTAGAAAAAGCGTATAACCACGAAAGGAGAAAAAAATGTCGGAATTTCCAATCCTCTTCAGTCCGGCCAAGATCGGAACCTTAGAGTTGAAAAATCGCTTGATTATGCCGGCGATGGGCACGGGGATGCAGAACAAAGACGGTACCGTCTCCGATCGGCTCTATCATTACCACCGGGTAAGAGGCGCCGGTGGCACAGGCATGATCACTGTGGAGATTGTGGCTGTGCACCGCACAACAGCCGGACCCACCGGTTTAGGAATCTATGATGATAAATTCATTCCCGGCCTGAAAAGGCTGGCTGAGGTCATCCATGAAGGCGGCGCCAAAGCTTGCGTCCAATTGTGGCATGCCGGCCGACAAACCAATTCCAGCGTCACCGGAATGCCAATCATCGGCCCTTCGGCCATCCCCTGCCCTTTGTGTCAGGAAGAGCCGGAAGTGATGGATAAAAAAATGATCCAAGAAATTGTGGAGAGCTACGGAGATGCCGCCCGCCGGGCCAAAGAGGCCGGATTTGACTGCATAGAGCTGCACGGGGCACACGGATATCTGATCGCCCAATTCATGTCTCCCTATTCGAATAAACGCACAGACGAATATGGCGGCAGCCTGGAGAACCGGGCCAGGTTCGCCTTGGAGATCATCGACAATGTACGGCAAAAAGTCGGCCCTGATTATCCCATTATCTATCGTCTCAGCGGCGAAGAAAGGGTCGAGGGTGGTCTGACCATTGAAGACAGTAAAAAAATCGCTCCTCTCCTGGTCAAGCAAGGGGTAAATTGTATCCATGTCTCAGTTGGGGTCTATGAAACTCTACGCTATGTAGTCCCCCCGATGGATCTGGACCGGGGTTTCAACGCCCGGGCGGCGGAAGAAATTAAGAAAGTGGTGGACGTGCCAGTAGTAGCAGTAGGCAGGATCAACGATCCCTCTGTGGCTGAAGAGATCCTAGAACAAGGGAAAGCCGACTTCATTGCCGTCGGTCGTAGTCTCTTGACAGATCCCCAATGGCCCAACAAGGTGCAGAATGGCCAATACGAAGAGATGCGGCATTGCATCGCCTGTAATCAAGGATGTGTCGACCGCCTGTTGCTGGAAGGACGCCATGCCTCCTGTATTCTCAACCCCGCCTGCGGTCGAGAAGAAGAGTTTGCTTTTGAACCGGTGACTGAAAGCAAGAAGGTGGTGGTCATCGGCGGTGGACCGGCCGGGATGGAAGCCGCCCGGATCGCCAAAGACCGCGGATGTGAGGTGACACTCTTTGAAGCCACTGACAAGCTTGGCGGCCAATGGCGGCTGGCCGGTAAACCCCGGAAAAAATATGAAATTGCTGGTGATGTGGAGTGGTTGATCAATTGTCTCTTCCGCCGGGGAGTGGATGTCCGCCTGAATACCCCAGCTACGAAAGAGAATGTCCAAGCTGAAAAGCCGGACGTGATCATCCTGGCCACCGGGTCCAAACCGGTCAAACCGCCAGTGGAAGGGATCGATAGTCCTAAAGTACTCCTGGCCCATGATGTTTTGGAGGACCCGTCAAAGGTCGGTCAGAAGGTGGTAATCGTCGGCGGCGGCGCCACCGGGATGGAAACTGCAGAATTCCTGGGCGAAATGGGGAAAGAAGTGACGGTGATCGAGGCCATGGAAGATATAGCCAAAACCATCGGCCCGGCCAGAAAAGACTTCTTAATGGAACGACTCCGGCAGTATCAGGTGAATCTCCGTCTCCAGACAAAACTGAAGAGAATTACGGAGACAGGGGTCGAGGTCTGTTGTGAAGAGAACAACTATATCCCGGCGGATAGTGTAGTAATCGCTGTAGGAGTGACCAGCGTCAACCATCTGGAGGAAGAGTTGAAAGCCATTGCCCCAGTCAAAGTCATTGGCGACGCCAAAGAGCCCAGGACCGCCATGAACGCCTTTTATGAAGCCAACGAAGTAGCCAGGTCCTTGTTTTTAGAGAAGAAATCGGCCAGAGTATAGGCGAACTTTGTGCCCCGGTCTGGCTGGGCTGCTGTTCATTTCGGGCAACTGTGGATAAGTCGGCATCCCCGATTATAAAAGCACAACTGAGTATCTTTTCAACAAAGCCCCGTTCAGGGGCTTTACTTTTACCGCATAATCAAAAAGCTGATGAAGAAAGGGTTTTCTCTTCTCAAGTGGTATTATGTTACTATTGAATCTTCGCTTAGGAGGTTTTCCAGATGAAAAAATTCCTATACCCGTTGATTCTGGCTATGTGCTGCCTGTTCCTGATCTTCTCTGTTCTATCGGTTACTGCGGAAGCACCGGTAACAATAACCATCTTGCACACCAATGACATTCACGGCCGGGCGGAGACAGGAGAGGGAATGGGCTTACCCAAAATCGCGGCCTTGGTCAAACAGATTAAATCGGAAAATCCCCGGACTTTACTTCTGGACGCCGGTGATACCATCCATGGTAAAACCTTTACCAACCTGACCAAGGGTGAGAGTATGATAAAGCTGATGAACGCCATGGGTTATACGGCCATGACTCCGGGAAACCATGATTTTAACTATGGATACCAACGCTTGATAACCCTGGACGCACAGATTGCGGACTTCCCTATACTTTGCGCCAATATAAAAAAAGACGGGAAATTCTTGTTCAGCCCATATCTCATCACAGAAGTGGGTGGTAAGAAAATCGCCATCTTCGGCTTGGCCACTCCGGAGACGCTCTATAAATCTCATCCCAATAATACCAAAGGTCTGGAGTTCATTAACCCAAATACAGCCGCCCAAGACGTAATTAATACTGTCAGAGGCCGGGCGGACTTCATCATCGCCCTGGCTCATCTGGGCCTGGAGACCGGTAGTGAATTCACCAGTGAAAGGCTGGCCCGGAAAGTATCCGATATTGACTTGATTGTGGACGGCCACAGCCACACTCCGCTTCCAGCCGGCAAAATGGTCGGCTCCACTCTGATCGTGCAAACGCAGGAGTATACGAAGTATCTGGGGCGGGTTGATCTGACCTTCACCGGCGCAGGTGTGGAAATGAAGGCCTCCCTGATCTCCGCAGCAGAAGCGGCCGGCATCGATGACGACCGGGAGATGATCAGTTTGATCACCGCCGAGCAGGCCAATCAGAGAGCAATCCTCAATGCTGTAATTGGAAAAACCCCGGTCCGGCTTGTCGGTGAAAGGCAGTTGGTGCGGACCGGTGAGACGAACCTGGGTAACCTAATCACCGACGCCATGCGTGCGCTTTCCGGGGCGGAGATTGCCCTGACCAACGGCGGCGGGATCAGGGCTTCAATCGAAGCCGGAGAGATTACTATTGAAAATGTCTTGGAGGTCCTGCCTTTCGGTAACACAGTAGTAGTGAAAGAGATGAAGGGTTCCGATCTTCTCTCCTGTCTGGAACACGGAGTCTCACTTTATCCGGAGCCCAGCGGTGCTTTTCCACAGGTCAGTGGGTTGTTTTTCACAATCAATCCAACCAAACCGGCCGGGGAAAGAATCAGCGCCGTCCAGGTAAACGGCAAGCCCCTGCTCCCCAACGGGATCTATACGGTCGCCACCAATGATTTCCTGGCCGCCGGCGGAGACGGATATACCTGGTTCGCTCCGGCAAAGAACGTTGGCGAACTGGGCGGTCTGGACGAAGTACTAATCGAGTACATACAATCCAGAGGCGTGATTGCTCCGGAGGTTGAGGGAAGAATACGCGTGGGAGACACGCCGACAGAGACGCCTGGGTCCAAAGAAACTGTAGCCTGTTTTTAGCGGAAAACTACCCTTATCAAGCTTACTCCTGCCAGACTGAAAAAGAAGAGTCTATTCTAATTTGGCTATAGAATACATAAGCGGCCGAATACAACCATCGGTCGCTCCTTTGTTTTATGATATAATCTAAGACTACTACCTGCTTGGCAGTGGTTCTTTCCTGTCATCATCAACTACTGGTCCGCAGTTTTCCTCCCCTGCGCTCCTAACCGGCTAGGAAACATTTGACCTCATGATTTTGACCGATCGAAACCAAGGGCGGTTCACTCTGTCTGCATTCCTTCCCGGCCCGGGGACAACGTCCGGCAAACCGGCATCCCTGTCCGGGAATGGTCTCCGCGCCTATTTCACCCGGTAGAAGCAACCGCTCTCTTTTATACTCCGGGTCCGGAACGGGAATAGCCGCCAGCAGAGCCTTGGTATACGGATGCAGAGGCCTGGCAAATAAGTCCGCAGTGGAGGCCAGCTCTACGATCTGTCCTAAATACATCACGGCAATCCGGTGGGAAATATGCTTCACTACCGCCAGATCATGGGCGATAAAGAGATAAGCCATCTTCGATTCCTCTCGCA
>DATCJV010000034.1:0-10037 GCA_036562625.1 Bacillota bacterium | reverse complement strand
TGGCGTTATAATTATTATGTCGATATGTTACCATGAACATTGGTTTTCAGAAAAAATGCAAAAAACTCATTGACATGTTCCCGTAAACGAAAGGTGCAAAAAATCAGCCCAAGACATCAATCCGAGCGGCTCGTGCCACATCGAGTGTGTGGCGTTAATCACAAAGGTGGAAAAATAATAGTATTGGAAATGCCTGTAAATAAAGGGTTTCCGGAATTACACCCAGGTTGTCCACTCGACCATAAAGGGCAAAATGTGTATGTTGGGATATCTGAACCATGCGAGAAAATGAAGTAGCGGTTATGTAGTCACGACATATTATTGAAACCGCGAGAGAAAACCGATTGAATCCGTATAATATAGAATCTGTCAAATAGTTAGTCGAAAGGAGAAAACAGGCACATTATTTATGTCATTGGATTTTTCTGGGTAACTAAAAGAAAAAAGTACGGCTATTGAGATAAATACCAGTATACTGTCACAGAGCAAACACCCGCAGATCCATCACCAGGAACTGCGGGTGTTTGTTTTTATAAGACGGGGGACGGTTCTATGTCTTAACTGAGTGAATTGGTATTCTAAAATATTCCAGAGGTGAAGTAGAATGCCAAGGCGCGCAAGGCAGCTTAGTTCAACTGGAATATATCACATAATGTTAAGAGGTATCAATCAGTAGCAGACCCTGGAGGACAGAGAAGGTAACGAAAAATTTATAAAAAAATTAGCTGGGAGAGTATCCATACAGCAGCTATACTTATTATATGGGGTCCAAAGGCGATTCGTTGGTTAATACAGATTTTGCGCTGGGTATGATGAGCAGAGAATAGTTAGAAGAATTCTACAGTGAAGCGAGTGAAGATACTTATTTAAAAATCAAAGAACGCCCTTTTCGTCTGACGGATGAACAAGTAAAAGAAATTATAAAAAAGATAACAAAATGTAAAAATGCATTCGAATTTCAATTATTAGAAGTCAAAGTGAGAAACAGTTGTATTATGAAACTGAAGAAAGGGGGCCTTTCAATAAGGCAGATTAGCAAATTGACGGGAGTAAGCAAGGGAATTGTAGAAAGATGCGGGAAATAGGACACAGAACCGTCCCCTGTCTTTGGACGGGCATTTGATTGGAGATTTGGGTATGCGTAGAAAATATATTGACTGGCTCAGGATTTTTGGTATTCTTCTCCTTTTTCCATTTCATGCCGCGAGAGTATTCGATCCCAGGGAATTTAATTATATCCACAGTGATGCAACGAGTTCCGGCTGCGTTGCTTTTATGGGTATTATCTGGCCTTGGTTTATGCCGTTGATGTTTTTAGTGGCAGGGATTGCTACATGGTATGCATTGCAGAAAAGGGATGCTGGCCAATATGTGAAAGAGCGTGTTTCACGGCTTCTCATCCCGCTGGTTTTGGGTATAATTCTGATTGTTCCGATACAAGGCTATATGGCACGCTTGCAGCAGGGTACTTTAAACGGCGGATATTTCAATTATCTGTTTACTCAGTTCTTTCCTGATTTTTCGGATATCTCTGGGTATCGAGGTACTTTCACTCCGGCGCACTTGTGGTTCATACTATATCTTTTTGTTTTCTCCTGCGCGCTTTTACCGCTGTTTATGCATATAATACATGCGAGGCAGAAGAAAGGCCTTGGTTTTATTGGACACCTCTTTGATAAAGGATGGTTCCTCATTCTCATATTCATTCCCTTAACGATCTCGGAGGCATTGCCGGATATCGGTGGTAAGAATCCGTTCTTCTACGGCTTGTATTTCACTGTCGGGTTTTTTATTGCCTCAAATGAGGAATCAATTAAAGCGATTGAAGATACCAGATGGTGGTCGTTGGGCATTATGGCGCTATCTATACCTGTATACTTTTTCCTACAGGATTTGGCGAAAGAATTTGGTGACTTTGCCTGGCAATCTATACTTTTAGCTTTTGTAAGAAACCTTTATGGATTAAGCGCCTTGTTGACGATGCTAGCCTTTGCGTACAAATATCTTAACCGCGGAGGAAAAGCGCTGGATTATTTAAATCAGGCGGCTTTCCCCGTCTATATATTACATCAATCGGTCATGATGGTAATCGCTTATTACATTCTGTTATGGTTCAATGATATAACTTTGCAGTTTGTTTTAATCGTCATGCTTACTCTCATATCCAGTTTAGCTCTCTTTGAGGTGTTCAGGCATTTCACTCCCTTGCGCATAATTCTGGGTATAAAACAGAAGACGCAGAAGACGGGGGAAATTTCCTGATTTTCACTTAGAAAAAACAGGTCGAAACAAGCAAAATTCTGTGTAACAGAGCGAGTTGGATGTCATAGTTCAGCGATGTGCCTGAATTTTATGCCGCTATTTGTTTTAAAACAATTTGCGACCCATGCGAGAAAATGAAGCCAGCAGAGAGGTCATCGGGTAAGGATTACAACTTTCAGCAAGTTCAGAGAATACATAGAGGCAAGCGGCATCAAGTACGGCCCGCTTACTATCCGGAAGAGTGGGCGATAAGTAAAAACTGGTGGAGAGCCAATGGAATAATTTCCAATCTCTTTTATTTAAGAGGTTTTGATCAAATTAGTCTCGAGTAAGCTTTCCTATCATGTATTTTTTCAAAGCATCCATGGCTATCCGGTCATGTTCTTTGCTGAACATGTGACCGGCGCCCTCGATCTCCAGATATTCGCATTGTTTATAAACTTCGTGCGCTTTTCTTGCATATGAAATGTTGACAATTTTGTCTGCTGTTCCATGGACGAGCAGAACCGGCCCGTCATACCCGCGGATTTCTTCATAAATGTCCATATCAATAACGGCTTTCACATAAACATCGCCCAACTTCATCGGAAAACGGCTGACCACAGGAGGAATATTTGCCGGATCGAACTTGGTAAACATCATTTTGCCGCAGCGGGCATCGTCAGGTATACAAAAAGCCGGATATATTGTTGATCAGGGCATGATCGAACAGATTGAAGGCGACTGGCTTGACCCTGTCACCGAGATATTGGAAGAAAAACTAGGGTAAAATAAAAAGGCTGTGCGAAAACAGGGCAAGTGGAGGAAAGTGAATGAGCAAACGAATGAGGCAATATTTGGGGATCATCACCGCAATAGCGATCTACTATCTCATTCACGAAGGGGCGCACCTGATTTACGCCCTTTTTTTGGGGGTGTTTAAGCAAGTCAGGTTTCTGGGCCTCGGGGTGCAGATTGTAGCAGCTACCGAGCGCCTGAACAGTACCCAACTGGGTCTTTTCTGCCTGGTAGGACCGGTTGCCGCGTTGCTGGCCGGGTACGGTTTGCTTACCGCCACGGGGAAGATTTGTGCCGCGCAATCCAAAGTATTCCGCGCCTGTATGTACTATGCCACCATTGCCTTGCTTTTTTGCGATCCGCTGTATCTAAGTGTACTCTACGGATTTTTTGGCGGTGGTGATATGAATGGCATTGCCCTGTTAATACCGGAACGGATTGCCCGCCTGATTTTCGGCGTTCTCTTCCTCATCAATGCCTTTGCTTTCTGGAAATTGGCTTTACCCAAGTACCGAAAGGAGTTTTCGGCGTGAGCTGAATGCGGAGATACTTGCCTTTGATTCCTCTTCTGTGGTGACCGGGACCCCGGGAAACCGTCCCCTGTCCTGCCCCTTGATGCTAGGTGTATAATAGAAGTAGAAAAAGCGCGGTCCTAATCTTACTTAAAGCATCTTAAAGCGATGAATTAAGGCTGGATGTTTTAGGAGGATATCAGAGCACTCATATTTTAACCGGCGAGCTGGGTTTAATGATTTTGATTTGGCCGACAAATCTATTCTGGTGGGGGCCATTCATATCTGCCGGTCCGGCGCCTGGACTCCGCCGTGGCTGGACCAGAAGTTTTATCAATTCGTTGACGCTTTGGGGCTGCCATATGAGACAGTGGACTGTCCGGAGAGGAAATGGGATCCGGACCACATCAGCTACTCGGAGCAGATTAATTATATAATCGCATCTTAGAATATGAAAATATGAGGTTTGGAGGGGAACTGGCTGTGCCATCCGGCACAGCCAGTTCCTTTATTCAGATATCAGGCTTACCGCAAAAGGGTCAGATCTTCTTCACCTTCCGCTGGATCAATTTGACCAGCTCGACGATGGGAATGACCAGGACGGAAAGGGCGAGGGCGATTACGTACTCCGCGAAGCTGATATAGGTAAAGCCGAAGGCATCACGGAGGAACGGGATATAGATGACGGCCGCGGTCAGGATGAGAGAGAGAATCATCGAGACAAACAGGTACAAGTTGTGGTTCTTGACACCAAAAATCGATCTGTACAGCGAGCGTATGTTGTACAAGTGGAAGATCTCCGCCATGGACATGGTGAGAAAAGCCATGATCATGCCGTCATTGCTGCTCACAATCTGCCACGCGCCGTTCTCAATCCGCTCGCCGCTGAAATAGGCGGTGAGGGTAAGTAGGGCACCATCATACCCTGGTAGACGATACTGAACGCCTTTCTTCGGCTTGCGCGGAGGTCAGCCCACACATGGCGCTGCCTGTTTCCTTGAGTACGTCCTCCTTCGACAATAAGATAGTGCTTCAAGCCAGTCTCTCCTTTTGCAAGTCTTTTGGTAAGCAAGTGTTTTGGTTAGACGGCCAGCTAAACTGGAATTGACATCAGGCGAGTAAAGTGTTTAAATGAAATAGTTAACTAGTTAATAATTAGCATACTAATATACAAAAAACTCATAAATAACAACATAATCAATCAATATTTCAATAATCCAAGATCAAGGGTGGTGAGAGAACAGAAGATGGATAGTAGTTATGCAAAGAAAATCAGTGACAAGAAGATTATTCATCAACTGATTAACTTCACTATGAAACACAGGCGGCTTATGCAGAATTACCTGGATGAAACCGGCGTTTACCAAGCCCAGCACCACTTGTTGATGGAGATCGCCCGTAACCCAAGGGCTTCCCAGAAAGACATTGCCAGATTAATGGATGTGTCAGCAGCAACGGTAGCAGTATCCTTAAAAAAACTGGAAAAGGGAGGGTACATCAAGAGAGAAGTTGATGAAAAGGATAACCGGCTTAATAAAATTACCATTACTGAGAGAGGAAACAAGGTGGTAGAGAAAAGCAAAGAAATTTTTGCCGCGACCGACCGGAAGGTTCTTGCAGGGTTCACGGAAGAAGAAAAGCACACCCTCTTTGTTCTGCTGCAAAAGCTCAATGCCAATCTGGTCCGGATGGAAGATGAAGAAAAATGTAATAAGGAAAGGACATAAAGGAATGAGACGCTACTGGAAATATGTCAAACCATACCTCTCTGCCTTCATTATCGGGCCGGTCTTTATGATTGTGGAGGTTATTGGGGAAGTGGTTATGCCTCTGCTGTTAAGCAAGATCATTGATCACGGTATTATTGGCGGTAGGGGCGTTCCCTATATCATAACCATGGGGATAACGATGGTCCTCACCGCTTTGTGCATGATGGCTGGCGGCGTGGGCGGCGCTTATTTTGCCATCGAGGCATCCACAGGGTTTGCCAATGATCTGCGGAAAGACCTGTTCAAGCAGATTCAGAGGTTTTCCTTTAAAAATATTGACCAATACAGCCCCGGTTCTTTGATTACGCGGTTAACCAATGATATCACCCAGATCCAGAATATGATCCAGATGCTGTTGCGTATAGCCTTGCGGGCGCCTGGGATGCTGATCGGCGCGCTGATCATGGCCTTTGTGCTCAATCCAAGGCTGGCATTGGTCATCTTATGCGTAATGCCTTTATTGGCCGACGCCATCTTCCTCATTATGAAAACTGCCTTCCCTCTGTTTTCAACCATGCAAAGGAAACTGGACGCGGTTAACACCATCACCCAGGAAAACTTGACCAATATCAGGGTGGTCAAATCATTTGTCCGGGAACCGTATGAAGAGGAGAAATTTAAGAAAGCCAATACGGAGTTGAAAGAAAGCACCATAAAGGCGCTGAAGGTTGTTATCCTGAATATGCCGGTTATGATCACCGCCATGAATCTTACAACTTTGGCTGTGGTATGGTTTGGCGGGAACCAGGTTATTGCCGGTAACATGACCTCCGGTGTTTTGACGGCCTTTGTGAACTATGTCGGCCAGATCCTCTTCTCACTAATGATTGTTTCCATGATTATTCTGAACAGCTCCCGCTCCCTGGCCTCCCTCAAACGGATCAATGAGGTTTTTGCGACAGAGATTGACCTGACGGATGAGAAAGCCCTGGATAAGGGGGCTATTGTTCAATACGGTAAAATCGAATTTAAAGGGGTTTACTTTAAGTACTATAAAAACAATGAAAAATGGGTTCTAGAGGATATCAACTTTGTGATCAACCCCGGGGAGACGGTGGGGATCATCGGTTCAACCGGCTGCGGTAAATCCAGCCTTGTGCAGCTAGTCCCAAGATTGTATGATACGGACCGCGGGGAAGTATTGGTCGACGATGTCAATGTTAAAGACTATTCACTGGAGAACCTCCGCAATGGGGTCGGCATCGTCCTCCAGAAGAATCTCCTCTTTTCCGGGACGATCAAGGAGAATCTCAAATGGGGCGATGAAGATGCCAGTAATGATGAGATCTACCGGTGGGCGGAAAGCGCCCAGGCCCACGGGTTTATTTCTTCATTCCCGGCCGGGTACGACACCGAACTGGGACAGGGCGGCGTCAACTTATCCGGCGGGCAGAAGCAAAGGTTATGCATTGCCCGGGCATTGTTGAAGAAACCGAAGATCCTGATTTTTGATGACAGTACAAGTGCAGTTGACACGGTAACGGAAGCAAAGATCCGGGAGAGTTTTGAGAACGAGTTGCCAGGGACGACCAAGATCATCATCGCCCAAAGGATCTCTTCAGTAATTGATGTGGATAAGATTATCGTGCTTGATGACGGAAAGGTTACCGGCATAGGCGCCCACGAGGAACTGATGAAAAGCTGCAAGGTATATTCGGAGATCTATAACTCGCAGATGGATAAGAAGGTGACGGCATAATGGGTCGTCTGAGCGAAGAAAGAAAAGAAGTATTACTACGCAGATATGGGAGTATAAGTGCGGCAGCCGGTCCGGGAGGGATGGGCCCGGGCGGTCCCGGGAGGAGAAGGCCGGGCGGTTTCGGCGGACCCAGGCCGGGACCTGGAGGTCCACCCGGCGCCATCGACGGGGGGAAACCCCAAAATACCCTTGCGACAATTAACCGGTTGCTTGCTTATATCGGTCGGGATCGGCTGAAAGTCCTCTTTGTCTTTGCCTGCGTCCTGGTGAGCAGCCTGACCAACATGGCGGGGAGCTATATTTTGCGCCCGGTCATTAACAATCTGGTGGCTGTAGACCGCTCGGCGGAAGAAAAAATAACCAGTCTTGTAATTGGCCTCCTCGTCATGGCTGGTATCTATCTGGCCGGGGTGGTCTGTTCTTACCTGCAGCAAAGGATGATGGTTGGCGTTTCCCAGAATGTTTTGGTAAAAATCAGGGAGGATTTGTTCCGCAAGGTCCAAAAGCTTCCTTTGGAATATCATGATACCCATACCCATGGCGATCTCATGAGCCGTTTCACCAATGACCTTGATGCCGTTGGCGAAATGCTCAACCAGACCATGGTGCGGGTTTTTTCCGGGGTGCTCATGTTGATCGGCACGGTTGCCCTTATGTTTATCATCAATTGGCTCCTGGCCATCGTTACGATCATAACAGTGCCTTTATTTGTTTACGTCGGGGGTATGATCGGCCAGCAGAGCAGGAAATACTTTGCCAGCCAGCAGCAGGCACTGGGCGCAGTCAATGGCTATATTGAGGAAACTGTAGCCGGCCAGAAGGTAATCAAAGTATTCTGCCACGAAGGGACAGCGATTGAAGAATTCCAGTTCCTCAGTGACGATTTGCGGAAGAAGCAAATGAAGGCGCAGTTTTTTGGCGGTATTATGGGACCGGTGATGGGTAACTTAAGCCAAGTGAGCTATGCCTTATCGGCCACGGTCGGCGGTATCCTCTGCTTAACCTCCCGCCTGGATCTCGGCGGCCTTACCATCTTTACCAACTACTCACGGGAGTTTTCAAGGCCGGTTAGTGAATTGTCCATGCAGATGAATATAATCTACGTAGCCTTGGCCGGGGCGGAGAGGGTCTTTACCGTGATGGATGAGAAGCCGGAGATAGCGGACCCGCCGGATGCGATCGCGATCTGCTCCGAAGCGGACCGGGTGGTAGGCGCAAGGCCAATCAAAGGGGAAGTAGTCTTGAATGATGTGACCTTTGCCTATGTCCCTGGCAAGACTGTCCTGAAGAAGATCAATGTAACAGCCAAACCTGGGCAAAGAATAGCTTTTGTCGGCTCGACAGGCGCAGGCAAGACCACCATTACGAACGTGATCAACAGGTTCTACGAGATTGAAGAAGGAGAAATCCTGATTGACGGGATCAATATCAAGAAGATCAGGAAGGATTCATTAAGAAGCAATATCGCAATGGTCCTTCAGGATACCCACTTATTCTCCGGAACGGTCAGAGAGAATATCCGGTATGGACGGCTTGACGCCACCGATGAACAAGTGGTTGCTGCGGCGAAGATCGCCTGCGCCCATTCATTTATCGAACGGCTCCCCCAGGGATATGATACGGTGCTGGAAGGCGACGGGGCCAATCTGAGCCAGGGCGAGCGGCAGCTGCTGAATATCGCGCGGGCGGCCATCTCCAAAGCGCCCATCCTGATCTTGGACGAGGCCACCAGCTCTGTGGATACAAGAACTGAAAGATATATTGAACGCGGTATGGACCAGCTAATGAAGAACAGGACCACCTTTGTGATTGCCCACAGGCTCTCCACCGTGCGGAATGCCGACTTGATCATCGTCTTGGAACACGGGGAGGTTATTGAAGAGGGAACTCATGAAGAACTTCTAAAGATGGGCGGAAGATATTATCAGCTTTATACGGGAGCGGTGGAACTGGAGTAGGAGTAGCCGAAATCAAGGGCCGGGGGGAAGAGAGGCAATTTGAAGTTGTGTCCGTTCTGTCGTGGCTGTGCTTGATCCTCCGCGCAGCGGTGGTGGCAAGAAGGTGCTGCTTGAGAAGGAAAAATGCTTAAGAGGCGTGATTTTCAATATAGTTATTGACATATGCCCAAAACATGGTATAATATGAGATATAAATGGCATATGTCAGTTACGTGGGGGTGAATGGCATGCCAAGGAGAAATGGGGCAGGACCAATAGAACAGGGACCAAGTACAGGTAGACGTATTGGACCAGGGGTCTATAAAAATGACTAGTACGCAAAAAAAGTCAATTACGCGTTCAAGAGAAGATTATTTACGGGTTATCTATGAGTTGTCAAATTAAACAGTAGAAAAGTTAAATAAGCAAATACGTAGGGTGATTAAAATATGCCAAGACCAATGAAATGGAGAAAAGTATGCAGCCTACCTGAAAGCAATAAGTTTGGGCCTCTTGATTTAAATGTGGATGACGGGAACTGCGTAAAAATGACAGTTGATGAGTATGAAACGATCAGACTTATTGATTTGGAAGGCTTCACGCAAGAAGAGTGCGCCAAACAGATGAATGTCGCCCGTACTACTGTTCAAGGTATTTACGCTGAAGCGAGAAGAAAGATCGCTCAGATGTTAGTAAATGGCAGGATACTTCTGATCGAAGGCGGCGAATATAGGCTTTGTGAAGGATTCGGAAAGGGATGTGGACGAGGTTGTCATAGGCGTCGGCATGGGTGGCGCTTTGCAGGTAGTGATCGAGATGATTGATAATATAGCCTGAGCTCATTTTGGTGTTAGTGCAATTACGTTGCGTAATGCAAGCAATAATTATGTAGAATGGAGGATTCTTATGAAAATAGCAATTCCCGTAGATGAGAAAAGTTTGGAGTCGAAGGTATGTGTATCCTTTGGACGGGCTCCCTATTTCCTTATTTATGATACTGAAACCAAGGAAAGAGTCTTTCTTAATAACAGTGCAGCAGCAAGTACAGGTGGGGCGGGAATTAAGGCGGCACAAATAATAG
>DATCJV010000033.1:0-11650 GCA_036562625.1 Bacillota bacterium | reverse complement strand
AATTTGATCCGTCCCAGGGCGCTCCGGTCATTCACTTTGAATTCGGGCGGCTGGGGGCGAAACAGTTTGCCGATATAACTTCGGAAAACGTAGGCAACGTTCTGGCCATGTATCTTGACGAAGAATTACTCATGGAACCTGTGATCAATGAACCGATTACCGGTGGGAAAGGCATCATCACCCTGCGCGGGGGGACTTCATTGGAAGAGGCCAGGAATTATGCGATCTTGATGAAATCAGGAGCGCTCCCCATCTCCCTGCGTACCGTACAGATGACGCAGGTAGCACCGACCCTGGGCAGCGAAACCGTGCGTCAGAGTGTGATAGCGGGAATTCTTGGCATTATTTTGGTGATCTTGTTTATGGTGCTCTTTTATAGCTTACCGGGCTTACTGGCAGATGTGGCGCTGGTTATTTACGCCGTCTTGTTCTTGGGGATATTTGCCCTCTGTAGAGGAGTATTAACCCTTCCGGGAGTCGCTGGGTTGATCCTTTCCATCGGAATGGCGGTGGACGCCAATATCATCATCTTTGAGCGGATTAAAGATGAGATCCGCGCCGGAAAGCGGATGCGTCCCGCTTTGGAGGCCGGTTTTGACCGGGCTTTCTGGACGATTGTGGATTCCAACGTGACCACCCTGATCGTAGGCGTGGTGCTGATGATCTTCGGTACAGGAGCGGTCAAGGGCTTTGCCGTTACTTTAAGTCTGGGGATTTTAATCAGTATGTTCACGGTTTTAGTAGTGTCAAAACTCTTCCTGGAGTTGGCCATTGACAAGCAGCCCGATAAGTTCCTCAAATACTTCTGGGCTAAGGGGGTGAAGTAAGAGATGAACTTGGTTAAATACAGAAAACTCTTTCTCGCGATATCAGTTGTGGCAGTGCTCTTCAGTGTGACCGCTTGGTGCATAAAAGGCCTCAATTACGGGGTGGACTTTACCGGAGGCACCAATATCCGTTTTCCTCTCTCCCAGGAGGTGACCTCTACTGAGGTAATTGAAGTTTTGGCTACGGACGGCCTGGTCGAATTGGACTTAAAGCCGACACCGCCTCAACCTTATAGTTATGTGGATTCACAAGGTCATCAAAGGTATGGGGTACTGGTGCATACTCGTTTTCTGAATAAAGAAGAACAGAACCTGGTGGTCAGCGCCTTGGAAGAGGCTTTTGGCCGGGTAAGCGCTGGGGACGGGTTGGATATCTACAGTGTTGATCCGCTGATTGGCGAGGAATTGCTGGGCAACGCCCTAAAAGCCCTGATCATTGCGGGCCTTTTGATCTTGGGCTATATCGCTTTTCGTTTTGAGTTTAAATCAGGGGTCGTCGGGTTACTGGCCCTCCTCCATGACGTGGTCATCGTCATCGGGCTCTTCACGATCTTGCATAAAGAGATCGACGCCACCTTCATCGCAGCCCTTTTAACGATCCTTGGCTACTCCATCAATGCCACCATCGTCGTCTTTGACCGGATCCGGGAGAACCTGCGGTTCCGGAAGAAAGGTCAGACCTATGATGACCTTGTCAACTTAAGCATCTTACAGACCATGCGGCGGTCTTTGAATACCTCGGTCACTACCGCCCTGGCGATTCTGGTCCTTTATCTAGTGGGCAGTCCGTCCATTAAGAACTTTTGCTTGGCCATGCTCGTCGGGATCACGGTCGGCACCTATTCATCCATCTTTGTGACCGGCCCCTTATGGGCGCTGTGGAAAGGTCTGGAGGAGAAGAAGGGGTTTTCCGGGAAAACCGCATAAAATTATCTTGTATAATTTATAGGGGTTTGGCTCCGGCTTGCCTTTGCGACGACAAACGCCGGTATGAGGAGAAAGGCAACCATCTGTTTGACAGGTGGTTGTTTTTCTTATGAGATGACTTATGGGACGCTCTATTTATCCCTAACCGGGCGGGCCGCACGGGGCATTAAAAAAATCAGCGGACGGCCTTTGGTAGCAGGAAACAACAGGTCCGTGCAGAATCTGAACATTAACTCCTCGCGGATAGGTTCTATGCTAAAGTAGTACCATTAGATAAGGGTGGTGTCTAACAGATGCAGGTCATAATCCTTTTGACCTTGGTCTTCTCTCTCTTGGTTGCCGTCTTTGCGCTACAAAACGCTTATCCTGTCACAGTACACTTTTTAACATGGAAGTTCGAGGCCTCTTTGGCCTTGGTCATCCTCTTTTCGGTCTTGGCCGGGGCTTTGCTCTTTGGCTTCTTTGGCCTGGCGCATCAAGCTCGGGCGAAGATCAGTTCCTGGCAGTTTGGAAAGAAAAAAAAGACAGCGCTGAAAGGAAGAGAAGTACAGCCAACCCCGGAATCTACGGAAGAAGCCCGGACTTCACCGGAGACTCCGGCCACAGAGGACGGGGGTGAGAAAAATGCAGAAGAAAAGGTGGAAGATTCCGGATCAAGTCGTCGGATATTCCCAGGAGATCGTTGATTATTACGGACTATCCCCCATTACCGGAAGAATACTGGCCAGAAGAGGAATCCTTACTCTAGAGGAGGCGCGCCTCTTTTTTGAGGGAGGGTTGGAGGAGTTACAGTCGCCGTTTTTCCTGCCTGACCTGGAGAAAGCAGTGGAACGTACAGCCGCCGCTTTACGTAATGAAGAGAAGATCCTAATCTACGGGGATTATGACGTGGACGGCTTGACTTCTGTCGCCCTTCTGCTCCGGGTATTGCGGCCGTTCAATAAAGGTAACATAATTTATTATATCCCAAAGCGACTGGATGAAGGATACGGCTTGCATGAGCAAGCCTTGGCCAAGGCGGCGCGCTATGGGTGCAGTCTGGTAGTGACTGTGGATTGTGGGATTACCGCCTGCCGGGAAGCGGATTTTCTGGCGGAGAACCGGATCGATCTGGTGATTACGGATCACCATGAAATCGGGGAGCAGCTTCCCAAAGCTCTGGCTATTGTTAATCCGAAATTAGCTCCTGGGGCGTCAGGTGACGCCGGGACCGGTTATGCCTCCCCGCCTTTTTCCCAGTTGGCCGGGGTAGGGGTCACTTTTAAGTTTCTGCAAGGCTTGGCCAGGAAACTTCCGGAACTGGAGGAGAAGTTACGGTCCAACCTGGACTTGGTGGCGCTGGGGACCATCGCTGATCTGGTGCCGCTATTAGGGGAGAACCGGATCTTAGTGAAGGAAGGGCTCAAGGTCTTAAACGCTACCAAGAATCCGGGATTGTCCGTGCTAATCAGGAGTGCGGGTTTGGGGGGTAAAGAGGTCAATGCCTGGGATGTGGGTTTTCTATTGGCCCCGAGGTTGAATGCTTGTGGACGGCTGGGGGATTCCACCATTGCGCTCAGGCTCTTGACCGCTACCAATCGGGTAAGTGCGGAAAAAATCGCCACTCGGCTTGAGTTATTGAACCAGCAACGTAAAAAGGTGGAAGAAGAGGTCTTCAGTGAGGCTGTAAGTATTTTGGAGCAGAACGCTCAGGAGCAGAAGAGAGAGAAGTTCATCTTACTGGCAGGTGAGGGGTGGCATCCGGGAGTTATCGGCATCGTCGCCTCCCGTCTGGTTGAAAAATACTATAAACCAACGGTTTTGTTGAGTATGAACGGAGAAGTTGGCCGTGGTTCGGCGCGGAGCATTGAAGGATTTCATATCTATAAAGCGTTAGCCCGGTGTTCGGCTTATCTTAAAAGCTTCGGCGGACATGAAATGGCGGCTGGTCTGGAAGTGCATAGAGACAAGTTGGATGATTTTCGCCACGCGCTGCAAGAGGTGGCAGAGACCCATATCTCTACGGAGATGCTAATTCCCCAACTTGAAGTAGAAGATGAGGTCGATTTGCAGATCGTGAACGCCGGTTTGTTGCGGGAGTTGCAGAGCCTGGCTCCTTTCGGCGTGGGTAACCGCCGTCCTGTCTTAGTCTGCAGGGGTGTGAGACTGGTCTCCAGCCGGGTGGTGGGCAAAGACGGCAAGCATCTGCAGATCATGGTGGGTGACGGGAGAAGTGAGATTGAAGGCATTGGGTTCAACTTCGGTTCCCTGTATGACAGGGTATCCTCCAGCAACCGGCTGGATTTGGCCTTTTGTTTAGATATCAATGAGTGGAATAATCAACTACAATTAGTGCTAAAGGATTTGTCTCCAGCCGGTTAGGTGAAGGTGATATTCTTGACTGTAGAAAAATTGCTGACCAAAATGGAAAAGGCCGGGATGTTCAAGACGGAGGACGGGGCAAAGCAGATCGTCGCGGCCTATGAATTTGCCAAGCAGGCTCATTCCGGGCAGACCAGGGACTCCGGGGATGAATACATCACTCATCCGTTGGAGGTGGCCAATATTCTGGTTGATATAGGCTTGGATACCACTTCGATTATTGCCGCACTCCTGCATGATGTGGTGGAGGATACCAAGGTCAGTCTGGACGAGATTGAAATGGCCTTTGGCCCGGAAGTAGCCGTTCTCGTGGATGGATTGACAAAATTGAATAAGATTTTCTTCCAGTCCAAACAAGAGCAACAAGTGGAAAATTTGCGGAAAATGTTTCTGGCGATGGCTAAAGATATCAGGGTTATCCTGATCAAACTGGCGGATCGTATGCATAATATGCGTACCTTGAGGCACTTGCCGTTGGAGAAACAAAAGAAGATTGCCAGGGAGACATTGGAAATCTATGCCCCGTTAACGCACCGTTTGGGCATGTATAAATTAAAGTGGGAACTGGAGGATCTGGCTTTTCGTTACCTTGAACCGGAGAAGTATTATGAACTTGTCCAAAAAGTTGCCAAAAAAAGGCGGGAACGGGAAGGCTACATTGAAGAAGTAAAGAAGGTTTTACAAGAACAACTAATAGCCCACGGTCTTGGCGCGGAGATTCAAGGGCGCCCGAAACACCTGTATAGTATCTATCAAAAAATGTCCAAGCAGCAAAAACCCTTTGAGGAGATATATGACCTCATGGCTTTGAGAATATTGGTTACCTCGATCCAGGATTGTTATGAAGTACTGGGGATCGTCCATACTCTCTGGAAACCTGTTCCCGGTCGGTTTAAAGATTATATTGCCATGCCCAAGTCCAATCTGTATCAATCTCTCCATACCACAGTGGTGGGCAGTAACGGCGAACCATTGGAGATTCAAATTCGCACCAAGGAGATGCATCAGATCGCGGAGTATGGGATTGCCGCCCATTGGCAGTACAAGGAAGGGAAGAATCCAAGCGACAAAGCGTTGTTAGACAAGATTGCCTGGATACGACATTTATTGGAATGGCAGAAGGAACCGAGGGATGTCGATGAGTACCTGGAGAACCTCCGGGTCGACCTTTTTGAAGACGAGGTTTTCGTCTTTACACCCAAAGGTGACGTGAAGAATCTGCCGGCCGGGGCGACTCCGGTGGATTTCGCCTACAGCATCCATACGCATATTGGCCATAGTTGCGTTGGGGCAAAAGTCAACGGAAGACTTCTGCCCCTGAATTACCAATTAAAGAACGGCGATATCGTACAGATCCTCACCACTAAGCAGGGAAGCGGGCCCAGTCGTGATTGGCTGCAATTTGTGGTCACCTCCAAGGCCAGAAACAGAATCAGGCAATGGTTGCGGGAACAGAGACGCGAAGAATACATTTTACAGGCTAAGGAACTGTTGGAGAAAGAAGTCAGGAAGCTCCGGGTGGAACCATCAAACTTTCTCAAACCGGAATTACTGAAGGATATAGGAGAAAAACTCGGTTTTATCAGCGGCGATGACCTATTGGTAGCCATCGGTGATGGCAAGATTACTGCCGGAGTGGTTGCCGCCAAACTTGTTGGCGAGAAGGAACAGGAAAAGCCGGCTTGGCCGGAAGAGGCTCCACTCCCGTCCACGGAAAAGAAGAAAGAACGGCAAAGCGGGGTACGGGTCAAGGGAGTCAAGGGCTTGCTGGTTCGTTTCTCCCGGTGCTGTAATCCGGTACCCGGCGATCAGATCATTGGTTTCACAACCAGGGGTAAGGGTGTGGCCGTGCATAGGATTGGCTGCCCGAATCTGCCCCCGGAACCCGAAAGATATATCAAGGTCGAATGGGAGCAGATCGACACCGGGCTATATCCCATCTCCATCCGGATTGAAGCCGGGGACCGCGTAAACTTACTGGCGGATATTATGAATATCATGGCGGAAAGAAAAATCAATGTGAGCGCAGCCAAAGTCAAAACTTCCAAAGGAGAAGCGGTGCTTGATTTTACGATCGAAGTTTCCCATCTGAATGAATTCAAGGATTTGGTGAAGAAGATCCAGACTATCGGTGGGGTACGACAGGTCTTTAGATCAAAGTGACCTGAGCGATAAAAGGTTGTAAACTGGAAAGGAGCAAAAAGCAATGCGTGCAGTTGTTCAACGGGTTTCATCGGCTTACGTCAAAGTTAACACTGAAACAATCGGGAAGATCGGCCTTGGGTTATTAGTTCTCTTAGGAGTAGGAGAGGATGATCAGCAAGCTGATGCCGTTTATATAGGGGAAAAAATAGTTAATATGCGAATCTTCGAAGATGAGGAGGGAAAGATGAACCGCTCCGTCTTGGAGATCAAAGGAGAAGTATTGGTTGTTTCCCAGTTTACGCTATATGGGGATTGTCGGAAAGGGCGCCGCCCTAGTTTTATTTCTGCCGCCCCCCCGGAACTCGGGGAAGAGTTATATCTGTCTGTAGCGGAGGAAATAAAAAAGCATGGACTTTCGGTGGCAACTGGGCAATTTGGCGCCCATATGGAAGTGGGTTTAGTCAATGATGGACCGGTGACTATCTTATTAGATAGTAAACGCCAGTTTTGAGCTAAAGTCCGGCCAGGGCGCGCAGGGTTTTCTGGGGGGTGCCGTTTTTGCCTTGACGGAATAGAACATATAATAATCCGGTAGATAATAAAAATTAGGAAAGAAGGGGTGAGTATGATCGTGAAGAAGGTTAGGTGGTTTTTTTTATTTAGTTTAGCTATAGTTCTGTCCCTGAATACGCTTTCTGTTTCAGCAGAGACCAAGTTCTTCCCGGCAGTGCGGGAAATAGTAGTCTACACCGATGGCTTGGGTTTTGTAGTGCGTACGGGAGAGGTTGCCCTCAGTGAGGACAGGGTTTATGTCTTTGACCATCTCCCTCCGGTGTTGAACGGCAGTTTGACTGTGTTTACCGGGGATGCGGCTGTTCTGATTGAGCAAGTCACCGCCTATCAGGAAGAACAGATTACGCAACAACCTATTACTGGAGGAACTGATTTTTTCCGGGAAAACGTGGGGCGGCCCGTGCAGGTCTTAACTGAAGAACAGACAGTGACAGGAAAGATTAAGGGTTTTTTGGAGCCTAATCTGCTGGTGGTCACAGTTACTCACAAGAACGGAGTGACGGCTGATCATGTTTATCCCCTGGACAAGGTGACCGCTTTTTACATTTTAGAGCCAGCGACCACTACCCAAGAAGTCAAAGAAAAAGACGGTAAACTGCGGATAAAAACCGGTAAGGTCCGGGGAAGCGGGCCCCTGGTCTTGGGATTAAGCTATCTGCAGACCGGAATTACCTGGGTTCCTCAGTATACCCTGGATTTACAGAACAACGAACACGGGGGCGTCCTCTCCTTTTCCGCCACGGTCCAAAACGACCTGGATGACTTGGTCGACACCACCATGTACTTAGCGGAGGATGGGCCCAGATTTGACCGGGAGCTCTCCCCGTTGGTGGTCTTTGATGAGGAGGCCCGGCATTATGGAAAGGCTCCCCTGTACTTAGCGGAAGTTACCACCAGGGGCGTGAGCAAGCAGGCGTTTGATCTGGCCGCCGGGGTTGAACACGAATACCTCCCTTCCCTGCTGATGTATAAAAAAACCGGAATCACCCTGAAAAAAGGAGAGCGAGCGGTTTTACCGATTTTTCAAGGGGTGATCCGGGTGGAGCCCATCTACCGCTTGGAGTTGGCCCGGACCGCTTATAACGCTCAATTACGGAAAGAACCGATCTGGAAGGGCTACCGGGTATATAATGATTCAGCTATGCATTGGGTGAAAGGCCATGTTTTAGTGAAGATGGGCGACAAACCCTTGGCGTTACAAGAGTTTCCGTTTATTGCCCCCCGGAGTTCGGGAACGATTAGGGTCTTAACGGAAAAGTCCATTCTTTCCGAAGTGACAGAGGTGGAGTTTGAAAGAGTCCAGAGCGCGCTAACATATCATAATGTACAGTATAGTTCTGTACAGATCAAGGGAGAAATCGAGCTACTCAATACCAAGGATGAAAAAGCTTTACTAAGTGTTTCTCATTTGATCCCCGGGGAGGTCTCAGCGGCCAGCGACGGAGCGAGCTTGACCAAACAGGCAAATTCTCTGTCCGGGCCCAACCCTCAGACACAGGTAACCTGGGAAGTTACAATTCCGGCGCATGGCACAAAGCGACTGACTTATACTTATCAGACCTACGTCACACCATAAAAAAAGTGTCTACTTAAGGAATGAACCAAAGGAAGCAGGGACAACGCCTATTTGTTGCAGAAATAAGCCTTGACAAGGAATAGATGACGGGTTATAATAATTATTGCTGATTTGCCCAGGTGGCGGAACTGGCAGACGCGTACGTTTGAGGGGCGTATGGGCAACCGTACCGGTTCAAGTCCGGTCCTGGGCACCATCATCTGAATTATACACTGCTGTGGAGAAAAGTTTGGAAGGAGAAAACCTGGGAACACATTCATAAGGTTAGACTCCTATTAGTGTACCAAGACTCGCAGCAGTTTTCTTTATGTTTCGGGTCATTCATAAATTCGTTGTCACCAATGGGTTTGAAGCAAATAACTATTTTATAAGCGCCGATTTTATCTGCGCTTTTTTTGATCAATTTGCTATTCTTTCTTTTACCGCCACTTTAATGAATGGCCGTTGTGGTACTTTTTCCTTTTTACCCAAAGTGGGGCGAGGGCGGTAAAAAATGAAACCTGCCCGGGTTAGAGCAGGTTTATCCAGAGTGTCATAGATGTTCAGTTTTAGAGGATTGCCTGCTTCATACTTCTTTTCTGTACTTCGTGTCTTCCGTAGAGTTCCGGTAATGACGCGGTGTCTCTTTACACGTTTGCAATACGCTTAGAATTCTCTGTCTGATTTTCGGTGATTTTTGCCACATGGTCGTAAACAAGGTCCAATTTGCTTCTTAATCCGGACACATCATCTTTAAGCGCGGATACTTCTTGCTTTAGTCCGGACACATCATCTTTGAGCGTGGATATGTCTGCAGATAATTTGGTTAAGTGGGAAAAACCAAGTTTTGGAATTGTCCACTCTCCATCCTCTCCCACACTTCCCGCTGTCATTAAGGTTTCAAGAAAAGGAATGATTTTATCACTGTGGCCATTTTTTATAGTTATATTTTATCATAGTGGCGACAAGAAACATATTCTTTTCCGAATCAGTTGGAGAAATTGAGTAAAGCCACATCAACTCCAGACCATTAAGGGGTCAAGCGTGATGGTCTGTATAGACATTGGAGGCATAAATCTCCCTCCCGGAGTGATGCTAATATAAAATGAATTCAGGAGGATGAAGATGGCTGAAGTAACTGTGTATACCACACCGACCTGTCCTTGGTGTCAAAAACTCAAAGATTTTTTGCACGACGAGGGGATTCCATTCACTGAGATCAATGTAGCGGAAGATCCTGAGAAAGCCAGGGAGATGATGGACAAAACCGGGCAACGGGGTGTGCCGGTAACCACCATCGGTGATCAAGTAGTAATCGGTTATGACCCGGAGGCGCTCAGGGAGCTAATCCAATAAACGAGTACGGGGTGGGAGCGATGATGAACAGCCCTGAGCGTACAGACCTTTATGATCTGGTCATTATCGGGGCGGGTCCGGCCGGGATGACCGCCGCCGTCTATGCCGCCAGAAAAGGCCTGCAGGTTTTGGTGATCAGCAAGGACATAGGCGGACAGGTGAACTGGACCACTCTAGTCGAGAATTATATGGGTTTCGAGGAGATTCAAGGACCACGGTTGATGGAGAAGTTTCGTGAGCAGATGCAGAGTGAGAAGGTAATTTACCGGGAGGATGAGGTTAGCCAGGTACAAGTTCAGCGACAGCAGGGTGCTGGAAGAGTATTTGCCGTGACCGGCAGAAAGAGCGGGACGCGCTATGGACGGGCCGTCATCATTGCCACCGGGAAACGCCCTCGTTCGCTTGGGGTTCCCGGTGAGGAGAAGTTTCGCGGAAAGGGAGTGAGTTTCTGCTCAACTTGTGATGCGCCTCTATTCCGGGATGCCGTCGTGGCTGTGGTGGGCGGTGGTAATTCCGGGGCACAGGCGGCCATCGACTTACTGGCGGTAAACGCGCGTCAGGTTTATCTGATCACAGAGTTTGACCTCACAGCGGATCAGGTTTTGCTTGACCGGATTCTAAAAGATGAACGGGTGGAGGTTTACAGGTATCATCAGGTAAAAGAAATTACCGGCGACCGGATGGTGCAGGGGCTTCGAGTGGTGAACCGGTCAGGGGAGACCAGAGACCTTGCGGTAGACGGGGTCTTTATTGAAATTGGCCTGGAGCCCAATACGGAGTTTCTGGATATTCTAGACAAGAGCGCCCACGGGGAAGTACTTGTAGATTGTCAATGTCGTACCAATATTAAAGGGATCTTCGCCGCCGGTGACGCCACCATTATCCCGGAAAAACAGATTATTATCGCTGCCGGTGAAGGGGCTAAAGCCGCTATTCAAGCCTGGAAATATTTGATGGGACAGAGACCTGCTGCTGTAGAAGCAGAAGGAAGTCAGGTTCCGGCCGGGATCTAGAACGGCTTGCCGGGTATAGTAAAAGAAAATCCACCTTTCCGGCAAAAAACGCCCCCCGTCTATACCAGCGGGGGGTGTTTAACCAATGTAAGCTTTATTTACTTGCAGAAATTGCAGATGGTGTTTAAGCGGTTTGAAGGGTGAACTGTGACCAGCCCGGGCCCGCAGGGCAGTTTACGGCCTTTGACCTTCATCGCCGCCACCTGCAGAATATTGATGACTGCCAAGAGGAGTTCAACAGTACTTAGGGTGTTATTGCCCAATAAAAATTGGGCTTGGTTCAGCCGGGCCAAAATATCATTCTTTGGTCCGCGGGCCAAGGGGAGATTGCGTACGCCTCCGCGGACTAATTCAATCTGTTGACTCAGATTATCGGCAGTTGCTTGGGTGAAGGCCGCCGGATTTCCCAGAAAGTCAGTTACTTGCTGGAGAATATTTTCAATCCTGCGTAGAACAGAACAAGCGCTCATGTAGTCACCTCCCACTGTATCTTATGTGAATCTTCGCAAATGGGGGCAACCTCCGGTCATAAAGAGTCTATTAGCGTAAAAAAACATGTCTTTTTCCCATTGGACATAGGGTGGCAAAGTTCCTGGTCATAATGTCCGGGTCTAAATTGTGATATAATATATTGACTATTGACGATTTTAATTTTATAGGGGTTGGTCTGATGAAGTTATCCGTAGTCTTGGCCGATGAAAACGGAGACTATTTTTTTGATGATACTCTGAAACCTTTAGGCGCGGCCGGAGGAGAATTGTGGGAGTTGGTTCCTGACGACCTGATCCCGTTGCCGCCGGGAAGTGATCTTTTTTTTCTGCCGGGCAGAAGGGCGGTGGGGATTAATGCCATAAGCGGAGAGGTAGAAGTCGTTGCGGAAGAGGGCTTGTTAC
>DATCJV010000027.1:0-7379 GCA_036562625.1 Bacillota bacterium | reverse complement strand
AGATAAGAAAGGGCTTCCACTTGAGCTTTTATATAACTGGCGCGGTCGCCATTAACAATTGCTGTCATTAAAAGTGCATTGTCACCGCTGCCCATTCTCTTATACGGAGCAATGCGATCATCACGGCAAAGCCAATCTTCCAAAATGTTGTAGACCATCCGGTGAGGATCATCTTTTTCCTTACCTGCTTGTGCAAGGAGAGTGGCGGCAGCCTGTCCCAGCCCGTTGTTGAGGATTGCCGCAGGCAAACCTTCAACATAACTGACGAAATTTTTCCGGTTCTCGCTACCTTCAGGATACTTCTCCTTTACTTCATTCACCATTTCCAAAGCGTGCCGCGCCCGTTTTTGCTCCAGGATCTGTTTGGCAGAATTTTCTTGCCTCGTTACGGTCATTACCTATCACCTCCGCCGCTAAGCAAAGAGATTACACACCATCCCTGCCCAATGGTTTCATTTCCACCTACCTGCAAATAAGGGCGTTTTTCAAAGAGCTCTGCCACAGTCTCAATTGCCTGGCTCTCTTGGTCTGTCGGTCTGGTAATGAGAAGAGCGTAAAACAGGGTATCCGCAGGGATAGTCTCCTCATACCACAGGTTCTCACTGGTTTTAGTGTTTTCCTCCAGTTTATTGCGGGCATTTACTGCCAGGCAGTGACTGGCGAAGTAGCTAAACTCATCGTCATTTATCACTACCAAGGAGTTCTTTAGCCGGTTGCGCACGGATTCATGTTTGATTAACGGAGAAAAAGCTGTAACTAAAGATGAAAGATCCGCAGGAACTGTCTCAAAAGACAATTCCTCAAGGTAAAGGCAGGGATTAAAATTGTTTACCGTGACGGCTTGCCCTTCCTTCAACTCTATCGCGGGTACTTCAGGTAAAGGAGTATTAACCGCAGCCAGCTCACAGTCTCGCCTGTACCGTTCGAGGAGATAAGGACAGGTCACCCACATAAAATGAGTATTAAGCGAACGGACCGGCAACAGGAGTAAACGGGCGTCAGTTAATGCGATAATCCCTGCGCTATCAGGCTGACCGAAAAGACGATCGGCATCATAGGCATTACCGGAGAGTTGTTCGGTAAAATCCCGTAATGCCCCTTTAAGACTGGAACCTGGAATTACCGGGTAATTTGTTGTTTTTTCTCTGGCCACCGGCAAATCAATCGCCCCGGCTGTCTGCCCGGAACCCGGATGCAAACAGGTCTCTGCCAACATTCCCATTATGGCATTATTCATCACCAATCAACCTCCCCATTTACCTATTACTATTTGCCCGTAACCATAAGCGGTTTTTTCGCCTATACAGGCGCCATGAAGTTTCTCCAAGACCGGAAGATCCTCTGGAACACCTTCAAAAAACCAGGTACTGCCCGGTGCAAAATAGGGAATTAAGGGACGCGGTTCCCAGTTGACCATATCCCAACCGCCAATAAGTTGCGGTCTAACCAGACAGGCACTGAGACAATGTCCAGGGATCCCTGGAGGGCCGTTCCGGACCGCTTTTTTCATATCCTCGAAAAGACCGGGAGTGATCAAAGTCACTGTAAACCTGAGGATGCCATCAGTTCCCGGTACCAAGGAGGGACGGCCAGGCAAAAGATTAAGTTGTTCTTCTTCAGAAGAATTTTTGACTTCAACAGCAGATAAACGTCCTTCCCCGCCTAAAGGGAGAATTTTCCCGGAAAGTGCCGGCCACCCCGCCGGGATACCCCTGACAATAACACGTATCTTAACGTTCTTTTCAGGGCGGATATGTTGGATCCGGTATAAAAGGGAATCCTCCGCCGTCCGGGTCTCATCATTACGTTCTAAACCTATGCGTGGTTCCTCTTTCCAGAAACTTTTCTTCTCCTTTATATGGTTTTCTATTTCTTCTTTCGCGGGAAGCCGGCCAGCTAAAAGACTGGTATAGCAGGATTTGCTGATATACATCCCTTCAACTGAACCTGCCCCATCCAGCTTTTCTACAGGCTGAGGTAGACGAATATTTTCGCCCAAATCGCAGTTTACCGGTTCACCCGGCGCAAGAAAGACGAATTTTTTCGTGGCATCTGGGCCTGACTCCTTTTTAACTATAAGAAGGTGTGGCATCTGGTAATATGGTTCTCCATCACAAATAAGATAAGGCCCACGGAAAGAGAGAACGCCTGGGTCTTCGGGAGTGCCAAGCTCAGAAGGAAATTGTCCCTTTCCCGGCGACCATCCCTTTGCTGCCGCCAGGGCGGTCCGGATCGCACCTTGGAGAGTGTTTATTGTTGGCGGGAAAATACTCCGTACCCCACTATATCCTCCCTCACCGGCATTAAAAGGTTGTCCACTCCGGAAAAATCCGGTGTCCAGCAGGGTGAAGTCCCAAATTTGGTTTTTGGTTGTCATCTTTCCACCCCCTTTTGCAGCAAAAACTTAAGAAGAAACATCCCGTCCAGGGCGAGGTTCTCCGTTTTACTTTGTGTTTTGCCGGCTTCTTCCCGCCACCAGCGTTGACAGAGCGGCAACAATTTTTGAATTAAAAGGCGGGCTTCTTTCTGGCCGGCTTTCCTCGCCCGGCTTTTAAGATACTCGGCAGTTATTAAATCAATAAAGAAGGCGGTTTTCTCTTCGGTGGTTATTAGGCCGGAAGTTTCATCCAATTGAAAAGAAGCCAAACCACTCTGGAGATTATAAATAAAAGATGAGGTAAACTCCTGTTTTTCTTCTGTCGCTGGTTTCTTAGGATCTTTCATATCCTTCCGGAACCGGTTGGCAAAAAAGCTGAAAATATCTGGCTCTTCTTTTAGCATTACTTCCCAAGGGGCGGACCAGGTTATAACCCGCCCGGCCCGTTTCCAGACGGTCACCGCCAAGCTGTCCCGTCCTGTTTCATCTTTGGCCACTTGGGAAAGAAGGCGTTGCGCTTCCAAATAAACTTCGGTAAAAACTGTGGTATAGTGGGCGTAAACAATCGCACCAGAAATTGTCGCTTTTAATTTTTCTTCAGAAGACTCCGCTAAGATTTTATTGACATCATCAAAGCTTTCAACATAAGCCTTCCGCAGTTCAACCGCTGCTGGTATGGCTCCTTCTAGAGGGAATAAAGCTAGCACATCGTCGCCGCCGGCGTAGACCGTGATCCCGTTTTGCTTCTGAACAATCTGCGGTACTTGCCGGCTGAAGCGGCCTAACGCTTCGCTAACTTTTTCCGGATATTTCTGCAGTAATCTCCCCAGTTGATCGCCGTCCATCAACACCATGGCGTAGAAAGGAGATACCGGTTCGCCCAATCTATCCAGCTTTTCCACCAACTCTTTTACAACCTTTTTGTGTTCTTCACAGAAAGCGGAGATTGTTTCATCTCTAGCTGCTTCTACTTGTTCTTTCCAGACACGGGGATTACGAACAGCGTCTTTGATAAAGCATTTTCCGTCCACGGAGAGAAACTCTTGTAAATCTGGGGCCTCTGCGCAAATCTTCTGAAGTGCCGTGAATAATCCCGGATCTTCGCGCCGGGCGGCACCAGGGAGGCGACGGGCGCAATCAACGGCATAATCTTGCGCTGCTTGAAATCTTTCCGGATCCTTTGCTACTTTCTGTAACCAATTAACCGCCGCAAGATAAGGGGTTGAAGGATACCGGATGGGTACCTTCCAAAGAACGTCTGGGGCCACCAACGGGAAAAGACGTTTTACAAGCGCAATGGCAGAAAGCCGCTCATTTTCGCCCAGCTCGTGACGGCCGATCTGCCTGCGTAAAGCCGCCCAAAAACGGTCTTGTTTTTCCCTTTCCGGCTTGCCTTTTGCTCTGACAAACCCGGACAATTCTTGAAGGTCTTCAAACAGGTTGCACTTATCGCCATATTCGACAGGCGGGATATGACTGCGCCAGTTTTTTCTCCGTTCAAGGGGGAATACGGTCTCCCCGCGCACCCAGACAATTTCCCAGAAATTAGTGATCTGCCGCTTCCAGATCTCTTCCGTCTTCTCCCCCAACTCGGCTACCGGCTGAAGGTAACGTTCCCAAACTGGCTGGCACAGGTTATTCCACGCCTCGTTAATTGCTTCCGTACATTTGTTAGGGAAAAAATCAACCGGAACTTCCGCGCGAAACCGGTTGGGCAAGGTAGCGATTCTGAGGTTCTCATCGCGAGGATCAAACGGTTGCTTTTCCCGAAGCCGGACAATTGCTTGCAAAAGCGGGTCGCTTATCTCGTCTTTACTTTTTGCAACTGCAGGCAGGATGAGACTTCCTCCATTTTCAAGGACAACGGCCATGGCTTGTCCGGCCAGGTACGAAAGGAGAAAGGAACCGGCCCAGAAATCCCGCGTCCGGCGTGCGCGGGCAATAAATCCCTGCACCGGACCTATTGAAAAATCAAGAATAATCCTCTCTTTCAAGGCCATACCACCACCTTTTGGGTAAAAACAGGGCGCTCCATAAAATCTCCTATAATTTGAAAATCTATACAATCTTCGTTATAGTCAATCTCTTTTCTGTGACGAGCTTTTTCTTCATGAATATTTTTTACTGAAATTTCTATTTTTGTGTCTTCGGGAAGAAATTTTGCGGGAAAAAGGGAGAATACTGCTGCATAACTATCATTGCTTAATTCATGTATATGAATAAACAACGGGCTAGCCCGGCGGCCGGCTTTTCCGGTTGGACGGATTTGCACATTATCTCTGGTCGAAGAGAAGTAATAATTATGGGGCAAGCCAAAAGCAATCCGATCCGGGTGTTTTTTTATCTCTCCTGTGTGACAAAATTGCATGATGAGATTATGATCAGAAGCAAAATTTTGTTCCGCCTTTACTCTTTCCCCGTCTTTATCGGGCAGCGTATACTTTCCATTTTCTTTTTCGCCATAACTTCGGTAATGTAACAATTCAAGTCCAATTTCATCTAAAAGGTCAATCGGATTTTTCCCAGTTTTTCCAATCCAAATTTTAGTTCGGCCACTAAAGGCCGTATAATCAGGTAGTTCACTTTCTACCGCAGTTTTAAGTCCTAATACACTAAGAAACTCCCTGTAACTTGCAACCAATCCATCAACATTCGTTGGTGCTTTCCAAGTTTTTTCACCGTCTAACGATAAGGATAACAAAGAAAGAGAGCCAAAACCCCGACGGGAACGGGCGCCAGCTCCGCCAAAAAGGCCTAAGGCTTTCAGTGCAAGAGGAAGTAAAAATTTTGCTTCCTCCGTTATTTTCCTTTTCTTTGATAACAGCCGCAAAGTAAAGATACTATTACCTCTATAATAGGGACGCTGCTTCCCATTACGAAAAAGACCATATCCCAAATAAATAAGGCCAAATTTGTCGTTGAAATCACTCAAAGGTATTTTGTCTGCTCTTTCTATTTTAAGATCAAGGAAAAAAGAAGATTGCCGATCAGTACTTCCAAAGAGCTCTTTTTCTAGCTTTTGTACTTCCTTCCAATCCCCAACCTTGGGAAGGGCAACAGCCCGAAACCAAAAGCGCAATAGCCCTTTAAATGAAGGGGGCCGAAGTTCCGGAGTTTTTTCCTGCTCCGCTCCTGCAAGAAAGATAGGAGTCGTGATTTTATACGTGGCTTCCCACCGCATCCGCTTTAGTCCCTCCTCAATTCCTGTGTGTTTTTAGTCGATATACACCTCCCTCCAATGAAACTGACTATCTCTTTTCCCGCGCCCGATCGCGTATATCCTGGAGGTTAAGAATTTCAGCTATTTCATACCGGCGTGGGATTTGCCCCGGTACTGGGCGAAGACGTATGACTGGCGGGAAATAGCCCGCTCTACCGTGTATTTGCGCCAAAACTATAGCGGCACTATAGTTTAAAGCTGGAAGGTTAACTATGAATGATTCGGTTTGCCATTGTTGTGGCGAAAAGCCTGTCTGGTCAAGGAGCGTTTCAATCTGCGGTTCAAGGGGGAGGTTGTGATCAATTTGGCTTGATATTTCTTTGACCCCTGTGATTGTTTCTCCGGTAATCTCTTGAATTTTTCTGATATGGTCCTCGGTTAAAGGATGAGCCATATTAATAATGTACATGCTACTATTCCACCTCTGATTCATTAAGAGCAAAGTAAGGAGCAAAGCGGGAGATCAAAATGCTGCGGTCTACAGTATAGTCAGGAAAACCCAGCCACTCGCGTAGTTTTTCATAAACTCCGCGAAGCTGGTTGGCAACAGTTTGTTCCTGCTTGGCCAGTTTAGCAGCAATGGTCACATTGTCAAAACCAAGGCATGCTAAACGTGTAACTTCCCGTTCGGCAGGAGTTAGCCAGTGCCGGATAAATTCATCTTTCCGTTTTACTTCAGCCTTTTGGGTCAACCGTTTGTACCAAGTAATTACTTCTTGTGGGTCATTTAACTCCGCAACCGTGCGGAGAAGAGTATCTGCTTCATTCCAGCGCAAGACCGGTACAGGAAGAAGAAGGGTTTTGTCAGATTCGCCGGCATGAAGACGTTGTTCGCTGCCGGGGTTCCAGCCTTCAGTGATCAAATACCAAACTTGATCGTTTAGACCGAAAAGCAGTTGGGCTACACTCATAGCCATAACCGCCATTACTTTTCGCCCACCCGAAATGCACATATGGACCCGACAGTTGGCTTGCCGCACACGGCGGATCTCTATATAGAGGGTGCGCAGAAGGCCGCGCAAGTCTTCCTGGGTAAGAAAATCTTTAACCGGTCCGTTGGAATTAGTGGTTAAAACGGGCCGCAAAACCACTTTTGGATATGTCCGGTCAAACTCCTCGCGCAAAATGTCAATATTTCTGTTTATAACAGGGTGATCAGTATGAATTATTATTACCTCATCAATAGGGTGATTAACCATAAGTATATCTAAAGCATATGTGATTACTTGCGGTTCTAACCCAAGAGTGGCAAGCATAACCTCGCGGTGAAACTTAGTACACATGAGGTTCCTCCTATTACGAAGATCCTTACGTCATTACTCTCGAATCGACTTTCCAATCTATTGAGGAAGGCCAATTAATTCTTAGACTTTGTGACTTTTTTTGACGGATTTATTCTTGACATGCAGCCTTAGAATGACAAATTATGGCTATATTTAACTTCATATGAAAAATCATGTCAAATCTGGCTAGTACCAAAAATAGTAGTAGTGGACTACTAATTTACTATGGGCAATGCAGTACATTTGTTAACATTTTATTTCGGCACTAACCTTTATTTTCCTGCCTTTTATGTTAATACAAACTTATATTCCAAAAATAAGAATCATTCAGGGAGAGCTGTCCGCCTGAAAAGCATAAGTAGGGTTTCCTGAAAAAGTCCCAAACCCTTATAAAATCTGATAAATAACCCATTTTAAGACAAGGGAAGTGCAAGGAAAACGAGAAATATTCTATAAAATCCTTGCATTTGGAGTGACTGGTATGTACCTGAAAACAGAG
>DATCJV010000024.1:0-5767 GCA_036562625.1 Bacillota bacterium | reverse complement strand
TAATAGAACTGTAAAAATAGTATATTTAGTTTCGTAGCAATTTATTACTATTTACTATAAATAATTATGACAAAATATGGCGTCAATGAACATTCACGGCCACGGCCATCGACAAGAGCCAAACAGAAGAAGGAGTTTTCCCTTTTATGACTAATACTTTTTTGAAAATACCTTTCTCTCGCATACTTTTTAAAGAAGAAATGGGCCTGGCCCGGTCTTGGGTGGTGAAAAATGCTTACCAGAAAAAATGAGGAAACTAAAGTCAATCGGGTTACTGTAAAAATCATGGGTGAAGATTATACCATTATCGGTCCTGATTCACCCGATTATATCCGAAGCATGGTTCAGTTCTTCGAAGACCAGGTTAGGCAAGTGCAAGAAACGCACGGTGAGGCGAAGCTGTCCAAAACGCAACTGGCTGTATTGGTGGCTTTACAAATGACCGATAAATATCAGAAATTAAGTATGGAACATGAGAAAATGGTAAAATTAATACAGGAAGCAAAATAATGGCATTAAGTAAAAAATCTGATTGTGTATAAACAGATTTGAACTGCATGAACAAGTCTTCCGCACGCGCGGATGAATTTTCCTACCCATGAGGAGGGAAAAATGAACTTCAATGGATTGGATTGGGCCATCACCGGCACAGTGATCTTTTGTATTTATCGTGGATATATCAGCGGTTTTGTCCAGCAAATCTTTGGATTCTTCGGCACGATCTTCGCCCTAATCATGGCTTTTCATTTTTATAATGAATTAGGTTATGCCTTCTCCGGGTGGTTGAATATCTCAGAAAGCCTTGGCAATATAATTGGTTTTATCTTAATTGCCGTCGCAGTCAGCGGAATAATGGGCTTTTTGGGCATGAAGTGGCGGGAACATACGGAGACTTCTACGATTTCAGTGGTTGATGGGGTAGCGGGGGCGATTTTTGGCGGGATTAAGGTCTTGCTGATCTGGGTGATGATCTTATTATTAATCTCTGCCCTGCCTTGGGAGTTTCTACACAATTTTATCTACGATTCACAATTGGCCGAAGATGTATTAAAACTGGCGCCGGTCTTTTTTTTCCTTCAAGAACAAGCGCTTCCTGCTAATGTACCGCGCCTTTTCCTTTCCCCTGAAGGACTTCAATTGCGAAAAATCAGATATGAAGACCTGGACCTGTCTGCTTGTATCGCATGCGGGGGAATCGTAAAGTATCAAGGGCGGGTCAGAAAAGGTCTTTTTTATTTTCCCCGGTTTGCCTGTACGGGATGCGGCAGGGTGAGCGATGGCTGCCAAACCTTCGAAGGTTATCACCTTTTTTACCGCCGTTGCCCATGGGAGGGCCGTACTCCCCACCGGGGTACAAATTGTCAGGTGTGGCCGAATCCAGCCCCGACCTTTCCGATCATCCCTTGCCCGGTCTGTGGGAAATATGGTTCAGAAGAACACCCGCCATTTTTACCAGGGGAATACAGTGAAGACGATGAGAATGTCTATGATGAATACTTTGATCTAGTCCCCCAGCCCCAGCAGGAACTTTTTCATGATTATTCCGAATTGGACCTCCAAATAATTAAAGACCTTTATCAGTATGGGGTCCAATTAATAGAAGATCAGGATCGGGACTACAAATTCAGGAGGAATTAGTAATCAAGATGAAACAACCGGCGAAGAAGATGGAACTCCTGGCTCCGGCCGGAGACTGGGAGGCGCTCAAAGCAGGAGTGGCAGGAGGAGCCGATGCCTTTTATCTCGGTGGTAAGCTGTTTAACGCTAGGCAAAACGCAGTCAATTTTGACCTGTCTGAACTGGCTGAAGTAGCCGACTATCTGCATCTACGCGGGAGGAAAATGTATGTAACCGTCAACACTTTAATCAAAGAGGATGAGCTGACGCCGGCTTTAGACTATATTGCCGCCTTGTACGAGTTGGGGGTTGATGCCCTGATCATACAGGATATGGGGCTTTTATATCTAATCCGCCGTTTATGGCCGGATTTGGAAGTTCATGCCAGCACGCAAATGACTGTGACTGATGTGGCTGGTGTCCGTCTTCTCCAAGAGCTTGGGGTAAAAAGAGTGGTTCTAGCCAGAGAAGTTTCTGTTGGAGAAATAGCGGAGATTTATAGGGAAACCGGAATGGAACTTGAAGTTTTTGTGCATGGAGCTTTATGTGTCTCTTACTCTGGAGCCTGTCTCTTCAGCAGTCTAATTGGGGGCAGAAGTGGCAACCGCGGGCGGTGCGCCCAACCATGCCGAATGGAGTATCAATTAATCCGCTCCTGTCCGCAGACTACTACCGGATTTAAAGAAAAAGACCTCTCCCTAGTGCAAACTGAAGGCGCCCATCTGCTTTCTCCCAAGGATATTTCGCTCTTGCCGTATCTGCCGGCGCTCGCCGCCGCCGGCGTTAAATCCTTGAAGATTGAGGGCAGAATGAAGGGGCCGGAATATGTTGGGACTGTAGTGAGGGTCTATAGAAACGCTCTGCATCGTCTGGAAGCGGAGGCGGGACATTTTAGGCCTGAACCTGATGAACTCAAAACTTTAGAGACCGTTTTTAATCGTGGCCTGTCCGCCGGCTATCTACATCAGGATCTGGGACCCGAACTGATGAGCGCTCACCGGCCCAGCAATAGAGGGCGTTTTTTAGGCCGGGTTACCGCTTATAACCAGCAGAAAGGCCGGGTGACTGTGGCGCTCGAAGCCGGGATCAGGGAAGGAGACGGAATTGAAGTTTGGGTCAAAAAAGGGGGGCGGTTGGGGGCCATCGTTGAAGATCTGAGACTCAACGGAGTCAGAGTGGAAAAAGCCGCCCCCGGCGACATAGTAGTATTCGCTTTACCAAAATCCGCCTACCCCGGAGACAGGGTCTTTCTCACCTCATCCCGGAAAATTACAGAGCAGATTCAAAAGATGCTCAGGAATGATTTTGTCGAAAGCAGGCTGCCTTGTCGTCTCCAGGCCTGGCTGGCCCCGAATCAACCTTTGGTCGCGACCTGTTGGGACCAGGAAGGACATTCCGTCACCGTAACTTCGGAAGAGAAAGCTGGTGTGGCCAAGAAAAGACCGGTTACGGAAGAAGTATTGAAAGAACATTTGACCAGAATGGGGGATTCCCCTTTCATTGTTGAAGAGTTTCAAGCGGAGATCAGCGGAGAACCGATCTTCCCCTATGGTAAAATCCATGAATTAAGAAGAAGAATCGTCCAAGAGCTCAGTGCCAAAAGGTTGGAAAGGTACAGGACACGTCGAAGTCGGCCCGCTGCTCTGCGAGAAGTAAGGATCGAGGCTGAACAGAGACGAACTGGCCGGCCACGGACTGGGAAATCTTATTTTACAGTCTATGCCGGGGATCTAAAAACTCTTGAAGTAGCCCTTTCTCTGGAAGTCACCAGTTTTATAATTGGAGGAGAGACTTATCAGCCAAGTTTTCGTTGGGATAGAGCAGCTTTACAGCAAGCAGCAGAAATTATTGGACAGGCAGGGGCGGAGCTGACTATTGCTTTACCTAAGATCACCAGGCAAAGAGAGCGGACCCACCTCACTGATTACCTGAATTTTATTCAAGAACTAAACCCCGCTGCCGTGCTGGTTACTTTCCCTGGCAGTGTACAGAGGGTCCTGGCGGAGACGAAGCTTCCGATCTATCTGGACTATGGCTTTCATACCCTTAATAGTTACGGTGCGACTCTCCTTGCCGAAAAGACCGTGAAAGGCTTTACCTTCTCTCCGGAGCTTTCCCGGAAAGAGATCATTTCTCTACTCCAAAACACTGAATTAAACCGGTATGATTTGGAATTAGTCGTCTTCGGACCCATCGAATTAATGGTCTCACAATTTTGTCCGATTGGCGCTTGGGTCGGGGGAAGTTCTCCGCAAGAGTGTACAGGAACTTGTCGCGAAGGACGCTTTTTCTTAAGGGATCGAAAAGGAATTGATTTTCCCGTGTTAACGGATGAATTTTGCCGGATGCATTTGTTGAACAGCAGAGACCTTTGCTTGGTCAGAGAAGTACCGGACTTGAGCAACCGGGCGTTACGCTTGCGTTTGGATTTACGCTATTACCCGGCCCAGACCAACGGAGAAATTATCAGGATCTTTCAAGAGGCTTACGCGCAAGAAAAGGCCGAAGAGGAGTGGCGGGTTAAAGTCTGGGCGGAATTGGAACGGATTACCGGCCGGAAGTTGACCAGAGGTCATTATCACCGGGGTATTATGTAAGAAAGAAACTGGCCGGAGCAGGTTATTTAATTACTCTGAACGAACATTTTATGCGCACGGTGGCACGCTTCACAAGGTGTTGAAAACAAATGGTTTACACTGGATGTGAACTGTGGTAAAATTTATTCTGGCGTGCGAGCCGGTTTTTTTAAAAGGTGTGCGCTTCATACATTTTCAATCTTAACCCCATCTGGGATAACCGCTCCTCCAACGGTTACCGCGGTTGGGGGGTTAGTGGACAAAGAGGAGGTGAATTAGACATGGCTTTGAACCAAGAAACAAAAAGACAAATCATTGAGAAGTACCGGACCCATGAGGGCGATACAGGTTCTCCGGAAGTTCAGATCGCCATTTTAACCGAACGCATTAATTACCTTACTGAACACTTGAAGATTCATAAGAAAGACCATCATTCACGCAGAGGATTACTAAAAATGGTTGGTCAAAGACGCGGTTTGCTGAACTACTTGTCTAAAAAGGATATCCAGCGTTACAGGGCGATTATTGACCGTCTCGGTCTGCGTAAATAAAGAAAAGCGGGTTGCCCGCTTTTCTTTTAATTAAATCCATTTAGTGGCAGACTAAACGACAACGGGAAGAATTGCCCCGGCCTATTCCGGACCGGAGATCAGATTTCTGTACTCATTATGGCGCGGGGGGAGGCCGCCCACTATAATCAGAGACGCAGCCGGGTATGAGGGCGAGAATTTCGGCAAAACCAAAAATAGATTGCGCTTTCGCGAAATCTATGATTAAGTAATTAAAGGGCCAGAGACAGATGGCCATATTTTGTGAACAGGATTGGAAAGGAGGTATATACATTTGCATGTTTGGAAAGAAGAATTAGCAGGCAGACCACTTATTATGGAAATCGGTAAAGTGGCTAAACAGGCTAATGGTTCAGTCTTGGTTAAATACGGAGATACCGTTGTCTTGGTAACAGCAGTATTAGCTGCTCAACCAAGGGAAGGAATTGATTTCTTTCCTTTATTAGTCGATTATGAAGAGAGGCTTTATGCAGTCGGTAAGATTCCCGGAAGTTTTCTCCGTAGGGAAGGCCGGCCTCCGGAAAGCGCTATCCTGGCGGCCAGAACGATTGACCGTCCGCTCCGTCCGCTTTTTCCGAAGGGTTTCCGTAATGATGTGCAGATCGTAGCGACGGTGCTTTCTGCGGATCCGAACAACCCTTCAGATACAACCGCAATGTTCGGCGCTTCATTAGCTTTGACCATTTCAGAGATTCCCTTTGCCGGGCCGATCGCAGGTGTTCATGTGGGACGGGTCGACGGACGTCTGATCATCAATCCTTCAGTGGAAGAAGACGCCAAGAGCGATTTTGACATCATAGTCGCCGGTACCAAGGACGCTATCATGATGGTAGAAGCAGGCGCCAATGAAGTACCTGAAGAAGAGTTGTTGGAGGCCATTCTCTTTGGGCATGAAGAAATAAAAAAACTGGTGGCTATCCAAGAAAAAATTCAACAGGAGATCGGTAAACCCAAAATTGAGGTGGAATTATATGAACCGGATCCGGAGATCGCGCGTGAGGTCGA
>DATCJV010000021.1:0-1868 GCA_036562625.1 Bacillota bacterium | reverse complement strand
GTAACCTAACGAGAATGGCTTTGAAAGGTTTAAATAAACAAAACGCTGTCTAACTGAATGTTCTCTATGTGAGGTTCAAAAAATCTACAGTGTCTTGACACGATCATTGACCACCTCAAGCTTGACACGGCGATAATTAGGAGTTATAATAAAAATTGTTGAGAATACAGGGGAGTGGCTCAATTGGTAGAGCGTCGGTCTCCAAAACCGGTGGTTGCGGGTTCGAGTCCTGCCTCCCCTGCCATTTACTGACCAGAGATACCGGGAAAGACCGGTTTTTTTTCTGGGTCAAATTAAAATAATTATTATTAATATTAACAGAAAGGGGTACATATACATGTCTGCAAAGGTCCCGGTAGGTATCTCCAACCGCCACGTTCACCTGTCACAAGAAGATCTGGAGTTGCTCTTCGGCCCCGGCTACCAATTAACATTCAAAAAGGACCTTTCGCAACCCGGACAGTTTGCGGCGGAAGAGACTGTAGACCTGATCGGGCCTAAAGGTTCCATAAAAAAAGTAAGAATTCTTGGCCCGGTCCGTCTCCAGACTCAGGTGGAGGTCTCAATTACCGACTGCTTTGCCTTGGGAGTAAAACCGCCTGTGCGCGATTCGGGAGATTTGGCCGGAACGCCCGGGCTGACAATTGAGGGACCCAAAGGCAAGATCGATCTTCAGGAAGGCGTGATCATCGCCCAGCGTCACCTGCACCTGCACACCACTGAAGCGGAAGAACTGGGTCTGAAGGATAAAGACTATATCAGTGTCAAAACCGAAGGTCCCCGTTCGGTTGTTTTCGAAAATGTTCTGGTCCGGGTCGGTCCCAAATACGCCAAGGATTTACACGTTGACACGGACGAAGCCAACGCCGCCGCGCTTAAAAACGGCGATTTGGTGACGATTATTCGCGCTTGATCCAAGCAGCGTGACCTGCGAAGACTACGAACAGGCGCTTAAAGCCCGCCAAGGTTAAAGCGGAGAGCCTTTCGGCGGAAAGATGCTTCAGGCGCGGACTGTCAATCATTCATCGTTTTCTGGATTAGGAAGGAAGAAAGAAGGGGGAGAACCCCTTCTTTTTTATCCGGTTTTCATTAACTTACTTAAATGATCTGATGTATAAAAAGAAAAAACGCGCTTTCTGTTGGCTTCCGAAGGCTCAGAAGGCGCCCACCGCCACATACTAAGAATTGAGGTGAAGATCATGCCGATCTATGAATTTGTTTGTCAGAATTGTGGGCAAAAATTCGAAGAACTCTGCCGGTTAGGCACAGACCAGGTCCCCTGCCCGGCCTGTCAATCGGGAGAGACCACCCGCCTGATCTCCGTCTGCGGCTTTGCCGTGAAGTCCTCCTCCGGCGACTCCACCTTCCGCTCCTCAGCGTCAGGAGGTTCTTGCGCCGGCTGTTCCGGCGGCTCCTGCTCCGGATGCCACTGAAGAAATACCAGGGTTTATTTATTATGAAGTAACTGTATATTTCAATGTTCGCCAACCCCTAAACAGGGGTTTTTTCTTTGCCCGGAATTAATTACCCTGCTAAAATTCGTGACCAAATATGAATTGTTACTAATAAATTATTAGAATATAAT
Organism: Bacillota bacterium; assembly: GCA_036562625.1. GTDB lineage: Bacteria > Bacillota > UBA4882 > UBA10575 > UBA10575 > DUOH01. The sequence continues at coordinate 283 of DATCJV010000021.1, read as the reverse complement.
TCATAAATAAAACCACTTATTATAATTATTGATATATTTTGTTAGTGTATAATTAAGTTCGCAATTTCATAAAGGAAAAGCCATCGGGACTCCGAAATGGTAAGTTGCTGAACTAAACCAAAAAGGAGTGTTGTCCGATGGCTTACCATAAGGATACCGCGAATTTAGAAAAAATGCTACTGAAATTTTTAAGTGAACCGGATCCCATGCTTTCCATGCTTCAATGGCTATGCCATAAAATGATGGAAGTAGAAGTTGAAAATAAGCTTGGAGCCGGCAAAGG
>DATCJV010000020.1:0-3625 GCA_036562625.1 Bacillota bacterium | reverse complement strand
GGGTCGACGGAAGCCAATCCTTCCCAGTTAAAAATATCCAACGAATCACCGGTGGGAAAAGCGCTGCTTGGCCGGAAGGCCGGGGAGGAACTCGCCATAAATGTGCCCGCCGGAACCCTTCATTACCGGGTAACAGCGATTAACAAATAAACCCGGAAGACCGGGTTTTTTTAAAGAAGGGAGGGGCCTACCCCTCCTTTTGGTGTATAATAGATTCAATACTCAAATTAATCTTCATTATAATTTCAAGTGAACGGACTTGCGCGCCAAGGATTGATGAAGTTTAAAGACACAGGAGGTAAGAGGATGGACGAACAGAATACTTTTGGGACCGTCGCCCGCACGGAAGAGATGGAGAACCGCCTGGCCAAACTGGAAAAGATTAAGGAGGAGGGGCGCGACCCCTTCGGGCGCCGTTTCCTCCGGACCCACCAGCATCAAGAGATTATAGATAACTTTGACACCCTGGAAAACCAGGAAGTGACGATCGCCGGCTGGCTAATGACCTTCCGTGGCCATGGGAAGGCTTGCTTTGCCAATTTATCCGACCGCAGCGGGGAGATGCAGATTTACGCCAAGATCGACATCCTGGGGGAGGAATCCTACCGGCAATTTACCGAACTGGATCTGGGCGATCTCATCGGCGTGACCGGAACCGTCTTCCGCACCCACCGGGGTCAGATTACTGTCCAGATTCAGCGTTGGGAGTTGTTGGCAAAAGCCCTCCGTCCGCTCCCGGAAAAATGGCACGGATTGAAGGATGTGGATACCCGTTACCGCCAGCGCTATTTGGACCTCATTTCCAACCAGGAAGTGCGGGAGACCTTTATCAAACGGACCCGGATCATCTCCACCATCCGCCGTTTTTTGGACGAACGGGGTTTTCTCGAGGTGGAAACACCGGTTTTGAGTGTGATCGCCGGCGGCGGACATGCCCGCCCCTTTAACACCCACCACAATGCCCTCGATCTTGACCTTACGCTACGGATTGCCCTGGAGCTCTACCATAAACGATTGATCGTCGGCGGACTGGAGCGGGTTTACGAGATCGGGAAGTGTTTCCGGAACGAAGGGATCTCCACCAAACATAACCCCGAGTTTACGATGATGGAACTTTACCAGGCCTATGGAGATATAAACGACATGATGGAACTGGCCGAAACCCTCTTCGCCCATGTGGCCCAGGAAGTGCTTGGCACGAAGAAACTGACTTATCAAGGAACGGAGATTGACCTGACGCCGCCTTGGCCCCGGCTCTCCATGATCGACGCGATCAAACAGGAGACCGGAATTGACTGGATTCAGGAGGCCACCAGCGACGAAGCGGCTCTGGCCATTGCCGAACGGCTGGGGATTAACACAAAAGAATTAAAAACCAAAGGGCAAGTCCTGGATGAAATTTTTGACGCCTTTGTCGAGCCAAAACTGATCCAACCCACCTTTATTGTGGACTACCCCATCGAAGTCTCCCCTTTGGCCAAACGCAAACCGGACCGGCCCGAATTGACCGACCGTTTTGAACTCTTTATTTACGGCCGGGAGATGGCCAACGCCTTCACCGAACTGAATGATCCTTTAGACCAACGGGAACGTTTCATCGCCCAAGCCCGGGAGAAGGCTAAAGGAAACGAAGAAGCGATGGTTTGGGATGAGGATTTCCTCGTCGCACTGGAGCATGGGATGCCGCCCACCGGCGGGATGGGGATTGGCATTGACCGCTTAGTGATGCTTTTGACCGACGCTCCTTCCATCCGGGACGTCATCCTCTTCCCACTGATGCGGCCCAAAGAATAGAAAGAATGTTAAAAATATATAAACATTAATCTTTTTTAGCAAGTAAGAAGGATTTATTGGCAGTAAATAGAATAAATAGAGTGTTGCTTATGGATTATTCCGTATTAATCACGAAAATTTTCTCTTCCGGAAGGAATAACAGGCAATATGGAGAATAAGTGGAATTACATCCAGGAGGATCATTAGAATATTTTTACTTCGGGATGTATAAAGAATCAGGAAGGAAACAGATTAGCTTGGTTTCCGGAGCGCAGGAGGTGGTTTATGACCAAACAGACGGGATGATTCCCTGTATTTCAACAAAAGGTTAAATTTTTTTGAACAATAACTTAGGAGGGGTTTGAATTGAAAAAAGCGTTAGTATTAGCGCTTACCGTATTAATGGTGCTTTCCTTAGCGACTGCTGCTTTTGCGGTAGAAGTTTCCTACTCGGGTAAAGTTGAAGTAGCGTGGGGCAGCACTGAGAATGATCCTGGGTTTAAAGATGAGAATAAAGAAGCGAAAGTTACCGTGGATTTCACCAAAGATTATGGCAATGGTGTGACTGCTGGTGTCAAGACCAAAGTTGAAGCCCATTCTGACATCTATGAAGATCAAGATGAGGGCGAAGAAGGTCATGGTGAAGTCGAATTTGAAGACTTCAAGAAAGAATTCGTTTTCGACGGTGAAGGTTGGATTCAAGTAGAAAGAGATCTCTTTACTGTAAAGGCTTCCACCGGCATTGATGATCAAGTCGGTAGAGACCTGAAAGAAAACCCGATCAAAAAGGCTGCCGGTCTTGGTGTGACCTTGAATTTGATTGATGGTTTAACCGTAAATACCGTTTTTAACGCTGGTAATCCTGAGTATAACTATGTTATCAAAGGCGAATATGCGGATGATCTGTTTACTCTCGGTGGCGGTTTCCAAAGCAGCGAGGGTACAAAACAGGCCTTTGGTTTCTATGGAACCTTCAACCTGATCGATAATTTGGTGGTAAACGCCGAATATAATAACCGGGATGACAATACAGAAGTTGATGAAGACGAAAAGAATGCTATTTTTGCGACTGCTACCTATGATCTGAATGCTTTAAGCGCAAAAGCCGGTTTGTTAGTGCAAGATGGTTACTTTAAGTCGATTAGTGCTGATGATGTTGACAACGAAGAGTGGCGGATTAACGAGGCCTGGAGGGCTGAGAAAGACATCAAGAAGAGATTTAATAATGCCGAGAAAGCAACTATCCTCTTTGCCGATCTTTCTTACGACTTGACCGATGCTTTATCCGTCAACGGTTATCTTGATTATCTCATCAGTGCTAAAGATGAAAGCGATAACGAAGTTAAAGATTTAGACGAAATTAGCTACAAAGTCGGTGTCGCCTACACTATCGATGCTCTGAAATTAGAGGGTTGGTACAGAGCTTATGGTGACTCCCAGGTTGGTGGGAAAGCTACTTATGGTTTGGCTGATGGCGTAGATGCTTCCTTCGAAGTGGGTTACAAGATGTTTGAAGAAGAAGGCAAGGATGGCGAAGTCAGCTACACCGCTAAAATCGTTGCCACATTATAAGATCTAAAATCTAAATCAAACAAGCGCCTCTGTTAAACCGGAGGCGCTTGTTTTTATGTAACAGGTAATATAAAATAAAATTTGATATATTATGATATAAATATTTATACTAAGACGATATACTAAGCTGATTCAAAAATCTAAAAAAAAGATGTAGACAAGGGCAAAAAGATGTGGTAAAATACATTTTGCGTCCGGGGGAGAGGAGAAAAACCCTGGTACGCGAAGCAAAAAATAGCTGAACCCTGAAAACTGAACAGCCAGACAGGTAAGGGCGCCT
>DATCJV010000019.1:0-8013 GCA_036562625.1 Bacillota bacterium | reverse complement strand
GCGGTAAATTTGTCCCGGAAACACTAATGGAAGCTTTAGCCGAGCTGGACAGGGTCTATCAGGAATGCCGGCAAGACATGAAGTTCCAGCGGGAGCTGGAATACTATTTGAAGAAGTATTCCGGGCGGCCGACCCCCCTCTATAAAGCCGCCCGACTCAGCGCCGAACTGGGAGGGCCTCAGGTTTATCTAAAACGGGAAGATTTAAACCATACTGGCGCGCATAAGATCAACAATGCCCTGGGTCAGATCCTGCTGGCCAGAAGAATGGGTAAGCGAAGGATTGTGGCCGAGACCGGCGCCGGCCAGCACGGAGTAGCGTCGGCGACCGTAGCCGCGCTCTTCGGCTTAAAATGCGTAGTATACATGGGAGAGGAAGATATCCGCCGGCAATCCCTGAACGTCTTCCGCATGAAACTGCTGGGCGCGGAGGTAAGGGCGGTTACCTCCGGTAGTCGCACCCTGAAAGATGCGACCAATGAAGCGATTAGAGATTGGGTGACCAATGTGGATGATACTTATTATCTCTTGGGTTCGGCCACCGGACCGCACCCTTATCCTTCGTTGGTCAGGGATTTTCAAACAGTGATCGGACGGGAGGCCAAGGAGGAGATTGTGGCGGAGACCGGCCGGTTGCCGGATGCCATCTATGCCTGTGTGGGCGGAGGCAGCAACGCGATTGGGATTTTTTATCCCTTCTTAGATGACCGCCAGGTCGAACTGGTGGGAGTGGAGGCGGCCGGGGAGGGCCTCGAGACCGGGCGGCACGCGGCTACTTTGAATCGGGGAAGGCCGGGGGTGTTACATGGCGCCTTCAGTTATTTACTAATGGATGAGGACGGGCAGGTAAAGCCGACCCATTCGATCTCGGCTGGTCTTGATTATCCGGGAGTGGGTCCAGAACATTCCTATCTGAAAGAGAGCGGACGAGTACGTTATGAAACAGCCACCGATCAGGAGGCAGTGCAAGCCCTGACCCTGCTTTCTCAGTGTGAAGGGGTTATTCCGGCCTTAGAAAGCGCTCATGCCTTGGCTGCCGTAATCAGAGAGGCGAAAACCTATCAGCCGCAGCAGATGGTAATCGTAAACGTCTCCGGCCGGGGGGATAAAGACCTGAATACAGTGGCCGCATATTTGGGGGTGGAGCTATGAATAGAGTCCGGGAAAAACTGGCGGAATTATCGGCGAAAGGAAGAAAGGCGTTGATCCCTTTTTTGATGGCGGGCGCTCCTTCCCTCGCTTACACTAAGGGGCTGATCCCCCTTTTGGAGGAGAAAGGCGCCGATCTGATTGAGATCGGAGTCCCTTTCTCCGATCCGTTGGCAGACGGTCCGGTGATTCAAGCCGCCGCCCAGCAGGCTTTGGAAGGAGGTTTTCGCCTCGCGCACCTTTTCATGCTGGTGGAGGAAGTGAGAACCAAAGTTTCCGTGCCTTTGGTGGTCTTGATCTATTATAACCTGCTTCTCCAATACGGAGTGGAACGGTTCATTAGTGAGGCGGCCAGGGTGGGTGTAGACGGTTTGGTGATTCCGGATTTGCCGCCGGAGGCAGCCGAGGAGTTGCTAAGGTTGGCTTCAGCTCATGCTGTGGCCGTTAATTTTCTGATCGCGCCGACCACCTCATCCCGGAGGATCAAGATCATTGCCGAGCATAATACGGGCTTTATTTATCTGGTCTCCGTCCGGGGCGTCACCGGGGAACGCGCCGCCTTTACCTCCGAATTGCCGGAGTTAATCGAAAAAGTCCAAGCTCAAGTCGGGCAACCGGTGGCGGTAGGCTTTGGGATCTCTGGACCGGAGCAGGCCAAAGAAGTCGCCAGGTCGGCGGCAGGAGTCATCATCGGCAGCGCTGTAGTGAAAAGGATAACCAGGGAGCCTTTTCCGGTAGTCGCCGCCCGGGTCGGTGGTTTCATTGCAGAAGTGCGTCAGGCCATTGACCAAGTGTAGACTGGGTAAAAAAAGCAGCCAACTGCGCTGCTTTTTTTAATGGAATGAGCTTTTCATCTGTTCAGAGTTTCTACGCTCAGGAGAGAGACTGGCGGCTGGTTTCGCATATGACAGGCAAAAGTTGGCAATAATAGGAGGAAAATAGAGAATGAGGACGAATTATACACCATAATTAGGGTGAATATATATAATTAACCGTATATGGGGTGAATAATATGCACACAACCTACACGGTACTCACCGCCGATATTGTTGATTCCAAGAAAAAATTCTACCGCCCGGAGGAAGTCTTACAAATCCAAGAACGGCTCGAATTTTTTAATAGCGAGATCAAAGAAGATTTAGTCGTTAAGTTCTCCCTCTCCAGGGGTGACGAAGCACAGGGAGTGCTCAGATCCCCTGAAAATCTCTTGCCGATCTTGAGAAAGCTTCGCTACAGGTTTTTTCCCTTGACCATCCGGATCGGAATCGGAATTGGCCGGATCTCTACTCCCGTTAATCCGGCGGATTCTTGGGCAATGAATGGGGAAGCTTTTCATCTGGCCCGGGAAGCGTTGGATGAGATAAAAGGCAGAAGGTGGGAGAAGACCAGGCTCCGTACGGAAAATTCCTTATTGGAAAAAGGCGTCTCACCTATCTTAAGACTCCTCGATCTCATTCAGGACAAATGGACTGCACAACAATGGGAGGCCATTCATCTATACGAAAAAACGGGAACCCTCAAAAAAACCGCGGAGCAGTTGGGGATCGCCTTTCAGAACGTGGAAAAACGGTGTGTGGCCGCCAGGTGGCAGGTGGTTAAAGCGGTGGAAGAAGAATACCGGGAGTTTGTCAGTGAATTAATCCAGGTTTCACCAGGTTGAGCATTTTATACTATTATTAGTGTACTACCGGTGTCCGCCTATCAATTAACCAGCAGCGTGGTGAAGAACATAAATTATCCCTTTTTATGGTGAAAGGAGCTGACCGCATTGAACAGCTTATTCCTGCTCATACTCGGACATATAGTGGCGGATTTTCTCTTTCAAACCCACCGGATCTGTGCGGAGAAGAGCGCCTTCCGGTGGCGGGGGTTTGTCAAACATTTACTCATTGTCTTTCTGACTTCTGTCGTCTTACTTTTGCCTTATTTTAACTTGGAATTGCTGCTCGCCCTCTTCCTGTTTTCTCTCCTCCATATCATGGTGGATCTGCTTAAAAACCTTTTCACTGCAGAGAAGAACACGGCTCTCCCTCTTTTTCTGCTTGATCAAGGTATTCATCTTATCTTAATTTATATTTTTTGGGGAGTAATTGAATTCACCGGTAATAATTGGGTGCAGACCGCCGTGTCCGGTCTTTTATTTCCCAAAGCCGTAGCCGTGTGGGAGCTTTTCTTTCAAGGTGTGTCTGCTGAAAAAGCGCTTCTGACCTTAATCGTGTATACCTCAGTAATCAATGGGGGCGCGGTCTTTATAAAGAAGGTCCTTGATTTACCGCTCTTTTCCCTAAGAAATAGGGACGACCGGTCCGCTTTCACCGGTAAAGAGGTGGCCGAGATTAAAAAAGTCGGCTATTACTTGGGAATGCTGGAAAGAGCGTTGATTATCACCTTTACTGCTCTGGACTACTTCAGCGCGGTCGCCTTTGTCTTCACCGCCAAGTCAATCGCCAGATTCAGTGAGTTGAACCAGAAGGATTTTGCCGAGTATTATCTGACCGGTACTTTATTAAGTGTGCTGCTGGGGATGATGGGCGGGGTGGGATTGCGCTATTTACTGTCCTGCCTGGCTTAGTCATATGCCTCCAGGAAATAGAGGGTAGCTGGAAAAAGACAGCCAGATTACAGGCGGTGCGGATCTTAGTCACGTTCTGCTGAATAATTACATACGCCCATTAAGAACCGGGTCTATCTTCTAGAGACGCCGAGCGATCTTCGTTGGGCGTCTTTTTATGTAAATTTATTGTTAACCGATAATAATTTATTGTTTTTCAATAAAATTTTATTGACAAACGTCAGGACACTCTGTTATCCTATATACGGTATTTGAGGGAAAAAAGGAGACTTCAAGAAAATATAGGTGTTGATGGTTTAAGGAGGAGTCTTAATGCGGTATCTGGGAAAGAATTCAATCTCGTCTTTTCTAAGGATTGCCTGTAACATCGCATGGTATTTTAATCTGATTATGGGTGGTGTTTTATTCCTGGGGTTGTTCTTCTTCACCATCCATGGTTCTGAGATACTTCCACAGCTGATGAAGGACTTTTCTTTTCAGGCGCCGGGGTTGAAGTTCTTTATTGATCTGCGGATGGTGACAATAAGACCCCTCCCCCGGATTACTATTGTAGTAGTTTTCGGTTCGGCGATCTGTTTCATTGCGGTATCTCTATTTATTTTGTATCAATTGAGGAAGATCTTCTCCAATCTAGTAAAGGAAGAGCCATTCGTTAAAGAAAACGTGCTACGGGTCAGAAAAATCGGTGTAATCGTTTTGGTGGGCGCAGTTTTTCAGTCAATCGTGGAGTATCTGATCGGGTATTTCGTAGTACAACACATTATAATCCAAGGCATGCGGCTTGTACCGGATTTCGGATTGAACTTCCCGGCTCTGCTTGCGGGTTTATGCGTATTAGTCTTGGCGGAGGTCTTAAAAGAAGGGACCGAGATTAAAGAGGATCAAAATCTGACTATTTAGTTGTCTCCGCAGCGCCCTTGAGAAGAAGCGCGAACCTGGCAAGGATAACTCTAGCGCCGGCGATGCGGGGTAAGTTTCTACAGAGACTGGTGAAGATGTATTTTCTCAGTTGAGATGGTGATCTGATATATCCTGAGAAGCCGGAGATTGGATAGGCCCGGAAGTGGAGTACGTGTTCTAAGGAGGTAGCCCAAGTGAGTATAATTGTGCATCTCGACCGGATACTGGTAGAGCGAAAAATGTCACTTACAGATCTGGCGGATCGGGTGGGCATTACCATGGCCAATCTTTCTATTCTTAAGAATAACAAAGCAAAAGCCATCCGTTTTTCCACCTTGGAGGCGCTCTGTAGAGAGTTGGCCTGTCAGCCCGGTGATCTTATAAAGTTTGAACCACAGGAAGAGGAACGGCGAGAGGTGGCGAATGAATAAAATTTTGACTGTTTATGGTAGAGGGCGAAGAATAGGAAGAGTATATAATGGAAAACCGGCCGGGAAAGGAATATCCCGAAAAGCTGGTATATAGGAGGTAAGGAAAGAGTGAAGAAGGCTACACCACTGGTCAGGCGCGGGTGCGCATTGGTGATTGCAACGCTTATGATAGCGGGTATAGTTGGCAGCCCCCCTGTGGCACTGAGCCAGGAGATTGTGGAGATGGATTTGGCGGCTGCGATTAATTACGCTTTGGAACATAGTTCTACTCTGAAAATTGCCGAGCACACACTGGAACAAGCCGAGGCGAAGAAGAAGGAGGCCGGGGGGGAATTTTTACCCCAGGTAAAGGTAGGCCTCAATTACGTGGACGGGGGAACGAATCCCCTTGCCGAATTGCTGTCAAACCCACTATTTGGCGGCGATGGAAAAGTGGAGGAAACCCCTTATGTAGCCTCCGTTGATATTACACAAAGCATCTTTGCCGCCCCGGTCTGGCTGGGGTATAAAATTGCGGAACGCAACGCCTACCTGAATAAACTCGATTATGAAAAGGCCAGACAAGAATTGGCCTTCTCCGTGACCAGCTCCTTCCTGGAGGCGATCAAAACCGCAAAGCTGGTGAAGATTGCCGAGAGCTCCTTGGCCCAAGCCCGGCGGAATCTGGAGATCGCCAAGGCACACTATGAGGCCGGGTTGTTCACGAAGAACCAGGTGTTACAGATGGAGTTGGCGGTGGCGCAAGCCAGACAGAATCTATTACAAATGGAGAACGGAAGCAAAATGTCCTTGGCTGCCTTTAAAAACAGCATCGGGATGGATCAAGACACGGAACTTCGCCTAATTGAAGACCCGGGCTTTCTTGAACTTCAAGGGATTCCCCCCCAAGTTGAGGTCAGCGAAGAACAAATCCTGCGGGAACGCTTGGATTTACTGGCCAGCCAAGTCACTGTAGAGATCGCTGAATACGGAGTGAAGATGGCCAGCGCCGGTTATTATCCTGTGGCTTATCTGAATGTGCAATACTCACAGAACGGCGCCGATGGGTTTGTCTTTGACTTTGACGACCCCGGCCAGACCATTACTCTCGGCTTAAGTTGGTCGCCGCCGTTGAACGGAAAGACATGGAATGCGGTGAAAGCGGCGAAGGAAGGGTTGAAAAATGCGGAAGAAGGATTAAAGCTGGCGGTGCAAGGCGCCAAACTCGAGATCAAACAGGCCACACTAGCGTTGGCGGAAGCGCGGCAAAGATTGGAATTAACCGCTTTAGGCTTGACACTGGCTGAAGAGAACGCACTGCTCGCCACGAAACGTTTTGAGGTGGGGGTCGGTACGGCGCAGGAAGTCAACGAAGCGCAAATCGCTTTGGAACAAGCCAGGGTCAATGATTTAAACACCAGATATGATCTGTTTTTGAGCGAACTGAGACTGGAAAAGGCCTTAGGTCAATACCGGGTTGAGTACGCTAAGGGAGGTAAGATCAGTGAACAAGAATAACTTGAAAAATAACCGGGTGCTCAATAATTCCCTGTTCTTGACAGGAAGTTTCTTGATGCTGGCGGCCCTCTCCCTCCTGCTGACCGGGTGTGGGAAGAAGGGGACCGGTCAAGCGCACGCCGGAGCAACGGAGAAGGGCATCTTTGTGAAGACTCAGGTTGCCCAGGGCGCCAGGATTGCTGAGGTAACCCGGGTGCCGGTGACGATTCAAGCGGCGCAGCAAACAAACCTCTCTTTTGAGATGGGTGGAACAGTTAAGCAGGTTCCGGTGAAATTGGGCGATAAGGTGAAAAAGGGAGACCTTTTAATCCAGTTGGATGAGGTGAATATCAGGAATCAGATTAAGCAAGCGGAGAGCGCTCTGCAAGTGGCAAAGGCGAATTTGGCCAATATTAAGGCGGGCAACCGTCCGGAGAATATTCAGATCAGCGAGGCCCAATTAAAACAGGCCCAGGCCAATTTGGAGCTGCAAGCCAAGAACCTGGAGCGCATGAAGAAGTTATATGAAGAGGAATTAATCTCCAAGCAACAATACGATTCGGCGGTCGCCGCCTATAACTCTGCTGTAGCCCAAGCGCGGGTGGCAGAAGAAAGTCTGTCCCTGGCGAAACAAGGCGCCAGTAAAGAAACGCTGGAAGTGGCTGAGGCCCAAGTCAAACAGGCTGCCGTCGCTCTGGAGATTGCCGAGAGTCAACTGGAGAAAGCCAGATTAACCGCGCCTTTCAGCGGATATGTGACTATGATCAAGATCAGTGAGGGAGAGATGGCTGCTCCGGGAGTACCAGTAGTTGGCTTGGCTGATTTGAGCAAGGTTAACGCCGTAGGTTATGTAGGACAGAGCATGATTAATGCTCTATCCGCCGGCCAGACGGTTAGTGTATCCGTGGGGACCAACGGTGAAGTTGAGTATATCAACGGGGTTCTAACCGTATTAAGCAGTATGGTTGATCCGCAACTGAGAACCTATGAGTTTAAGATCGCTTTGGAAAACGCCTCTGAGAAACTAAAAGGCGGGATGGTGGGCGAGGCCTTCTTCGTGGTGCGGGAGAGTAACCCGGCCAATCCGGTGGCGCCGAGAGAGGCGGTTATTGAATATAGCGGTGAAAAAATAGTCTATGTGGTGGAAGACGGCCGGGCGCGGGCTAGAACCGTTACCACCGGGGTTGATGATGGAAAAGCTGTTGAGATCACATCCGGGATAAAACCAGGCGATCTGATTGTAGTCTCCGGTCAACACTACTTGACTGACGGCGTTTTGGTGGAGGTGAAATAATGAAAATTACCGACCTCTCCATTCGTCGCCCGGTGGGAGTCGCCATCCTATTTACCCTGGTGGTTCTCGTCGGTCTCTTATCTTTGAACAAGCTTAAATTAGACCTTTATCCGAATATCCAATTTCCCATTGTGGCGGTTTCTACTAATTACCCTGGAGCGGGTTCGGAAGAGATAGAGACGATCATTACCC
>DATCJV010000018.1:0-8855 GCA_036562625.1 Bacillota bacterium | reverse complement strand
CCCTTTACTAGCGTACACAATACGCACGCTTATTCTTGCTCTTGCTTGCCGTGATTTTTCTTTTTCTATTTCTATACTCTATTTATGCACTCTATCACTTATACTTTTTTACTCAACTTACTTACTAAAATTGTAGCTTTTCCTAATCCCTTGGTAATCAGTAAGTGATTTAACCTGCCATTCCTTGGATACTCTGGTTTGTAAGGCGTATAAGACCGCCCGTAGTGTATCAAGGGAGGTAAAACAAGGCACTCCATATTCCACGGCCGCCCGGCGAATGGCAAACCCGGTTCTCTCCGGAGTTTTCCCCCTGGTTGGGGTGTTCACCACCATCCCCACTCTTCCTTTTTTTATCACATTCAAAACGTCGGGTAACCCCTCTCCAATCTTATATACCGTCTCCGCATGCAGACCATTTTTCTTGAGAAAATCAGCTGTTCCCCGGGTAGCCAAAAAAGTAAAACCTCTCTTTGCTAAACCGCATAAAACCGGTAAGGACTCTTCTTTATCCCGGTCGGCGATGGAAACCAGGATCGTGCCTTCCAACGGTACTCTGGCGCCGGAAGCAGTGATCGCTTTATAGAGGGCGCCGGCATACTCTTCATCCATACCCAGCACTTCACCGGTGGATTTCATTTCCGGCCCGAGAGAAATATCGACCAAGCCGAGCTTTTCAAAGGAAAAGACCGGGGCTTTCACTGTCCAATAGGGGGGTGGTGTCATTAAGCCGGTATGATACCCCAGCTCTTTTAGGCTTTCTCCCAGTGAAACCCTGGTGGCCAGTTTTACTAAGGGAACACCGGTAACTTTGGATAAAACCGGCACTGTCCGGCTGGCCCTGGGATTGACCTCCAAAACACAAACCTCTCCGTTGGGTTTCACAACAAACTGGATATTCAGTAGTCCCTTCACCCCTAAAGCCCGTCCGATCCGGATCGTATAATCAACTACCTGCTCGATTTCTTCAGTAGTCAGATTTTTAGGGGGATAAACCGCCATGGAATCACCTGAATGGACCCCGGCTCTCTCCACATGCTCCATAATTCCGGGAATGAAGACATCTACTCCGTCAGCAACGGCGTCGATCTCCACTTCTTTACCAAGAATATACCTGTCGATTAAGATGGGATATTCCGGGCTGACTTGAGCGGCCAATTGCATATAGTCATGAAGTTCATGCTCGTTGTGGACAATCTCCATAGCACGCCCGCCTATAACGTAAGAAGGCCGGACCATCAGAGGAAAACCCAGCTTCAAAGCGATCCCCATCGCCTCCATCATCGAGCTGGCAGAAGCCCCCTCGGTCTGCGGTACTCCTAATTTTTGTAAAAATACGGAAAATTTCCCCCGATCCTCGGCTAGATCAATCTTTTCCACCGGCGTCCCCAAAATCCGAATCCCTGCTTTATCCAAGGGACCGGCTAAGTTAAGAGCGGACTGTCCGCCGAATTGCACTAAAACGCCATCCGGCTGCTCCCGCTCGATTACTGCCATCACATCTTCTACAGTCAAGGGTTCAAAATATAAATGGTCGGAGGTATCAAAGTCCGTACTCACCGTCTCAGGGTTATTATTTACAATCACGGAGTGGATTCCCATCTCCCGTAAAGCCCAGACTGCTTGGACCGAACAATAGTCAAATTCGATTCCTTGTCCGATCCGGATGGGACCGGAACCTAGAACCAGAACCCTGCGTCCAGGCAGGGAAATCACTTCATCTTCAGTTTCATATGTTGAATAATAGTATGGGGTACGGGCCTCGAATTCTGCCGCGCACGTGTCTACCATCTTGTAGACCGCTGTCTCTCCTGCTTTCTGTCGGGCTTGCCGCACGGCATCCTCTTCTACCTGCCAGAGGGAAGCCAGATACCGATCGGCGAAACCTAACCGTTTCAACCTTCTCCACCGCTCTGCAGTCATCTGATCCAAAGTGGGAGGGAGAGACTCTTCCTCATCCACGAGGAGTTTTATCTTCTCTAAAAACCAAGAGTCGATCTTGGTCCATTCATGAATTTCCGCACAGGTCAGTCCTTTTCGGAAACCCTCGGCAATGGCGAAGAGCCGCTCGTCATCTGTCTGTTTAATCTTTCGTTCCAATTCTTTTCTGGAGAGGCCGGCCAGCGCGGGGAGGCATAACCCATAGAGCCCTATCTCCAGCGAGCGTACAGCTTTTTGCAGAGCGGCTTCAAAGCTCCGCTCAATCGCCATCACTTCACCGGTAGCCTTCATCTGTGTGCCCAGGGTGCGCAAAGCCCCACGGAACTTGTCAAAGGGCCAGCGGGGAATCTTCATGACTACATAATCAAGAGCCGGTTCAAAACAGGCGAAGGTCTCTTTGGTCACAGCGTTTCTGATTTCATCCAAAGTATAACCCAAGGCGATCTTGGATACAATTTTGGCAATAGGATAGCCCGTAGCTTTGGATGCCAAAGCGCTGGACCTGCTAACCCGCGGATTTACTTCGATTACTACATATTCAAAAGACTCCGGGTTCAAAGCTAACTGTACATTACAGCCGCCCTCAATACCTAACGCTCGAATAATGCGAAAGGAGGCGTTCCTCAACATCTGATATTCTCGGTTGGAAAGGGTCTGACTTGGCGCCACCACAATGGAATCTCCAGTGTGTACCCCTATGGGATCGATGTTTTCCATGTTACAGACGGCAATACAGTTATCTGCGGCATCCCGGATCACTTCATACTCAATCTCTTTCCATCCGGCTACACTTCGCTCCAGCAACACTTGGTGGATAGGACTGTTATTCAACCCTCTACTCACAATCTCCCGGAAGGACTGTTCATCCAGAGCGATTCCTCCACCGGTGCCTCCCAGAGTATAGGCCGGACGCACAATAATAGGAAAACCGGTCTTCTCCGCGAAAGTAAAAGCTTCCTCCATACTCTCTGCAATTGTGCTCTCGGGAACCGGCTCTCCGATGGAGAGCATGGTTTCTTTGAACTTCTCGCGATCTTCCGCTTTTTCAATGGCAGAGAGGGGAGTTCCTAAAATTCGTACTCCATATTTTTCCAGAATACCTGCTTTCGCCAATTCCACAGCCATGTTTAGTCCGGTCTGTCCGCCCAAGGTAGGCAGGAGTCCATCCGGACGTTCCCTGGCAATGACAGAAGTAACAGCTTCCACTGTTAAGGGCTCGATATATACTTCATCTGCCATCTCCATATCCGTCATAATAGTGGCCGGATTGGAATTGACCAAAACTACTTTTACCCCTTCTTCCCTTAGGGCTTTACATGCTTGGGTACCGGCATAGTCAAACTCGGCGGCCTGACCGATAATGATTGGACCCGATCCAATTACCAAAATCTTATTCAAACTTGTATCTTTGGGCATCTTTTCTTCCTCGCCTCATCATTTGGGAATTTTCGTAAACCTGCGTTGAACTGCGGCATAGAGCAGGCACGAGATCCATACGTGACCGTACGCGCTAACATCTACTTAACCTTGGATTATACGCCTGATCATCCGCTGAAAATTAACTCAAAGATAATATTGTTTTGTTTATAGGTATATCCGTTCTCATGCTGGTAACTCTTTTTCGAAATCTCCGGGCGGACATAGAGAAGATTTACGCGGTGCCCTGACTCTTCAGCACCTCATACAGAATGTCCAAACCCTGATTCAATTCAGCCTGACCAATATTTAACGGAGGGGCCAACCGCAGCGCAGTCTGGGTTACTGCATTCACGATTAACCCTTTTTCCAAGCATTGCTCAACAATAGGTTTGGCGGGGATAGTTAGATCCAAAGCCAGCAGTAGGCCTAACCCCCGTACCTCCTTGATGATGGGGATCTCCTTTTGCCAAGTATGGAAAGTCTTCAGCAATTCCTCCCCAAGCATCCCTGCTTTTTTAGGTAAATCTTCCTCCGCCAATGTCTTCAGTACTTCCAAGGCGATGGCATAGGCGATCCCTCCACCACCAACGGTCGTACTATGATCACCCGGAACAAAAGCCGCCGCCACCTCCTCCTCAGCTAATACCGCCCCGAGTGGGACTCCGGATCCCAGCGCTTTAGCCAAGGTCATGATCTGGGGCTTAACACCAAAATGTTGCCAGGCAAAATATGTACCGGTTCTGCCCAAGCCGGTTTGGACTTCATCGAAGATCATCAAGATTCCGTGTTTTCGGCTAAGGGCAGCCAAACCTTGGACAAACTCCGGGGTGGCCGGGTTGACCCCGCCTTCTCCCTGTACCAGTTCCAACAGAAAAGCACAGGTTTGTGGAGTAATCGCCGCTTCCCAGGATGCCAAATCATTATACTTGGCATATTTAAACCCTTCGGGCAACGGGCGGAAAGCATCCTGATATTTTGGCTGCCCGGTGGCGGTCAAGGCGCCGATTGTCCGGCCATGAAAGGACCCCTCCGCAGAGATAATCTCGTATCTACCCCCTAGCTTTGTCCGGCCGTACTTCCGGGCAAGCTTGATTGCGGCCTCATTGGCCTCGGCTCCGCTATTGCTAAAGAAGACCCGATCCAGGCCGGAGACTTCTACCAATTTCTCAGCTAATAAGATCTGTTCCTCCAAGTAAAATAAGTTGGAGACATGCGTCACTTTCTTGGCTTGTACCGCCAAGGCCTGGGCCAGACGGGGATGGGAATGCCCCAAGGCATGCACGGCAATACCGGACAAGAAATCTAAATACCGCTTACCGTCGGTATCGTACAAAAATGCCCCGTCGCCCCTGGCGAAAACCACTGGAAACCTGGAAACATTCTTCATGAAAAGCCGGTCCGCTTTTTCCAATAAATTTTTCATCTCCACACCCTACCACCGCCATTCTTCTAAAAATCACCGGTTATTCCCAGTCCCGGTCAGACAGGCATATTGCTCCTGTGACCGCAGGTTATTCCACCACCATGGTGCCAATTCCTTTATCGGTCAGCACCTCCAGGAGTAAGGAATGAAATTGGCGGCCGTCAATGATGTGTGTTCTGCCTACACCATGCTTTAGCGCATAGATACAAGCCTCAACTTTCGGCACCATCCCGCCTTCGATTACCCCTTTAGCCATCATTTCTTTGGCCTGTTCAATCTTTAACGCCGAAATCAGGCTGCCGGGATCTTTCGGATCAGCATATATTCCTTCAATATCCGTGAGAATAATTAACTTCTCCGCTTGCAAGGCCGCAGCCAACTCTCCGGCTACCGTATCAGCGTTAATATTATAAATGTGATTGTCCAACCCTACTCCTACGCTGGCCACCACCGGTATATAACTCTCTTCCATCAAGAGATTTAATAAAGCCGGTTGAATAGACTCTACTTCTCCAACAAAACCCAGATCCTGCTGGTCATTGGGTAGAACTTTCTTTTTTGCTACCAAAAGGTTGCCGTCTTGCCCGGAAAGGCCGATTGCTTTACCACCGACCTGATTGATCATGGTCACAATTTCTTTGTTAATCTTACCGGCTAAGACCATATTAACAATCTCCATGGTCTCCTCATCCGTCACTCGTTGCCCCTGGACAAACCGACTCTCTTTTCCGACCCTCTGCAATAGATTGGTGATCTCCGGCCCGCCGCCATGGACAATCACAGGATTTAATCCCAAATATTTTAAGAGCACTATATCCAGGATCACCGCTTTTTTGAGCTCAGGGTTGACCATAGCGTTACCACCGTATTTAATCACAAAAGTCTTCCCGTGGAAGCTCCGAATATAAGGAATCGCTTCAATTAAAACCTGCGCCCGCTGTAAAAACTCGTCCATCCTGTCTCCTCCTCTTTCTTACACATGCCCGTGCGTGTAATCGCCTTTATGTTCTGTAACTTCCATTTATTTTAACATAATCATAGGAAAGATCACAGGTCCAGATCGTTGCTTCGGCTTCTCCTTGATTTAAGTTAATGTTAACTTCGATTTCTTTCTCCCCCAGAATCCGCGCGGCCTCTTCTTCGTCAAAAGGTAAACCTCTTCCGGAGTAAACCGGCAGATCTCCCAAGGAGATCTCTACTCGTTCCGGCACAAAGTTAATCCCGCTATAACCCACAGCCGTCAAAATCCGGCCCCAATTGGCATCCTCTCCAAAGAAAGCGGTCTTAACCAGGTTGGAGTTGGCTACGGCGCGGGCGGCGATCTCCGCTTCCACCTCGGAAGAGGCCCGGTACACGCGGACAGTAAGAAATTTGGTAGCGCCTTCTCCGTCTCTGACCAGCATCTTGGCGAGTTGGAGACAGACTTCATAAAGGCCTTCATAAAATTCTTGAATCTCCTCTTTCGTGGTTAATCCAGCTTTACCTGAAGCGCCGTTTGCCAACAAGAAGACAGAATCATTGGTACTGGTATCGCCATCCACTGTGAGCCGGTTGAAGGTTTTGTTCACCGCTTTTTTCAGCAGTTCCTGCAGAACCTCCTGGTCAAGTAAGGCATCAGTGGTAATCACCGAAAGCAAAGTGGCCATATTGGGTTGGATCATTCCAGAGCCTTTGGCCATCCCTCCAATGCGAATCCCACTCTGTAACTCAATCGCCCATTCTTTAGTGTATGTATCCGTTGTCATAATCGCCTGGGCAGCCGCTGTCCCTCCGGCAGTGGATAATCTACTGACCAGAGCAGGGATGGCGTCCACTATCCGAGCAGTGGGAAGTGGCACCCCGATTACTCCGGTGGAAGCAAGCAATACTTCCTCCGGCTTTATCTGAAGACTCTCGGCCACGCTTTGAGAAATAGCCCGAGCAGCGGATAAACCTTCTTCCCCCACACAGGCATTAGCGTTACCGCTATTAATGATCACCGCTCTGGTTACTGCACCCTTCACCCGCTCCTGACTGATGATCACCGGCGCCGCTTTTACTTTATTGGTGGTAAAAACCCCGGCCGCTCTGGCTGGGAGCTCCGAGAAGACCAAGGCTAAATCAGGCGCGCCGTTCTTTTTAATCCCGCAGGCCAATCCTGAAGCGGAGTACCCGCGGGCCACAGTTACTCCTCCGGATAACGTTTTCATGCTCTCACCTTCCCAGTTTATTCTGTACCTACTTATGGCCAGATTCCAGTGAAATTGAGGCCAAGGGTTTCGTCTAAACCACACATTAGATTCATGTTCTGAACAGCCTGGCCGGCTGCGCCTTTTAGCATATTATCCAAGGCCGAAAGGATAATAATCTGTTTAGTACGGGGGTCAACCCGTAGCGATATATGACAATTATTCGTATAAATAACCGCTTTGGTCTGCGGTAACCACGGCTCCGGCAAGATGGAAACAAAAGGCTCTCCTTGATAATAATCTTGATAAACCCGGGTTAACTCCTCTGTGGTAATCACTTCTGTCATCATCAGATGTATTGTAGAGAAGAGTCCGCGTACCATCGGAACTAAATGCGGGGTAAAAGAGACCTTTACTTCCCGGCCAGCCAGATCCGAAGCCACTTCTTCAATCTCAGCCACATGTCGGTGGCGGACTAAACCATAAGCCTTCAGACTACCCTCTACTTCCGCATAGTGTAGATCCGGCTTTGGCGAACGCCCGGCTCCTGACACTCCGGATTTGGAATCAGCGATCAAGAGTTCCACCTCTTGCAACCCGCTCTTGAGCAACGGAGCTATACCCAGTAGAATACTGGTGGGATAACACCCCGGGTTCCCGATCAGGCGGGCGCCTTTAATCCGCTCTCTATATAACTCCGGTAAGCCGTAAACAGCCTCTGCCAAATAAGAAGCAGCCGCATGTTTCACCCCGTACCAAGCCTCGTAAACTTCTACATCCCGAAAGCGGAAGTCCGCGCCCAGATCTATTACTTTTTTCCCTTGCTCAAGAAGAGTCGGTGCCAATTCGGCCGCCACTCCATGGGGAACGGCCAAAAACACCAGATCACATCCAGAAAACTCCTGGGCGTCAACGGCGACAATCCGCATCTCCCCGGTTTTATGTCCAATCAGCGAAGGGAAAATATCCGCTACCAAGCGGTTGGCTTGGGATCTGGAAGCTACGGCCGCCACCTCTACCTCAGGGTGGTGGGTTAATAAACGCAGCACCTCTCCGCCTGCATAGCCATTTACCCCGATTATACCAACCTTAATCATCCTGCTTACCCCTCCCAACATCACTCGTTACGGGTAATTATACCTGACGATTGGAAACATTTCAATAATAAATATTCATTATTAACGAATATTTATTAATAAGTGCCTACGAATCGATCCACTTTCTATTCTCGCCCTGCCAGCAATTCTTTAGCCCGCTCCAGATCTGCCCGGCGTACCATGAGTTTGATCCCAAAGACTCCACCATAAATCAGACTAAAAAATTCATGTGGAATACGGGCATCTATTCCGGAGCCAGCCAAAACACTTTTTACCAAATCCGCTTGGGCCGTACTATCCACTTCCAACAATTCCACCCAGTCGTCTTCTTGCTCAGGCATCAATTACCGCTCCCGTGTTTGCCGATTTTACTTGTTTAGCGTATCGCGCTAAGTATCCTTTGGTCACCTTCGGGGCCGGGCGTTGCCACCGCTGACGTCGCTCTTCCAGCTCTGTCTCGTCCACTAGGAGGTCCAGTCGATTCTGGGGAATGTCAATTCTAATCCGGTCACCTTCTTGAACTAAAGCGATGGGCCCACCCTCCGCCGCTTCCGGCGAGATATGGCCAATCGAAGCTCCTCTACTGGCGCCGGAGAAACGACCGTCTGTCAAGAGAGCGACCTCCCGGTCTAACCCCATCCCGGCAATGGCTGAAGTCGGAGAGAGCATTTCTCTCATTCCCGGTCCTCCACGGGGTCCTTCATACCTGATGACCACAACATCACCGGGCTTGATTTTTCCGCCCAAAATAGCCTCGATCGCCCTTTCCTCGCCATCAAAGACTCTGG
The DNA here is from genome assembly GCA_036562625.1 of Bacillota bacterium. Taxonomy (GTDB): domain Bacteria; phylum Bacillota; class UBA4882; order UBA10575; family UBA10575; genus DUOH01. The sequence goes on along the minus strand of DATCJV010000018.1, from coordinate 22 downwards.
CCGGCCCCTCGTGCACCATCAT
>DATCJV010000014.1:0-14484 GCA_036562625.1 Bacillota bacterium | reverse complement strand
GGGCAGGCTGGAGACGCTTACCGCCGAGAAGCACCAGAACCTGACGGTGTGGGGTAGCATCCCCATCCTGGTGGTGGACGTATGGGAACACGCCTATTATTTGGATTACCAAAACCGGCGGGCGGATTTTGTCAGGGCTTGGTGGTCTCTGATCAACTGGGAAGAAGTGGAGTGCCGGTTGTTGGCGGCTAGGCAAGCCGGGATGTCGATCTGTTCTTGTGTCGCTCCATAGGCGCCTTTATTTCCGGAAATCCGGATCCGGATAACCAAGAAGTTGAAGAAGATGGTCAGCGGTTTCGGCCGACGGCCTGAGAAGCGCATAATCCGGCGCAGCCGGACGGATGGACAGAAATAACGGAGAAAGGCAGGCAATAAACCAAAACTGAGCAGGAGTTTCACTGGCCGCGCAGAATAAATAGGCTAAGGAAGGGAGCAAGATAAATGAATATCGCATTTTTTTTGATTCCCAAAAAAGAAGTGGTATATCTCCATATTAAGTGTACCATGCGGCAGGCTTTGGAAAAGATGGAATATCATAAATATACGGCCGTTCCCTTGATTGACGAAGCCGGACATTACGTAGGCACCCTGACTGAAGGCGATTTATTATGGAAGCTCAAGAATACCCCGGGTCTAAGCATGGAAAGCACGGAAAAGATTCGTTTGGATGAGGTGCCGCGCCGGGTGAATAATACCCCCATCTATATTAATGCAGAGATGGAAGATCTCATGTCATTGGCTATTGAACAAAATTTTGTTCCAGTGGTGGATGATCACGGGATTTTTATCGGGATTATCAGGAGGAGAGAAATTCTGGAATACGGGGCCAGGTTGATGCTGGATCAATCATTTAAAAGGCCGCGACAGAAAACATCCTGGTCAAGGATGGTTCGAGGTAAAAAATCGTCACCTGTTTTGAGGGTGACGATTTTTTATTATAATTATAAATAGTAAGTTATTATTTTTTCAAAAAAATAGGAAGGTGGTCCGGAAAATATCTAGAATTCCTTATAATGGCAAATACTTATTTCCGTGCTAATCATTTGGTGTAGGCAAAATTGACTTATATCAAGCAAGGCTATTCTACTATCCGGGAGACTATGAGCTAAGGGAGAGACGGTACCGATGGGTAAAAAGCATGATCTAGACTTAGGGTTAACCCGGCTGACGGTTCCCCCGGGCACTCATACCTGCCTGCTTTACCAGAATGAGGACGAAAAAAGAGAATTCTACCTGCAGTTTTTGATTGCCGGAATACGTAGAAACGAAAAAGTGATCTGTATATCGGATTCCTTGACCAAAGACGAGATCTTGAGCTGGTTCTGTGGGGACGAGCTTGACCTCTGTGGCTATGAACTTGAGGAGGGAGTGGTGGTCAGAACCACTCAAAGTATGTACTATCCGCATGGGTACTTTTCGCCGGAAGGAATGATCCAAAAGTGGAGACGGTTGGTGGAAGCGGCGTGCCAGGAAGGTTTTACTATGGTGCGGGCAACCGGAGAGATCACATGGTTGGCTTCTCAAATACCGGGGGTGGAAAGATTTGTCGAATACGAGATGATGGTGAACGAACTTTTGAAAGAATACCAAATAACAGTAGTCTGCCAATTTGATATCAACCGTTTGCACGGCGCTACCCTAATGGAGATTATTAGTGTGCATCCTCTTTTAATTGTCAAAGGTCAACTCATGCATAATCCATTTTTTTATTCAACAGATGCTAAAAAAGGACTGGTGGTTGACACCGGTGAAACAGAGCAAATATCCAGCCTGTTGCTGGCGGTATCCGGTATTTTGGCGACTTTGCCGACGAGCGAGAGAAAAGCCGAGTTTACAGAGGGGCTACTCCGGATCATCCTGAGTGATGTGGACTATCACCTTTGCTTAAAAGGTTACATAAGTCCTTTTGCCATCACCGGCAGCTGCTTGGGATGCACCGCGGCGATGCAGGGAGAGGATTATAACCTGTTTTCCTGTCCTTTGACGGACTCACCAGATCTGGAAAGTTATGAGATTAGGACGGCGGATTTTTTCTTTGGCTATCTTTTGTTACCCAGAGAGGCGGTGGAGAGCAAACAGATCTTAACTGTTTTAGTGCTTAACTACCTTAACCACCTGGCCTTATCTTTGGAAAATTCAATTCAAAAGGAACGCCTGCACACCCTCAATCAGAAGTTAATCGCGGAGATACTGGTCAAAGAAGAGCAGGAAGAGTTGATCAGAAAAAATGAGGAGCGGATCAAAGCGATTATGGAAGGAACAGATGAAGGGTTATGGGAGTGGGACTTGTCCACTGGGACCATAGTTTATGATGAAAACTGGCAAAGGATTCTCGGGTATGAACCGGACGAAATCAGCTTTGATTTCCAATGGTTAATGCAGAATATTTACCCCGGCCACCGGACTTTATTGGTACAAGCCTTCACCGATTATACGGAGGGGGTCAAAAAATACTATGAAGCGGAGTATAAAATAAGGACAAAAGCAGGTGAGTGGAGGTGGATCTGGACGCGGGGCATTAGTTTGGAAAGTGACCGGAAAGGCCGTCCTCTTAAGTTAACCGGAACCAATAGAGATATTACCGTATACCGGGAGACCCAAGAGGCCCTGCAGGCGTCAGTAGAAGAACTGGCTGCCGAGAAAAATCGCGCAGAGATCTTGAAGATTCAAAAACTGGAGTCTCTAGGTCTCTTGGCTGGCGGCATTGCTCACGATTTTAACAATCTTTTGGCGGCGATCCTCTCCAATGTCCAACTGGTTTCCTTTAAATTAAAAAAAGGGCTGGATGGGAGTAAAGATTTGAAAGCCGTGGAAAAGGCCGCCTTGAAAGCGTCCAACCTGACCAAGCAGTTATTGGCGTTTTCCAGGGGGGGTGCGCCGGTGAAACATACCGCCCAGCTTTCCGAGATCATTACAGAGACTGTGGAATTTGCCTTAGGAGGCTCGGCGGTTAAGTGTGAATATAATTTATCACCCTTATTGTGGCCGGTAGAAATAGATGGGGGACAGATTAGCCAAGTCATTCAGAACCTGATCATCAATGCCTGCCAGGCCATGCCGGAAGGCGGGATCATCAAGGTCTCCGCCTATAACCAAGAGGTCGCCGCGGGAAATGAGATGATGCTGAGTCCAGGAAATTATGTAAAGGTGGAGATCGAGGATCAGGGGATTGGGATCCCTGAGGAGGATTTGACTAGAATTTTTGATCCGTATTTCACCACTAAAAAACAGGGAAACGGTTTAGGCCTTTCCACCTGTTATTATATTATGAAGAATCATGATGGGTACATCGGCGTCCGTTCAAAAGTGGGCGTCGGTTCTACTTTCTACTTGTACTTTCCCGCCGCTCCGGCTGAACGTGTGCAAAGCAGAAAAGAAGATCTGCCGTTAACCGAAGGGAACGGTAGGATTCTGCTGATGGAGGATGAGCCTTTGATCCGGAATTCCGTACGGGAGTTCCTGGAGAATTGCGGGTATCAAGTTTCCGTAGCGGAAGACGGAACCGCGGCCATTGCTCTATACAAGGAAGGAAAGGAAAACTCCGCCCCCTTTGATGTAGTGATCATGGATCTGACCATTCCCGGAGGAATGGGGGGTAAAGAAGCGGTTAAGCATATTCTGGCTTTTGATCCGCAGGCCAAAGTAATAGTATCCAGTGGATACTTCAACGATCCGGTCATGGCGGATTACCAAAGCTACGGATTTTGCAATATGGTGACCAAGCCGTTCAAAATGGAAGAATTGAGTGAAAAAATTAAGGAGTCCATGGCCCTGCCGGAGGTATTGGCGGAGAAGAGGAGGAGATAAAGAAGGGGCTGATCGGACCTTTTCTTGCAGGAAAAATCTGCTTTTTGCCGTAATTTCTTATTAATATATGTTTCCGGCAGGGAGGGCGTGCAGATGAAAAAAGTATTCCTCTTCTTCTACCATTTGGTGGACGGGCTTATTGACCGAATCTTAGCGGTCGTTGGTGTGGTTGGGTTCGCTCAGTTTCCGCAGTTTATCGTCCAGTACATTCAGAGGTTAGGCGGCCATCTGGACGAATCCCGGATTACCATCATGCAGTACAGGCGGGCGGCGGAAGCCGTAGACTTGACTTTAGAGGCCTATGTGGCGCAGCACCTCTCTGCGGAAAACAAGGTCTTCGTCTCCTATGGCGAGGTGTTAAGAGAAATCATCCGCCGTGGCCAGCACCTGGAAGAGTCCTACCTTGCTTTGAAAGAAGCCAACCTCTTCAACAGGTTTTGGGTCTTCCTCGCCAACCTGGATGGGCAGGTCTTTGTCGAAACCTGCCGGGACTTTACCCCCGGTATTCCCACAACCATGGAAGGACTCTGTTACGGCCTGGCCGGGCTGCTGGTGGTGTGCGGCCTATACAAAGCGAGCAAAGGGTTGCTCTTCTGGAGTGGCCGGAAGATTGCCTCGCTCTTCAGACGGAAACCGACCCGATCTTCCCGGACCAGATACACCTTGCCGGTGTGAAGAGCGGATTAGCCGGCGGCCGGCTGTATTTGCTGTGATTTGCGGATTCAGCGTCTGTTGAAGGATAAGACTGAGGGAACAGTAAATGGACTGCCTAATAAATTAGGCAGTTTTTTAAATTTACATAAAATATATTTACATAATTTAGTAGAAAGTATAAAATATTATTATAAATTATGAATAAAAAATTTTGATGGAGGTGGCGTTTTGCGAAAGAAGTCCTTTCTTGCCTTATCGCTTCTTTTAGCGGCGTTAGTAACTTTTGCCGGCTGTGGAGGAAAAGCGAGCGGTGGTGGAGGAAACGGTAGCGGAGGCGGAGGAAACGGTAGCGGCGGAGTGGTCTCTTTATCCGGCACCATCTATGATGATTGGGAGGAGACAAAACCTTTATCCGGGGTTCATGTATCGCTCGTGGATATCAAGGGGCAGGCTTTAAGAGGAGTGAATCCGGTAACAACAGATGACGAAGGAAAATTTGAGTTCACAAATTTACCCAAGAATTCCCATGTGATTCTAATGTTTGAAATTGAAAATGGTGAAGGAGCAATGGTAATGGATGTATTCTTGAATCAAAGCCAAACGCTTACGGTTAATCCGAAAAAAGTTGTTGAAACGGTGGCAACGCTTGAACCATTAGTGGAAGCATTTGATCATACTAAGCCTTACTATAAACTAGAGTATTATCGTGAATACCGGGAGATAGCAGTTAAGAAAGTAGCGACGGCGATTGAGAATCATATTAATGAACTCCCTTCGTTATCGGAATTACTACAGGATTATGCAAATTATCGCAGATATTTAAATGACATTATGACTGAAGAAGTAGTTGACGCGTTGTCCGTTGAGCTTGATACTATGGTCTATAAAAATTATTCTTTTAAAGTCAAAACTGCTCCAGTAAATATTGTAATTGATGGAAAAGGAGATGAGTGGGGCGATAGCTATATAATATATGAAGATGGCTTGAACGATACCATATATCACCCACAGGCTGGCAGGGGTAATGCCAACTACTGTGACATCAAGGAACTTCATGCCGTGAAGAGCGGTGGAAATCTTTACTTTATGATCACTTTTGCGCCAGGGCGCGACTTCATACTCGTTGACGCCTTAATTGATGTTGAATTCAGCCAAGGATGCGTCGGGAACGAGGTAATAAGAGTAAGACATAACTATATGTGTCGCGAGGAAGAAAAGTCTACTTACTCAATACCTTTTTATGAAACACCAATTTCTGGTGGAGTGATTGGTTATGATGACGGTAGTTGTCTGGAGTTTTCTCTGCCTGTAGCAGAATTGGAGAAATATCGAAATAACATGTGTGGCAACTGTGTGTTGCTTAAATGCAACATCAAAAATTATGGTGAATATGACGATAGTACTGCAAAAGAAATTGATCGTTTACCTCTACTATTCATTGATTTTTAGGATTGATGCCAGCCGGGGCTTGCTCGGGTTATACTATTATTAGAGTACTTTATGGGATTTTTGTTTAGACCTGTATTGAGATTGAGGGAGCTCTATTCGTGGGTTTTCTCTTCTGTGAATCTTCGTAAGGTACAGGATGAACATTATGGTAACCCGCGGTAATATGCTGTATTGAAACCAGAAACTTAGGTTTTACAGGGGTTGGGCAGAGTGCTACAATAAATAATGTAATCGCTCTGTACCAATCATCCACTGATCACAGTAATATTGGCAGTAGAAGATGAATACTCCTCGCACTAAACATCTCACCACTGTATACACTCTACGTCATCCTAGTGACTGCACCAAACCTTAGCAACACAGAGCGTACAGTTAGACCGGGGCAACACGACCACCCGGTCTTTTTTTATTTTACCGCGTCGCCAAGCGCAGACTGGAAAATTTCCGTATTAATCTTAGCGAAAAAATTTTTTAAGAAAAAGTAAATAAAAAGAAGGAGTTAGTGATTGGGTGTAGAAATTTTTAGCATACCTGGTATACCAAGGATTCCATGAATCCCAGGAATCCCAAAATCATCTTTATATTTATCTATTTACTGGCGGGTGAGTGCGATGAGTATGATTGAACGTGTTTATAAAGCTTTACGTAAAGAGATTTTAGAAGGAAAGCTGGAGCCTGGAACCAGAATGACGGAGCGGCAGTTGGCTGAGAAGTTCCAGATTAGCAGGACTCCAGTGCGGGAGGCTTTATCCAGATTGCGGAATGAAGGGCTGGTCTATAACTCGCCAACCAACGGCCTGGTGGTCAGTGAGTGTTCAATAGCGGACGCCGAAGAAATAATGGGGATTAGGATCGCTTTGGAGTCGTATGCCATAGAGCAAGCCTTTGCCCACTTTACGGAGATGGATATTATGCATCTGGAATTCTTCATAAAAAAAGCCCAGTTGTGTGCAGAAGAAGGGGATATTCAGGCCGTGCTCGAGGCAAACACGGATTTTCATAATTATATCGTGAAAAAAAGCGGCAACAAGAGGTTGAAAAGTCTTTTATCCAATGTGACGGATGCGATTGTCAGGTACAGAAAAGCCACTTTATGCTATCCCGGCAATATGCAGACCTCTATTGAAAACCATACTAAAATAATTGACGCGCTGAAAAGCAAGGATAAAAAGGCGGCCAAGAAGTTGTTGGTTGCGGATATAGAATCTGCTAAAGAAGTTTTGCTAAAAGTTATTAAGAATATATTGGAAGAGGACAAGGCGGATTAGGAGATACTACCCTGTTCTGTCTCACGCTGCCGTACTGATCTCCGGTTCCGCTGATCAAGTCTTTTGCTGCACTGCGTGTTTAGATAGAGCGGGTTGATATATTATCATCTTGGGTCAACGGAGAATGGAGTGATTTAGGAATGTTTTCAGAAATTGACCTAGTAGTGAACAAAGTAGTAGAAAAAGAAGCGGATCGCAACATAATTATTTTCTTAAAAATTATAAATTATAATTTATAATTTTGAATTTAACTTTTTATGTCACCAGCCGCATACTTTCCATTCTCTGCACCACAGGATGTCAAGGAGGTGAGGCCCCAAAAAACCGACTCTCCGTGGGACTTTGCTTTATAAAATTTACATCAGGGAGGTATAAAGATGAAATTCAAAAGAAGTCTGCTGCTTTTCACTTTGGTAGTCATGGTGATGATGACCGGTTGGTCCGGCGCTTATGCTAAAACCGTCTTAACTTACGCGCACGAAACCAACTATCCGCACCCCGTCTACTTGCATGCGGAGAAATTCAAGGAACTCGTCGCCGAGATCAGTGGCGGTAAAATGGAACTGATTGTCTATCCTGCCGGTGAATTGGGGGCCGCCTTGGAAGTAGCCCAACAGGCCAAGATGGGTTCGATTGACATGGCCCTGTTAGGCACACCGATCGTGCAATTCCTGCCCGACTATGGCGCTTTTGACATGCCGTATCTCTTTAAAAACCGTGAACACGCTTATAAAGTGGCCTGGGGAGAAATCGGCCAAGAATTATCGGAGAAACTGTTGGAGAAGACCGGATTAATCGTCTTGACCACCTATGAAAATGGGTTCCGGCAGATCACCAATAGTGTCAGGCCGATCAATACCCCCGCGGACCTGAAGGGTATAAAATTGCGTACCCCCAGCAGTAAAATACGGATTGAAACCTTTAAGACCTTTGGCGCAGCGCCGACCCCGATGGCCTGGACCGAGGTCTATGGTGCGCTGCAAAGAGGGGTCATTGACGGACAGGAGAACCCGGTGGGTAATGCTTACTCCGGTAAACTTTGGGAGGTACAAAAGTATCTCTCTATTACCAACCATGTGTACGGGTTCCAGTTTGTCCTGATGAATAAGAAGTCTTTCGACCGCTTGAGCAAAGAAGAGCAAGGATATTTACTAGAAGCCGCACGAAAGGCCAGTGAGTGGCAGATCAACTGGTGTGCGGAGAATGAAAAGAAGATTATCGATGATTTGGAAAAAGAAGGAATGCAAGTCAATTATGCAGATATGGAGGCCTTCCAAAAAGTGGCCTTGGAGAAGATCTGGCCCAGATATGAAAAAGAGTATGGCGAATTGATCAGAAGAATTATGGAAGCGGGCAAATAAGCCGGGACGTTGAGGGCTGTCCCACGTGGGCAGCCCTTTTTAGAAGACTGGGGGTTGAAAGCAAATGTTAAAAAAATTTACTACCGGAGTAAACAAAGTAATTGATCTCTTCTGTATTCTGGTACAGATTTTAATGGTCCTGGTCGTGGTCTTACAGGTCTTCTACAGATATGTACTGGTTAATCCGCTGGGCTGGACTGAAGAAGTAGGGATCATGACGATGATTGCCATGACCTTTATCGGCTCCTACCTCGCTTTTCGGGACAAAAAGCATATGCGTATCTCTTTACTCTATAATAAGTTGGGGAAAAAGACCCAAACCAGCTTGCTGGTGATCGGAAATGTGTTGATGGTCGTGATGAATGTGTTCATTTTCATCTATGGCCTCAACTTTGTCCAGGCCTTTCTTGGAATGAACTCCCCTTATTTAGGCATCCCCATGTCCTGGGTGTATGGGATGGTTCCGGTGGGCGCCGTCTTATGGTCAGCCAAGCTCCTGACTGATACGGTAAACCTGATTAAAGGCAAAGAAAGCTTAGATCAAGGTGAATAAAGGAGGGGATAAAGTTGAGTCTAGGACTGATTGTACTACTGGTCACCTGTATTGTTTTACTCTTTATCTATGTACCGTTGGCTTTTGCTTTGGGCCTCTCTACCCTTGCCTATATGTTGATTCAGGGCGCTCCGCTGACCATTATTCCGCAACAGTTGTATAGCGGCGCGGAGAATTTCGTGTTGATGGCTTTGCCTCTGTTTATTCTGGCTGGAAACTTGATGAATACCGGTGGAATAACTAGGCGGATCATTAATATGTCTCTGGCTCTGGTCGGGCATATCCGGGGTGGTTTGGCCTTGGTCAATGTGATAGCCAGTATGTTCTTTGCCGGGGTGTCTGGGTCGGCGGTGGCTGATACGGCGTCTCTGGGCGCGGTCTTGATCCCGGGGATGAAGAAGGAGGGATACGGGTCCAGTTTTTCTGCAGCGGTTACTGCCTGTTCCTCCACGATCGGAATTGTAATTCCACCCAGTGTGCCCATGGTGTTACACGGGTTTGTCTCCGGGGTTTCCATTGGCGCCATGTTTATCGCCGGTATCATCCCGGGAATCTTAATCGGCTTAATTCAAATGGTGATCGCGTATTATATTTCCGTAAAGCGGAACTATCCACGATCCGGAGATTTTTCCTGGGCAAAGGTATGGGCGGCTTTTAAAGAATCCTGGCTGGCGCTGGTTCTACCCCTGATCATCCTAGGCTTCATTACCTTTGGGATCGCGACTCCGACCGAGGTGGCGGGGATTGCCGTGGTCTATGCTTTGATCGTGGGCATGTTCTGCTACAAAGAACTGAAGGTATCCGATCTGAAAAAGATCTTCCTGGACAGCGTGAAGACTACGGCCTCAATCATGATTATTATCTCCTTCTCCATGCTTTTGGGGTGGGCTCTGTCACAGCAAAGAGTGCCACAGGCGATTACCACCACAATCATGGGAGTAACAGAAAATCCCTATCTGGGTATGCTTCTCATTAGCGCATTACTGATTGTCGCCGGTTGTTTCCTACACGGTACGGCCTTGCAACTGATTATTGTGCCGATGCTTTTACCGGTAGTTACCAAGATGGGCATTGATCCCCTTCAGTTTGCGATGGTGGTCGTTATGTGCGTAGGTATCGGACAGCAGACCCCGCCGGTTGGCTCGGCTCTCTTTGTCACCAGTACTCTGTCAGGTGACGATATGCTGGAAGTAACCAAAGAGAACTTGCCGTTCATTCTGTCTTTGGTGATCACGTTGCTCCTGATTATCTTTGTGCCGACTGTTGTGACCACGCTTCCCAGTATCTTCATGAGTTGATCTCTACAAGTTCTTATAGCTAATATCAGACTTAGGATGTCATAAGGGGGAAATTGGATGATATGATCTATCATCAGCTTTTTAAGAAGTATCAGAATAAAACGGTTACCGCCGGCTTAATCGGATCCGGCCATTTCGGCACGGCGGTCTTAACCCAGTCCATGCAGATCCCTTTTTTGCGGGTCCCGATCATCGCCGATCGGGATCCGCAGGCGGCCCGTTTGGCTTTTGAACGGGCGGGAGTGGCGGACGGGGATATAGTGGAGTGTGAAACCACCCAACAGGCGCTGGGTGCTTTGGAAAAGGGGAAATACCTGATTGTCCAGGATCCGATGATCCTGATGGAACTCCCCATTGACGTGGTGGTGGAGTCGACCGGAATCCCGGAGGCCGGAGCCAAGCATGGGCTGGAAGCGATTAACCACGGTAAACACGTAGCAATGGTTAATAAAGAAACCGATTCGGTGGTGGGACCGTTCCTGAATCACCTGGCGGAAAAGGCCGGAGTGGTATATACTCCAGTCGACGGGGACCAGCATGGTTTATTGATGGGGATGATCGCCTGGGCCAGAGGACTCGGTCTGGAGGTGGTCTCTGCTGGGAAATCCAGGGACGCCGAGTTCGTCTACGACAAAGTACGGGGTGAGATCGTCTGCGAAGCGGACGGGGTGACTGTTCATGAAACAGTCCGGGTGCAGGTTAGTTCGGAGGACGCCTGGGCCTTTGAACCCATTCCCCCGGGCAGAGCTCGGGAATATGTGAAAGCCCGTAGCGAGTTGCTCCGCGCTTTACCGCAGGCTGGTGGCTTTGACTTGTGTGAAATGGTCATTGTGGCCAATACTACCGGTCTGGTTCCAGATCAACCCGCCTTGCGCCAGCCGGTGTTGAGAATTCCCGAATTGCCGGAGGCCCTTTGCCCCGTGAGTGAGGACGGAATTCTGGAAAAAAGAGGCGTGGTTGATGTGGTGACCTGTTTCCGTCATCCCTACGAGGCCGGCCTGGGGGGCGGCGTCTTTATGGTAGTGGCCTGCGAGAATGATTATTCACGCATGATCATCAACACTAAAGGCCAGATTCCCAACGCCAGGGGTACCACCGCGTTAATCTACCGTCCTTACCACCTTTGCGGGGTTGAGACGCCCTTATCCCTACTCTGCGCCGGGTTACTTGGTGTTTCCACCGGCAGCGAAAGTTATCTGCCGCTATATGACATGGTGCAGACTGCGGCCCGTGACCTGAAAGCCGGGGAGGTATTGGGGAATGATCATGATCCCTCGCTCAAGGCCTCGCTCGTCCCGGCCACCAAGATCGGGCCGGGTGCGGCCGTTCCGGCCCACATGTTGAGGGGTAATAAAGTAAAGAAAGATGTACCTGCCGGTACGCTGCTCACCTATGATCTGGTGGAAGAGCCGAGAGATTCCGTGTTGTGGGCGCTCCGGAGAAAACAGGAAGAGGTCTTTTCCAATCTGAGCACCAGATAAGGATAGCCAATTTATCATCTGCTATCTTTGACAGGAGGGTTATCATGTCCGTAAAGATCGTAAGTCTAAAAGATATTGAACCGTTGCATGCTCCAGGCCGCGACCTGCAGTGGATTGTCACTCCGGAGACGATCGGCGCGGAGCAGCTTTCCATCGCCATCATGACCTGTCCGCCCAGATCCGTAGTCAGGCCCTTGCATAGTCATAAGGGCATCGAAGAGGTAATTTTGATCCTGGCTGGTGAGGGCGAGGCATACGTTGATGGAGATAAGGCCTTCTTCAAGAAGGGTGACGCGGTTTTGTTCCCTGCCGACTCCAAACATCAGGTGCGCAATACAGGGGATGAGCCACTGATTACGGCGTCTATTTTTTCCGCGCCGACTAATCCTGATTCATATGTCATTTATGATGAGGATGTTTTTGCGTAAACCGTCCGGTACTATGGTGAAAGGTGAATCCTTTTTATTCTTTCTTTACGGTGCTTGCGTATATGTAAAATGAGAGCGCACTGAATTGGTGAGGGTTGCTCCTGAAGACAGACGATGGAATCGGGACAACCCTCATGATTTTGTCCCTTTGTAGATGGAACAGATAGTGGGGAGCAAGAGAAGAAACACCATAAAGGGAAAAGGAGCCTCTACACATCCGGGGGTTTTTTTATCATCGGTTTGGTGGTAGTATAGTATTTATCCGGAGAGTGTGAAGTTGTTGCCGGACTGCAGAGCGGAGTTCGGCGTTGTGTATGGATCCGGTATAATGTTAGCAGGAAAGACTGGTGATCCGGTCAGCGCTTTTCGGCGCCGGGTGCAAGCAAGTTGGGAGGGGCGTAAGTTGCCGGAGAAAAAGAGAGTAATCGTGATCGGTGGAGGACCGGCGGGGATGATGGCGGCTGGGACCGCCGGATGGCGCGGATTGGATGTGACCTTGATCGAGAAGAATGAGAGGTTGGGTCGGAAGTTGCTGCTCACCGGCAAGGGTCGCTGTAATATTACAAATGACACGGATGTGGAAGGCTTAATCAGTAATGTGCCGGTGAACGGGAAGTTTTTGTACAGTGCCTTTTATACTTTCTCCAATCATGATCTGCTGAACCTCCTCCACAGTCTGGGCCTTGCCACCAAGGTGGAGCGGGGCGGACGGGTCTTTCCGGCTTCCGACAAAGCCCAGGATGTGGTGAAGACGTTACAGAAATACTTGGACCAAAACGGGGTGCGGGTGCTCCATGGTGAAGTTGAACAGGTGCTGGCCAGGGACGGTCGAGTGGCGCAGGTGGCGTTGAAGGGTGGAAACAGGCTGGATTGTGAAGCAGTGGTGGTGGCGACTGGAGGGGTCTCTTATCCGTTGACCGGGTCTACCGGAGACGGTTACCGTTTTGCGCAAGAGAATGGGCATACGGTTACCACCTTGAAACCGGCCTTGGTTCCCTTGGAGGTGAAGGAGGACTGGACGGCTGAAGCCCAGGGTTTAACTTTGAAAAATATAAGCATTTCCGTTTATGATGGCCGGAATAAGCTGGTTTATACGGACTTTGGCGAGTTGCTCTTCACCCACTTCGGCGTCTCCGGACCGGTGATCCTCTCCGCCAGTTCGCATTTGAACGACCCGGCGGAGAACGAGTACAGTTTGGTGATCGACTTAAAACCGGCTCTCTCCCCCACGGCGCTGGATGAGCGGATTCAAAGGGATTTCGCCAAATACATAAATAAGATCTACGCCAACGCCCTGGGTGATTTATTGCCTAAGAAGCTAATCCCCATTGTTATCCGGCTATCCGGGATTCCTCCGGAGAAGAAGGTAAACCAGATTACCAGGGAAGAGCGGAAGAGGCTGGAGTGGCTACTGAAGAATCTGACTTTGAGGATTAAAGGGTTCCGGCCGCTCAGTGAGGCGATTGTCACCTCCGGCGGGGTGAAGGTGGAAGAGATCAACCCGTCCACGATGGAATCCAAACTGACGCGGGGGCTGTTTTTTGCCGGGGAGGTGCTGGATGTCAACGCCTACACCGGTGGCTTTAATCTGCAAATCGCCTTCTCCACAGGCTATTTGGCAGGTTTAAATTGTTGCCCCTGACTAGAAAGTTCTTTACCGGTGGAAATAGTCTTTATAGATTACGGCATCAAAGAGATTTCATGGTTCGCACAGAACCATTTTCTTTTATAGCTTCGGAGTATTCCGGGCTATTTTATTGTTCTGTCTCCGGCCTTTCTAGGCCGTTTGTTAGTCCGGGACACCATCCCAAACATTTCCTCATATATTATTTAGTAGTCTCTTGCCTGGGTCAACCGGGGCGCGCAGGAAGAGGATTGCCAAAGCGGTCAGCGTAAACGGACGAGCAGACGCCGTTCGTACGAGTGTGTCACAGGAGTGACCATCGATCAAGAAGAGAAGACGGGAAAGGCGGATGACGGATGACGGATTTGGAGATTTTGACCAGGATTATCTGGGGAGAAGCGGAAGCCGAAACCCTCATCGGTAAGGTCGGGGTGGGGGCTTCCGTCATCAATCAGGCCAATGCGGAAAATATAACTATTCTCCAAGTAGTACAGGCTCCGGGTCAGTTCGAGGCCTATCAGAATCAACGTTTTTACCAAGCACCATATCACACGCAAGAGC
>DATCJV010000012.1:0-7388 GCA_036562625.1 Bacillota bacterium | reverse complement strand
GCAATGGCATGCAGGCGTTGACCCTATTGCCGCGGAGACCCAAGTACGTGGTGCGGGCAGCCGGATTACGGCTTGGGATTGAACCTGCAGATGGTACGAAGTATTTACTTAGTATCGGTGCAGTGTAGCCTGCCTTGAGGTGGAGTGTGGAGGATAGCAGGTGCCAAGCGATTTGATCCTGAAGGCCTGGGATCATCGCTCTTTGCTGCTTGAAACCCATTCTGCAAAAGAGGATAGGGACGGGTAATTTCCGTTGAGGAAAACTCCTAGGCTATCTTTGAGAGTGCTGCTCTCAAGGGACTGTTGGGGATTGCGGTGTGGACTTAGTGGTGATCCAGTTTTACCGTAGGCGACTCGGTAAGGTGGTCATAAAGGGAAACCGCCGGGACGGCGACGTTCCGGAGACCGCCGGGAAAACCTACTGGACCTAAGCCACAATGTTTACTCAACAGTAACCATCCTCTCAAACTTGTCTTGGGAGGATTTTTATTGGGTACTCTTTCGCGTCAGGTCTTTAGGGTAGGACTCCTGACCTTTTTTTTATCTATTACCATTTCGGCGCTTTTTCGGTTGACGAGGGCCACGACGGCTTTGGGGGTCTCACTCTTTGTCTTGCTAATCGTAATTTTAGTAGGGATCATCTTTGACCTGATCGGCACGGCGGTTACCGCCGCACAGGAAAAACCCTTTCACGCCATGGCTTCGGACCGGGTGCCGGGCGCGCGCAAAGCGATTGAGCTGGTACGAAATGCGGATCGGGTGGCCAGTTTTTGTAATGATTTGATCGGTGATATCTGCGGAACGGTCAGCGGTTCCATTAGCGCGGCCCTCCTCATTGATTTGGTCACCAGATATAATCTGTACCGGATGGAGGAGATTATTTCTCTGATTACTGTTGGTTTGGTAGCTGCTTTGACAGTGGGCGGTAAGGCGTTCGGGAAAAGTCTGGCGATTCACCGGGCCAATACCATAGTCTGGACGGTCGCCCGCCTTTTGGAGCGAAGCGGAAACTTATTCGGTAGGGGAAATAATAAGAAAAGATCGGGCCTGCCCAAGAAGAACAGGCCTTAGGGTAAATCTAACCTGGAATGGAGAATTAATGATGGAGGTATTCTTGGACAAGCTACAACTACCAGATGATCTGCATAGGTTGTCCCATCGAGAACTACAAGTATTAGCCGGACAAATCAGAGAGTTGCTGATCAGTACAGTCTCCCGCACCGGCGGACATCTGGCGCCCAATCTGGGAGTGGTGGAGATGACCCTGGCTTTGCATGCGGTATTCCAGAGCCCTCGGGATAAGATCATCTGGGATGTGGGGCATCAGGCGTATGTACATAAAATCTTGACCGGCCGCTTAAAAAACTTTTCCACTCTGCGGCAATTAGGCGGGATCAGTGGATTTCCCAAGCCGGAAGAGAGCGTCCATGACATCTTCGCCACCGGACACAGCAGTACTTCAATCTCGGCTGCTTTGGGACTAGCCAAAGCCAGAGACTTGTCTAACGAGGATTATAAGGTAGTGGCGGTGATTGGGGATGGTTCCATGACCGGCGGTTTGGCCTTTGAGGCGCTGAATAACGCCGGGCATTTGGGGACGGATTTGATTGTGGTGCTGAATGATAATGAGATGTCCATCGCCCCGAATGTCGGCGCGCTCTCCGGATATCTTAGCCGGATCAGGGTTAATCCGGCGGTTAACAGGTTAAAGGAAGAGCTGGAACAGTTAATTCAGAGGATACCGAAGTTCGGCGAGGCCACTGTGCGTTATCTTGATCGGTTGAAGGATAGCCTTAAATATCTGGTGATCCCCGGAATCCTCTTTGAAGAACTGGGTTTCTCCTATTTTGGCCCGGTGGACGGACACAATATCAAGCAGCTGCTGAATATCTTCAAAGCCGCCGCCGCCCATAAGGGTCCGGTCTTGATCCACGTATTGACGAAAAAGGGCAAAGGATATCCGCCGGCGGAAGAGAATCCTCAGGAGTTTCACGGCGTTTCCGGGTTTGAAGTGGAGACGGGTCGCCTCAAAAGCCGGCCGGGAGCTCCCACCTATACCCAGGTCTTCGGAGAAACCCTACTGGAGATGGGTAGAAAAGACCAAAGAATCGTGGCGATTACCGCCGCGATGCCGGAGGGTACCGGTTTGTTGGATTTCGCCCGCGCTTTTCCGGAACGCTTTTTTGATGTGGGCATCGCCGAACAGCACGCCGTGACGATGGCCGCCGGTTTGGCCAAAGGCGGGAAGCGACCGGTGGTGGCGGTTTATTCCACTTTTTTACAGCGGGCTTATGATCAGATTTTACATGATGTTTGTCTCCAAAAACTGCCGGTCATTTTTGCCTTGGACCGAGCGGGCGTCGTGGGTGCGGACGGCCCCACGCACCATGGACTCTTTGACCTCGCTTATTTGCGGATGATGCCGGGCATGACCGTGATGGCGCCAAAGGACGAAGCTGAACTGCGGAGCATGCTCTATACTGCTCTGGAGATTGAGGGCCCGGTGGCGATTAGGTATCCCCGGGGAGAGGGACAAGGAGTAACGGCGACGACCGGAGAGAGCAGGGTACCCGTAGGCCGGGCGGAAGTGCTTTGTCAGGGGGAATTCGCGGTGTTGCTGGCGATCGGACCCATGGTGGCAGTGGCCGAGCAAGCGGCCAGATCGCTCAGGCAGGCCGGGATAAGTTGCACGGTCATTAATGCCCGTTTTGTAAAGCCCTTGGACCAGGAGACCATCCTCTATTGGGCACGGCGGGTTCCGCAATTGATCACGATTGAAGATCATGTGCTGGCCGGGGGGTTTGGTTCGGCGGTTACCGAATTATTGAGTGACGCCGGGGTTCGGAAGGTCAAGATCACCAGGTTGGGGTTTCCCGATCGGTTCATTGAGGGCGGCTCGGTTGCCCAATTATATGAATTATACGGACTTACACCGGAAAGGGTCTGTCAAATTGTCACCAATCAACCAATTCCTGTGGCCGGGGTGAACAGTAAGTAAATACGCGCGCGGCTCCGCGCGCGTGAGTCTATGATACATACGGCCGGTGTCCGGTGGAAGAAGCCTGTCCACTGATGGCGGATGGGGTTTTTTTGTTTTTAAACATGAATGACTTCTTCCCGGAACAAGATGCTTAGTACAGTCATGCACTCCGGAGAGTGATCTTTACCGCGACAAGGGTGGATCATAGGGGACTGCCAGAATCAGGAGGGAAGTTTTTTGCTGCCCAGGTGAGTAGGGGCATAAAATTTGCACGGGGTATGCAGCTAAAATCAGCCCTGCAAGGAAGATTTATCCATAAAAAACAAAATACGAGGAGGTTTTTTTTACAAAACTGTCGAATACAATTTTTACTGCTTTTACTGCATAATTTGAGAAAAAGCGTAGATGGAGAAGGATCTGGTCACTTTTTCTTTGCTCTTTACGAAAAAATAGTCTTGCTTTAATTCCGATAAATAAGATGGTTGAGATGATCAAACAATGAAAAAGACGAATTCTACCTCCACAATCCTTGTTTTCAGTATAATAAATCTGGTTCTGGTAATTACAGGTTATTTTTTATTCTGGCGAATTTTCCAACAAACCCAGATCCCGGTCTGGCACTATCTGGCCGTTTCCTTAATCTTCGCTGCCACACTCGTCTGTATGGCGTTATTCTTGCGTCAGTCTTTTATTCGCATCAATACAGAGGTGAGGGAGAAGATTGAACTGCAGAATTCCTATCTTGAGCAGCTCAATAAGACCTACGAAGGAACACTCAAGGCTCTAACCTACGCTCTGGATTTCCGGGACCATGAGACCTGGGGTCATTCAGCGCGAGTGGTAGCTTATGCCATCGCCATCGGAGAACGGATGGGCCTCCTCCAGGAGGAACTGCAGCAATTGGCCTGGGGAGGTTTTTTGCATGACATCGGTAAAATTGGCGTTCCCGACGCTATCCTGCTGAAAAAGGATCGTTTGGAGCCGGACGAGTGGGAGACGATTATGCGCCATCCTCAGATGGGTCATGGGATTGTAAACCAAATCTCCGCCAACTTAAACTTCTCCAAGATTACTTCGGATATTGTTCTTTATCATCACGAGCATTATGACGGAGGAGGGTATCCTTTCGGCTTAAAAGAAGAGGAGATTCCCTTACCGGCCAGGATCTTCGCGGTAGCTGACGCTTTGGATGCCATGACCAGTGACCGTCCTTACCGGCCCGCCTGTTCCATGGAAGAGGCGATTTCGGAAATCTGTAGCCTGGCTGGTAAACAGTTCTGCCCCTGGAGTGTGAAGGCCTTATTAGAAATCGGCTTGAAAGAATTAAAGAAGATTCATGATCAGGTCCGGGAGATGGGAGATGTGGTCCATATCCGGGAGAGGCTTGTTCCCATAAACCTTAATCGTTGATTGAGCATATCCCCGAAGCCCCTCGAAGTCCTATAGACTCGCGCGGGGTCTTAATTTTTTCCGGATTTCCATTTATAATATCGGAGGGAGTAAGCATAATTAATAAACGTCTAGTCATGCGTGTGTGCGCTATCACAATACTTCCGGTCCTTGTTGCCTTCTTGGGTAGGCAGGCATATTATAGGTTGACGCCTGTGCGGAGAGATGGATTCTTATTAGGAACTTATATAAGAATAATTGCTTATGGACCGGGGGCGAAACACGCCATTGAGCAGGCTATGGCCGAGATGGCGAAAGTAGGAGAGTATGCGGCCTCCGATACCGGTCAGGTCGGCTTGATTAATCGGCAGGCCGGCGTGAAGCCGGTGAAAGTGGATCAGGACCTTTTTACGCTAATCCAAAGAGTGCTGGCTTATTCGGTAAAGACCGGAGGACATTTTGATCCTACGGTCGGTCCCTTAGTGAAATTGTGGGGTTTCGACTATAACGGAACCGGCAGATTGCCGGAAGAGCATGAAATTAAAAGGACTTTGCCCTTGGTTAATCAAGACTTGGTCATCCTGGATGAAGAGGCGCAAACGGTTTTTTTGGCTCAAAAAGGGATGCTGCTGGATCTGGGAGGAGTGGCCAAGGGGTATGCCGTAGACCGGGCTTGGGAGGTTTTGAACGAAAGCAGGGTGTGGGGCGCATTAATAAACGGCGGGGAAAGCAGTATTCGGGTTTTAGGCAAGCGGCCCAATTTTAAACCCTGGCGTATCGGACTGGCACATCCCAGAAATAAGGGCTGGATTGGGATTATTAATCTGCCCCCCGGGAAAGCCATCAGTACTTCAGCTGATACACAACGCTTTTTTGAGAGGGATGGACGAAGGTATTCGCATCTGATTAACCCCTTCTCCGGTTACCCCGGTCTTGATCTATCTTCCGTCACGGTCATCACTGATTCGGCCTTAACCGCTGATCTCTACTCCACTGCCGCCTTTGTTGCGGAAAACATGGATCGCATAGCCCTATTCAGACAATGGCAGATAGAGGGGGTAGTTGTTGACGCCCAGGGAGAGCTGGATTATACACCGGGAATGAAGAGCATGATCAGATAAGATTCCAGGGAGGTATCATCATGGAAGAAAAAGGTAAGGTAATCGTTGCTGTA
Organism: Bacillota bacterium; assembly: GCA_036562625.1. GTDB lineage: Bacteria > Bacillota > UBA4882 > UBA10575 > UBA10575 > DUOH01. The sequence continues at coordinate 1,845 of DATCJV010000012.1, read as the reverse complement.
CAAACCTATCTAAATAAGGCCCATCATTTACTGGTCGAAGCGGAAGAACTGGCCAATCAGGGGCAAGCCGATGTCCGGAAGATAAATGACTGGTGTATGCAGGCTTTGGTTCTCTTGCTGCAAGCCTTCCTCATTTTTAAAGGAGAAGAAAATACGGAAGAGGAAAGCATTGACCAACTCTTTTCCAGGTGCGCCTATTTGGAGGAGGACTTCTATGATCTGGAGGAGACCATCGCCTACTTGACGATGGAGGATCCACATTTGTCAGCCGAGGAGATAGCTGATAAGATTGACGCCGCCAATGAGGTCTGGGATTTTCTTCTGGGCTGTTTGCCAGAAAGATATCATCTATAAAAAGAAAATCAGGATGAATTTTAAAAGGAAAAGGAGGTCAGGAAACTTATGGCTACTTGGGATGAGATCACTTCAACCCTGAAGAAAGGGGTCAACTTTGTCGGAAATAAATCCAAGGAGTTAGTAGCCATTACAAAGCTCAGTACTGAATTGAACGCTCTGAAGAAGGAGAGGACGGAGATGCTGGCGGCTTTGGGCGCAAAAGTCTACCGCCTTGTGCAAGAAGGAAGCCTGGAAAATGCGGATTTGAGCGCAGAGGTGGCAAGCATCTCCGAAGTGGAAAGGAAGATCGCGGAGAAGAATGAAGAGCTTGAAGAAGTGCGAAAGAATTCTTCGGCGAAAGTAACAGAAGAGAAACCGGAGGTTGAGGTCTTGGAGCCGGAAGGATGCGGACACGAGATTCCGGAGGACGCGAATTATTGCCCGGTTTGCGGTAGAAGAGTGTAACAAGGAAAGGTTTTATCGCTCAGTAAACCCCTTTGAACTTTTTCAGAGGGGTTTTTTATAAAGGGAATCCGTTATTTACCGCGAATATTTTCCTTGAAAGCCACGCGTTAACTTTTGCATAGGAGTATGAAGATGTCTGGAGAGAAAACGATGGGTAGCAAGGAAAACCCGGAAGGTAAAGAAAGAACAAGAGTAGAGTCCAGGCTGCGTCAGGAGCGACTCCGTCAACAGGCCATGTATTGGATGGAAGAGGAGATTATGGGACTTGGTTATCAGGCCGTGGCCGGTCTGGACGAAGCGGGGCGGGGGCCATTGGCCGGGCCAGTGGTGGCGGCGGCTGTTATTCTGTCTCCGCAGGTCTTTATACCCGGGATCAACGACTCCAAGAAACTCAGTCCGGAAAGAAGAGCCCGGATCTATCAGGAGATTATCAAATCAGGCCTGCCTTATGCCATAGGCGAAGCCGGAGTAGACGAGATTGACCGCCTTAATATCCTGCAAGCCTCCAGATTGGCCATGTTACGGGCAGTGGAAAACCTGCCGAGGAAGGCGGATTATTTATTGATTGATGGTTATGCCTGGCCCGGAATCAGCCTTCCCCACCGGGGTGTGATCAAGGGGGATACCAAGAGTTTATCCATTGCCGCAGCTTCCATAATCGCCAAGGTAACTAGAGACCGGATGATGGAGGAGTTGGATCGGGTCTATCCAGAATATGGTTTTGCCAAACATAAAGGGTATGCCACGGCTGAACATATCAAAGCAATCTCACTTTATGGCCTGTCGCCGGTCCACCGGAAAAGTTTTCATCTGCGGAGTAAGCAACAACCTCTGGACCTGGAAGCGTAGACGTACAGTCCTCAAAACGTACAGTCTTCAGTATTGAGGTGAGCAGGATGACTGAGATCATGAATTTCACCGGTCTCCCCCGGTTCATTAACGGGAGGCTGACGAAGACCACAGAAGGGGAGTTGTTCTTAAAGACCTCCTCCGGATCGATTCCTGTACGGATTGAAGGCGCCTCAGTGCCGCTCAACCAAGAGA
>DATCJV010000174.1:0-14838 GCA_036562625.1 Bacillota bacterium | reverse complement strand
TCTATCTGGAGGTGGGGTCGGAAGAAAAGGATCCACTCTTAGCCGGGTGGCGATATGGCAACGGACAGGTCATGGTATTTACCGCCGATTCCGGCCGCAGATGGCTGGCACGCTGGTCCGGGTCGCCTCTATTTAATCAGTTTTGGGGACAAGTAACCCGTTCGATCATGAAAGCCCGGATTGATACAGGTTTACATTTAACCACCAGAGTTGAAGGGGGAGCTGTACGGGTGCTGGTAGACGCCACCGGTCCGGATCGTCATTTGCGCACAGGACTGCAACTGGTCGGCAGGATGGGCGCAGACACTACGGAGATGTTCAGGCTGAAAGAGACCTTTCCCGGGCGGTACGAGGCTACTTTGCCCACTTCCGGACGGGGAATCCAAGAATTTGAGGTTTATGAATTAGCCGGAAAGAGTTGGACAGTGGGCGCGGTTTGGCTACCGCCCAGCGATGAATATCAATCTTACGGACCGGATCTAGGCGTGCTTGGTTATTTGACTGCAGTGACCGGCGGAAGAATACTCACACAGGAGGAGTTGGAGATCCCGGCTTCCTTGAGTTGGGAGCCTTATCCCCTCCGCCAATGGTTGCTCATCGCCGCACTCTTCCTCTTTGTGCTGGAATTGGCTTATCGTAGTACTTCATTGGGTCAAGTGCACCTGGCAAAAACGGCCTTTGCCGGCTGGTGGAAAAGGCAGCAACAGGTCTTGGATTCCCTCCGCGCCTATGACCAGAGAGCAGAGTTGACGGAGACCAGTGGGGAGAAGACCCAGACCGCCTATAAGTATCTGGCCCAAAAGCGGGCTCACCGTAGTTTTGAAGAATAAAGCTCATTCCGTGAAAAAGAGGAGGGTTTGTGGTAAAATTAATGGTGGTTTGATTTATAACGAGGTGAGAAGCTTGTCCCTGTTAACCATGGAAAATGCCCGGTTGATGCTGGAACGGGTGTACGGATATAAAGAATTTCGTCCAGGTCAAGACCGGATCATTGACAGTATCCTTCAGAAGAAGGATACTTTTGCCATTATGCCGACCGGGGCGGGGAAGTCCCTTTGTTATCAAATCCCCGCTCTCCTTTTTGCGCAAGAGAGTTCAGGCTTGACTCTGGTAATATCCCCCTTGATTTCCCTGATGAAGGACCAAGTGGACGCCATGAGGAGTTTAGGAATTCGTGCGGCCTACCTCAACAGTGCTTTACGTCCGAAGCTGGTAGCGGAGACGATCGGCAAAGCCGGACAGGGTGAGTATGACATCCTATATATCGCTCCGGAACGGTTGGAGTCGGATTCGTTTCTTCCCCTCATTCAACACCTCACCCAGGAAAAGAATTTCCCCGTTTCATTTGTAGCCATCGATGAGGCACACTGCGTTTCACAGTGGGGACATGATTTCCGCCGTAGTTACCGGCGGATTGGACCTTTTATTGAACGGGTCTTAAGCGGGCAGCCCTCCGGCCGGCCGGTAGTGGCGGCTTTTACTGCTACAGCCACGGATGAGGTGAAGACTGACATCGTCAAGCTTTTATCCTTGCAAGACCCTAACTTCTATCTTACCGGCTTTGACCGGCCGAATTTGAAGTTCACCGTTGTCCGCGGAGGGAACAAAAAGGACTTTCTCCTGGATTACCTGGCTGTTAAGCGGGAGGAAGCGGGAATCATTTATGCGGCTACCCGCCGAGAAGTGGAGAAGGTTCATGCCTTTCTGGCGGAAAAAGGATATAAAGTCGGAAAGTATCATGCCGGCCTCAAAGATGCGGAACGCCAAGAAAACCAGGAATTATTCATTTATGACAAAATCCAAATTATGGTGGCGACCAACGCCTTTGGCATGGGTATTGACAAGTCCAATGTCAGGTTTGTGATCCACTACAATCTGCCGAAGAATATGGAATCATATTATCAGGAAGCCGGACGGGCCGGCCGCGACGGGGATCCCGGTGATTGTATCTTGCTCTTTTCTCCCCAGGATATTATCCTTCAAAAGTACCTGATCGAACAGAGCGTCCGCTCACCTAAGCGTAGAGTCCATGAATATGCCAAACTACAGACGATGGTGGATTATGCCCACACCGGAAAGTGTTTGCGCGGGTTCATCCTGGAATACTTCGGTGAGCGGGAAATACCGCTAAAGTGCGGTAATTGCAGCAATTGTAATAACTATAGTGAAGTCACTGATATCACCGTCGAGGCGCAGAAGATTTTCTCTTGTATTGTGCGGATGAGAGAACAATATGGCAGTACTATGATTGCAGATGTGTTGAAAGGTTCACGGAATAAAAAACTCCTGCGTATGGGATTGGACAGGCTGACTACCTATGGAGCCCTCAGTGAACTCACCCAAGCTGAGATTAAAGATTTGCTAAACCAATTAGTAGCCGAGGAATATCTGCGCCTCACCAACGGGAAGTATCCGGTGGTTAAGTTATTGCCTAAAGCTGTCAAGGTTCTGAAGAATGAGGAAAGGGTGTTGCGAAAAGTCTTTACTAATCCACAGGTTTCATCTGATGACAAACTTTTTGAGGTATTGCGGGAGGTCCGCCGGAAATTGGCGGAGCAGGAGAAGGTGCCGCCATATATCATCTTTTCGGACAGTACTTTACGGGAGATGGCCCGCTTCCACCCGGTTGACGCTCTTTCCCTGCGAAAGATCAAAGGGGTGGGTGAGATCAAGCTGGAAAAATACGGCACGGCCTTTATCAACGCCATACAAGATTACTTAGATGCCGGTCTATAGGTAAAGCGGGAATGAGTGGGAATGTCCCGAATAGAGCAACATCTGTGCGAACTGGCACAAGGAAAGAGGAGGCAGTGTTTGCCATCAAAGTCAGAAGCGGGATAAGTCATTAAGAATAACCATTTTTTTGTAAAACCTTTCTATTGATTTTATCGGAGATGATCAGTAAAATAAAGGTGTAACAAGTAGGGAAAACTGAGTTATGCGTGAACTTCAATTTTTGAACCTACATTTGCCAAACGGGAGATTTATACTGAACTACCGATACCGGGCCCAGAGTAAGTCCTTTTCAGGCAGGGGATGGTAGAAGGGTTCATGCGATCACCCACCTATCGAGAGATAGGTGTCAAAAAATGAAGTAACGGTTCCTCGGTTTGCCTGTTACGAAAGACTGTCCACAGGACAGTTTTAATAATAAGCGCATCACCACTTCACTCTAGTTAGTTTGAAATAAAAAGGCGGTTACACGAATGTTGTGTGTAACCGCCTTTTCTTCATTCTTCTTGACGGGCTCTATATATCTTGACGGGCTTTACAGGAACATCGGAATAATAATCTACATTATGCGTAGGAACATTGGCGATCCGGTCAACCACATCCATACCGTCAACCACCTTACCGAAGACACAGTATCCGTAACCGCTGGGGGTATCATCTTTATAATCGAGATGGGGGTTGTCCGCTACATTAATAAAAAATTGGGAAGTCGCGCTGTGTACAAACATTGTTCTGGCCATCGCAATGGTTCCCCTTTGATTAGTCAGACCGTTTTTAGCTTCGTTTCTAATGGCTGGAAAGCCCTTCTTCATCACTAATTCTTCGGTGAGACCGCCGCCTTGGATCACAAAACCCGGGATCACGCGGTGAAAGATGGTTCCGTCATAAAAACCGGAGTTTACGTATTGCAGAAAATTTTCTACAGTAAGCGGAGCTTTTTCAGGCTCCAGTTGGATCTTGATTTCTCCCAGGGAAGTCTCGAGAATCACGATGGGTTTACCTTCCGGAACGGTCTTGTTCACTGCTTGGACTGGTTCTTTGTCTTCCGGCGTCTCCACTGATTTATTTGCCTCCTTTTCGAGGACGTCCTGCTTTCCCAGGAGATTAGTCTGTAGACTGGAAAATCCATAAAAAAGAAGGACTCCCGCTGCGATTAAAGTCAGGGTAATAAAAAAGGCTGATAAAAGTCGCTTTTTCGGTGATGCTGGTGTGTGTCTCTTCAATTCGAACCCACCCTAAATCGAGAATATTTTACGAAACCGGATCAATCTAGAAGTCAGCCGGGAAGCTTGGATCTAAAAAAAGTAGCGCGATCAAGTACGCGCTTACTTAATTGATAAATTAACATAAAGAGTGCTCTGCTGTCAAGGTCTCCCGCTAAATACAGTTTGAATACAAAATCAATACCAGGGACTCTTCTTATGTGATGGGACAATGTTTCATTCTTTTACTTATAAAAACACAAAGCCCTCTTTCAGAATAGACTATAAAAAAGAACAGGCGGGGTCGCTTTCAGAGGACGCTGCCGAGAACCTTACGGGCTGTTATGAAACCACATTTATGCCCATAGATCCGGTGCTTAATGTTTACGTGTGCTTTATCAGCCAAAGGTTAAAGGAAGGGGGATTGAGAAGATGAATTATGGGTATATGGACGAGGGATTGCATACGCACGCCTTTTCCCTTGTCACTACCTGTGATGATCACCATCGACATTGTGTAAGGGGAGAAACAGGGTCGAGTCCGGATACGCGCTGTCATGTCCATTCTTTTCAAGGCAGAACAACCTGTGATTGCGGCCATCTCCATTACTTTTGCGGAGTAACCGGGCCCGCCATCCCGGTGCCGGGCGGCCACATTCACCAGATAAAAGGGGAAACCACTTATGATTGCGGGCATAATCATGCCTTTAAGGGAAGAACGTCTCGGGGGCAAGAACTACCTTGTCCGGAAACACCGTGCCCCCGGTATTAAGGGACTGCAGCCTCCACCATCATGGCAGCTGTTTTTCAAAACAGGAGCAACCATGATTGCAGTGGGTTGCTCCTGTTTTCATTTTGCCGGTTTGGTCTTCTTTTCCGGTTGGAAAGCGATAATATTAACCAGCAGAGGAATAATAATCTTATTGTTTTGAAGGAAAATGGCAATTCTTTTAGAATAAATATAGGTCAAATTTAAATAAATGAGGTACGGACCGATAAAGGAGAAAGAAGAATGCAGGACGTAACAGTAAAAGAAATTTTTAGAGAAACAGAACAGCATTTGGGAAAGGAATTACGAGTCTCCGGTTGGGTGAGAACGATTAGGGATTCAAAGGCCTTTGCGTTTATTGAGTTGAATGACGGGACTTTCTTTAAGAATTTGCAGATTGTTTTAGAAGATAAATTAGAGAATTTCAACGAGGTTGTAAAGTTAAATGTGGGAAGTTCCCTTATTGCCGAAGGAATCTTGGTAAAGAGTCCGGGCGCTAAACAACCCTTTGAGCTTCAGGCCACAAAGGTAGAGGTCGCCGGTTTTTCTTCACCTGATTATCCTCTGCAAAAGAAACGCCATTCTTTCGAGTATCTGCGCACTATTGCCCACTTAAGACCGAGAACAAATACGTTTTCCGCGGTTTTTCGCGTTCGCTCGTTAGCGGCCTATGCCGTGCACCGTTTCTTTCAGGAGAGAGGCTTTGTCTATGTACATACTCCCATTATAACCGGGAGCGATTGTGAAGGCGCGGGCCAAATGTTTCGAGTGACAACCCTGGATCCGGAGAATCTTCCCCGGGACAAGGAGGGCAAGATAGACTACAGCAAAGACTTTTTTGGACGGATGACAAATTTGACGGTCAGTGGCCAATTGGCGGTAGAAACTTACTGCATGGCTTTTCGCAACGTTTATACCTTCGGTCCGACTTTCCGGGCGGAAAACTCCAATACTCCCAGGCATGCCGCAGAATTTTGGATGATCGAGCCGGAGATGGCCTTTGCCGATTTACAAGACGATATGGAATTAGCTGAGGATATGATAAAGTACTTGATCCGGTATTGCTTGGAGAACGCTCCGGAAGAAATGGAGTTCTTCCAGAAATTTATTGATCAGAATTTATTCGCCAAACTGGATAATGTGGTGAATTCAGAGTTTGGCCGGTTGACATACACGGAGGCCATAGAGATTCTGGCCAAGGAGAATCCGGGTTTTGAGTATCCGGTGGAGTGGGGGTGTGATCTCCAGACTGAGCACGAGCGATTCCTGACAGAGAAAGTATTTAAAAAACCGGTTTTTGTCACCGGGTACCCCAAAGAGATTAAAGCTTTCTATATGCGGTTGAACGACGACCAAAAAACTGTGGCCGCCATGGATCTGCTCGTCCCGGGTGTGGGGGAAATCATCGGCGGTAGTCAACGTGAAGAGAGACTGGACAAATTGGAGCAACGAATGGCCGAATTAGGGTTAAAGCAGGAAGACTACTGGTGGTACCTTGATCTAAGAAAGTATGGCGGAACTGTGCACTCCGGCTTTGGTCTCGGCTTTGAACGGTTTATCATGTATATCACGGGAATTACTAATATCAGAGATGTAATCTCCTTTCCCCGCACTGTTCGTTCAGCGGAATTTTAGAGAAGAATGTGGAATGTCCAGAAAAGCAACTGCGGAATTAGATACCAATACCCGGATGGAGGGTTTAATCAATGAATAAAAAATTCCTCGGTGTCTTGCTCTTTTTCTTTGTTACTGCCGTGGCCTTCTCCGCCGAAGTAGAAGATGTTCTGGGGGAAGCGGAGGAACTGATGGAAGCGGGGCGATATTATACTGCCTTTAAACTTTTAAATGATAGCTCTTGGGGAACGGAAAATCCAGATATTGTGCTGAAAAAAGTAGAAATCGCCTTGAATTATTATGTCAGTTCCATTGCTCATGAGACCTTTGGTTTTAAAGATTTAGGTGCTGGGGAGAAGATTTCGGCTCTCCGGGGACAAGAGGGAGCTTATGCCACCTACTATTTTCCCATCAGTGAGGTTCTGCATAATTTACTCCACAAGTATCCGGAGGATTGGAGAATTCATAAAGCCCTGGGTGAGTACTATTTTGAAGTATTTCAGAACTATAGAGGAAGATGGAAGAAGAGCGACGAAGAAGTTCTGAAACTGGCGGATGAGCATTACCGGATCGCATGGGAGCATGGGGTTTACGATTTTAAATCCCTTTTTTTTCTAGGCTTAAATCAAATTTTGCAGAAAAATTATGATCAGGCCGCAGTTCTTCTGACAGAGGCTTTGAAGTGCGGGGAAGCTGCGCACCCTCTATATGCTACGGCCAATTATAATCTGGCTTATGCTTATCTCCAGCGGATGGAGTTTGCCAAAGGCCTAAAGTACGCGATGAACTCCTATAACCTTTATCAAGAACCGACCGATCGAGCAGACGCCGCCAGAATGGTCGGGATCCTCTATCGTCAACTCGGGGATCGTTCTGCAGCCATTAAGTACTTTACCACTGCCGATCAGTTGACTCCTGGTAATTATTACAATCTAATGCCCCTTTTAGAACTCCATCTGGAAGATACCAGGCCGGCTCAAGCCAATCACATTGCCGAGCGGTTGTTTGCTTTGCAACCGGCTTCACCTAATATCCTCAGTGACATCATGACTTCTTACGGACGTAATGGCTATTCAACTGAGTTTATCAATTTATGTCAACATTTAACCGGTATTTATGCGCATAACAACGAGGTTTTGGGGAATCTCTATTTTCATCTCGGTTTTTGTTATTATGTGCTTGGGAAATATACGGAATGCCGGAACAGTTTTTTGACCTCCAGAGAGCATTATCTGCAGTGCTACCTGCCTAACCACGAAGTTTTCTCCGTGATCTCCGATTACCTGGAACACCTTGAGCAATTAGAGTAGGTTGCTGTTTTTTATTGAATCCCGCTTAAGTCTTTGCTGTTTATGTTAATGTACCGATTCAGTATGACTTTTTTTCTTTTCTGGAGCGTAGAGAGAGGGCGCGGCTTTAGAAGCCGCACCCTATATTCTCTTTCCGGCGCCGGATCTGTCCAACCATGGGCGTATTGATTGCTCCTTCCCTCAATAATGGGTTTATTCCGAGATCACCGGTACAGGTCTTCTTTTGCTGCTCCGCTCTCCGTAATCTTTAACGTATCCGACTCTCAACACCATTTGGATATTTTCGGTAATACCCAATTTAGCGCTGATCTCTTCCTGCCATGGGCTTTCTTCCAAAACAGAACTCATGGGATGAACCGCGATCTGTTTGGCGGTTGCGGTCAGCCAAAACCTCTGGAGCAGTCTGCCGGTATTAATTAAGGATTCGACCGTCTGGTCCTCGCTGCAGATTAGGAAGAAGCCTGCGCAATTAAAGGCTTGTTTCTTTGCAGTATTTATAGTCTGTTGACGGAAGGAATCCGACATCGCCGTCTCTTGATCAAAGAAAGTCGAGACAAACCACTTCTTAATTCCGGACAACCCCATCATCTCCGGGGTAATCCCGTCTCTTAACTTCTCGGCTTCTTTCTTGGAAAAACGGGTGTAATTTGCGAATTCTCTTTGTTTTTCATCAGAAGCCACCTGTTTGGCCATGGATGCGACGATGGCATCGGCGAGATAAGCCCCCTCCGCGCTGGAAAGAGGGAAGTAGTAACAGCGGCTTCCTGGTGAAGAAAGAATCGATTTCAGGGCGGACAAATCCTGCGTGGAAAGTTCTTCTTTATGATAAGGCTTTCTCAGGGTGTGTCTGGTCTTAATCAGTCCTTCCTGATATAGAGCGGTTTGTTTGCTTTCTTCATCTTTGTTTTTAACGAAAGTCACCCGGGCGACCTCTTCGTCCTGTTTTGTTATGGCGATAATCTCTACCTCCGCTTGTAAGTCGTATTTGGGGGAGATGGCAATGACGTTTTCGAGGAACGCGCCTAAGGAGATGAGGGCTTCCCTGTTTTCCGGATCAACCTCCGGCAGCAGATGAGCGGAGTCCAGGGTCAAAATGAAACTTTGTGCAGAACGGATCTTAACCTTCCACATTTGCGCGTTGTGACTATTCGGAGCTAAAGAACCGTAGTAGATGATTTCTTTCCATACCGGGTCAAGTTGAAAATCCGAACTAGCAGAAGCATGACTGACAGGCAGCGGAGCGTTATGAAGCATTAACACACTCATCCCTCCGATCAGTAATAAGATGGTAAATTTTGTAAATGTGAATACTCTTTTCTTCAATTCATTCACCTTTCTTTCAGATAAAATCTTCCTCTAGAATATCCAACCTAACTTGAGCGAAACCTCTGCCTGGAATGGAGGGAGCTCATAGCTTTCCCCGTTAACTTCCAACTCGGTACCGCTCAACGCATAATGGCCGGCGCCCCAAAGATTTATATAAAAGTGATCGGAGAATTTATGTACATACCCTCCCCCCAGGGTGAGAATATGCTGGGACAGTTCTCCAGTCCGCATTGAACTCTTAATCTTAATTGTACTCTGCCAATATTCATAACCGGCGCCGATCCATGGTCCTTGGTACTTACCGGTTGACCGGGGAAAATAATCAAAGATCAAAGCCAAGACATTCATCTCCCAAGCGCTGAAATCTGTAGGCAGGACGAATTGTGGTAGTTTTACGCTGGAGATCACACCCCGCAAGCGAAAGTTATGCCATCCTATCCAAGAACTGCCGTAGTAACCTCCTGTCAGATAAGGTAGGGCATCGATTTCCAGGCCCCAAGCGGGGCTTTTGTCAGAAGGAAGCGTGTCAAGTTCAGGGCTGGAATCAAAGGTTTCTGAAAACTGCATTGAATGTGATTCTGCCAATCTATCAGATGTATACATACAGTTAGCCGCCGGCGTGGGTGTGGCAATGAATATTGATATTACAACCAATATGATCATGGTCAGTGGTTGAGGATGAGATAAAATAATGGATCCTTTTTTAGTAAACAAATTCTTTAATAAATAAGCGTTTTTTTTCATGGAAAATTCCTCCATTAGCCAAAGAGCGGATGTACTTTGGTTAAAATTCTATTTGCGAAGAGCCGAGACAATCATCTCCACCAAACGTTCGAAGAGGGGGGAGGGATCTACCCAGAATTCCGGAAGCGTCCGTTTTTCCAAGTATAGTTTGATGGTTCCGTAAATCATCCCGAAATAAACTGAACAGTCCACTTTGGAGTCGCGCACCTTGGTTGAACCTGAATCCTCTGCCACGATCTTCTCCATCAGTTCAATCGCTCTGAATTGACTGTGGTAATAATCTTTGAGGGCTGCTTCGTCCAGGTCGATCTTGGGCGGAAGGGCGGAAAAGACCAAATCCATGAGTTGCGGATACTTTAGCGACCAGTCAATAAATGCCCGAACCAGGTCTTCCACTTGTTTCAACAAGGGCGCCTCCGGCTGTACACGGCTGAGGATATATTCGTCCATCTCCTTAACCGCGTTGAGCTTAATCGCGTTTAAAAGGTCTTCTTTGTTTTCAAAATAGTAGTAAATTGCAGCCGGGGTAACACCGGCAGATTTAGCGATGTGTCTGACAGATAAGCCATCTACTCCCTTTTTCTTGATTTCCTCAGCCACAATATGCTTAATTTTTTTGATCAAATCCGGATTAGGGGGGCGGGGCATAGACATCCTCCTTTCTTTAAAACTTGTGAAAATGGATGAGTTTAATAACCTAACAATGATAAGTTATCACTGTTTAGTTATAATGTCAAGTAAAATCGGAGTAAGAGAAGGGGATTATTTCAAGACCAATGTTTCAAGCTCTTCTCCGGTATCAATATTCCAAAGGGAGATTCGATCCTCTTCGATCAACGCAATGGTGGGGGTTTTCTCTTTATTCTTCGGCAGCGACGGACTACCCGGATTCAGGCGGATCAGGCCGTCTTCTTTATATATCCCCGGCAAATGGGTATGTCCGGAGATGATCAGGTTATATCCGCTTTCCACTTTGACTGGTGGGTTTGCTCCGTGTCCGTGCAGTGCCAGGATCCGTAGCTTACCAAGGAAAAGATGGGCATAGGGCGACTCCAACGGATATTCCAGCACCATCTGGTCAACCTCTGTATCGCAATTTCCTTTTATTATTATTAAGGGCGTTGCTAAGGAGTTCAATTCTTTGGCCAGTTCAGCCGGGTCATATCCCGTTGGTAGCGGGTTGCGTGGTCCATGATATAAGACATCTCCGCAGTGGAGAATCAGGTCCGTGTCTTTGAGATACTTTTCATACGCTGTTTTCCAGGCGGCTAATGACCCATGGGTATCACTAATTACACCGATTTTCATTGCTTACTGATGCCCCTTTCTCTTTTTGCTTCGCTCATCTTTCCAATCATCAAATCACCGTAAGTATCTTGGATTTTATCTGCATTATTCTATCATAGAAGCCATTAATGGAACAGAGCTTTTATCGAAGTTTATAGCAGTTTACGGGTTGGTCTTCTCTATTTCCCAAATTTAAGAAGCTGTCCTGGGATCGGACAGCTTCTTTTTCCTTATGCAGTATAGACTATGAACTATGATGCCAGCAAAGACTGTAGCTCTTTATAGGCTTGATCATATTTATCTAAGTGTTCTCTGCGTTGTTCCGGGCTGGGGTGGGTAGCGAACAGCTTCTCGATGAAGTAGATCTTTCGTTCCCGCATGTCAAGGAATTTACCTAATAATACTCGGTAAACTTGGTAATCCATTCCGATCCTCTTCAGGTGGGTAAAGGCAACTTCATCCGCTTCCTTCTCTTGTTCTCTGGAGTAACCTTGATTGATAATTGCGGCCATGACCGAAGCAAATAATGCGGCAGCATCATCTTTTGAATCATCACTTTGTTGTGAGCCGATAATGAGGATACTGGTAAAAATGGATAACCCTAAGGCTCTTTTATAACGAATAACTGCATGTTTCTTTTCCAAATGTCCGATCTCATGAGCTAAAACAAATGCCAATTCATCATCGGATTCAATGATCTTTAGCAACCCTTTGGTCACATAGATATAACCGTTGGGTGCGGCAAAAGCGTTGACTTCGTCGGTATCCAGAAGACGAAATTTATACTCGAAATTCTTTCGTCCCGTATTGGCAATAATCGGAGCGGCAACTTTTTCAATTCGGTTAAGGACTTCTGGATCATGACTCAAGCGGTAATTATACTCAAGCATGCCACAGGCTTCAATACCCAAGGTTTCTTCAATGTTTCTGTCATAATAGTAGAAGCTGCTATATGGAGGAAAACAAACGGGACAGGGTTTATAGGCGGACTCTTCCGCTTCAATTCTGGTGGTAAAATCCACTTGTATTTCTATCTTTGGAAGATGGTGGCAGTCTTTCAGGTGATACATATAGCTTTCCTTGTTTCCGATTACTTCAACATTTGCCGTTCTGGTTTGTCCGATGTTCGGGTCTTCTTCCTTGAGGTCCAAATAGTTATTTATAAGTAAGGTCACGGCGTGATCAAATGCTTCTGTGCGTCTCTTTTCGCTGAAGCCTTCACCGGTGAAGAAATGAGTCGTCCCTTCGATACAATCATAAACCTTGAGGCCTAACAAGACTTCATAACTTTTTTTTGCTCCTTCTTTCTTAACTTCATTATATCCATTGATTTCTAAGACAGCCAGAAAGGGGAGGCCGGTTAGTTCGCCGATTCTGGTCAGATCATTATTCGTGCAAAGATTCTGAGTTTCATAATATAGGCCTAGTCCTTTTTTTTCTAAACACTTTTTTGTTTCGGCATAATCCAAGACTTTTATCACTCTTTTCTTGCTCAGTTTTTCAACAAAAGACGCTTCAATTTGCGTGGTCAGATTTGTGCCGGCGAGCTTTTCAACTCCACTATAATTATTCACTGATATGAGGGCAATTCTGGGTTGGTCAGTTGCTTTTACTTCTCCAACAGGAAGCAATATGCAAACGATTAGTGATAAGGCTAATAAGGATTTTTTTATCATTTTTCTCCTCCAGACTATGGTAAATTTGACACTTCTACCATTATTATCGGCGAAGGTATAGGATTCTGAAGAAAAATTTATACTATATTTAACAATTTTCAAAAAATCGAAAATAAACTAGAATAACTGGGTCAACAAGTTCAATCCCTTCAGTGGGGCCCTTGTTCAGCAGCTATCAATTGCGCCCGGGCGCGCCCCGGGAGTATCAAAAGATTTGTCTGGAGGCGACCGCCGGTAATGACGTTCATAAGCTTTATTGGTTCATTGATGGAGAATTTTTGGGGAGCGTCGCGCCGGGAGAGCGGTTATTCTATCTGTCGGAACCAGGCGTTCACCGGGTAATCTGCCAGGACGACCAGGGTAGAAGCGCTGAGGTAAAATGGTGATTAGTGAGTGAACGTTTGCCTATTACTCCCTATGGTTTACGTGGAAAATAACCGAAAAGGCTGTTCCATAGGATGATTTGCCTTCCTCTTCAGCAATGGTGTTTACTGCTTACCGTTTGGGGAAGCAGCGCTCGCCCAAGGAAACGGCCTTTTTTCATAGAAAGTAACTATGATTATAGTTGCAGGAAGAACTCAAATACCCGGTCCTCGAATCCGGGCAGCCACTCGTGGGCGTAGTCGGGATAGATCAGCATCTTTTTGGGGGAGTTAATCTTATTATACGCCGCAAACTGCGTGGACGGGGGACAGATCTTATCCATCAACCCAGTACCCATCAAGACCTGTCCTTTAATCCTGGGCGCCAAGTGTTGCACATCAACATACCCAAGCTTGGTAAAGATCTCTTCTTCCCGTTCATGAAGGGGATCAAATAAACGGAAGTATTCTTTGAGTTCGCTATAGGCCTCCACGTCCAGATCCATTTCCCAAACTCGTTTGTAATCGCATAAAAATGGATAGGCGGGAGCAAGCATCTTAATCCGCGGCTCCAAAGCGGCACAGGCCAGTGTCAAGCCACCTCCTTGTGAACCGCCGGTGGCGCCGACCCGCTCGGCGTCCACTTCGGGGAAGGACATAATAATCCCGGCCAATTGGGCTGTATCCAGAAAGATGTTACGCATCAGCAGGTTGTCCGGGGAATCGCTCAGTCCACGGATGAAATGGCCGTGCTGAGTATGGCCTTTCACTCCCCCGGTGTCCTCGGAGAGCCCGCCTTGTCCGCGGCAGTCCAAAGCCGCCACTGAATAGTTGATCGCAATGTATTTTAGTTTGTCACTCCAATCTCCCGCGTTACCGCTATAACCGTGAAATTGCAGGATAGCGGGGTGCGGTTCCGGACGGCCCTTTGGCCGCAGGTACTTGGTGTGGACCCGGGCGCCCCGTACTCCGGTGAAGAAGAGATCAAAACATTCAACGCCGGGGGCTTGAAATTCAGCCGGAATTAACTCCACCTCCGGATCGACCTGGCGCATTTCCGCCAGGGCCCGTTCCCAATAGTCGTCAAAATCCGCGGGGCGGGGATTCCTTCCTTGATAATTCTTTAGTTCCGCCAAAGGCAGTTCAAATACGGGCATGGGCACCCTCCTTATTAAGGTTATACTTGATGATTGTAAACTAATCTCTGCTCAACTTGATGTTAGCGCCGAATTGATCAAATATTCTGTAAACCGGTGTCAATTCCTGCCTATTGATATGCCGGATGAGTCAGTTTTAAATCAATATATTGCAAAAAAAATACGAGACTGCCGGAGAAGAGTCTCGTGTTTGCGAACAAAGGATATGGAGGCACAGTTCACTTTGGCTTTATAGTTCTCTGAAAAAAGCGATTTTGAAGATAACCTGCATCAGGAGTGGAGTCTAGACCATAGACTACATAACTAAGCGGGAAAACGTATGAATTACTTCTTCTGCTGCTGTAACTCTCTGGCTAGCCTTTTAATTTTCTGTAGCGGCTCAGATTTAGTAGGCTGATTTAAACTGGATTTTTTTCCGCTATAATTTTTAATAATACCAAGTGTCAAAATGCCATCACCCCTCTTGGTGAATAGCATTCCTTCCTTTTTTAATTTTATTCCATAAAATGAGGGATGGCTTCAGTGCCTTTCTTTCTTTTTTTTGCCGTTCCGGTTCTGCGTTTGATCCGATTTTCTCTTCACCAGTGGCGCACGCTTCTTTGGGAAAACTTAATTCTCTGGCTAATTCACCCGCGGTTTCCTTGGTTTCCTTAATATAA
>DATCJV010000006.1:0-8874 GCA_036562625.1 Bacillota bacterium | reverse complement strand
GAATGGTAATGGCCAGTTCCAAATGGCCTGAAAGTACCCAGACGAGCAAGGAGATCCCAAGAACAGTCGGGGTGTAGTATTTTGAAAACCGGTCGATGAAGCGCTCAGCTTCAGATTTGGAGTCCTGTGCTTCCTCCACCAGTTCAATGATCCGGCCAAAGGTGGTGTCTTCCCCGACCCGGTCGGCGACAATTTGGATGGTTCCGTTATCCAAGATGGTCCCGGCATAAACCTTTGACCCCTTTTCCTTCGCCACGGGGATGGACTCACCGGTAATGCTTGCTTCGTTCACACTGCCTTCACCGGAAAGCACGCGGCCATCAACCGGGATTTTGGCCCCTGTCTTCACCAGTAGAATGTCACCGACCTCAACCTCATCCACTTCAACCTCTTCAAACTCCCCATCTTCTCTTTGTCTGAGGGCGCTTTCCGGCGCCATCTCGGTCAATTCCTTAATGGCGGAACGGGTTTTATTTAAGGTCCGTTGCTCTAAAAAAGCGCCGAAGAGGAAGAGGAAAGTGACAATGGCCGCCTCTTCGTAGTTCCGAATGAAAAACGCGCCACCAACGGCAATTGTAACTAAGACATCGATACTGACTACTTTTACTTTCAAAGCCTGATAGGCTTGGACCGCAATCGGCGCGACCCCGCAGAGCGAGGCAATGATTAATGCTCCTTTAAAAAACACCGAATGACCCGTGAGCCACTTGCAAAGAAAACCGATTGCAATCAAGACGCCACTGATTAGCGCAATCTTGTTTTTATTCCTTAACAGAAGCCGTTGCATACTGCCACCGCCTTCCCTCTTTTCCAAAGACATTCCTTTATGCCCGATACGCCTCGTCCAACTCGGCCAGCATCTTGTAGACAGCCTCATAACTTTCACAGACGTCAGCGGGTACGGTATAGTTGTCCGTAATTTTCCGGAGTTGTTCGAATTCACTATTTAATTCCGGTCTTTCGCTTCCGGCTGCTTTAATCTTTTGGTTGATCACTGCAAATAATTTATGGACTTCATGGAATTCCGGATGACTCCCCCCATGCACACGGGCGACAATCGGCACGTATTGCTCCAGTGTCTTTAGATGCTCTGCTTTTACTTGATTAAATGATAATCGTTCGGCCATGTTCTCGCCTTCTTTCTTATGTATGTTGCTTTTATTATATCAGAAGATTAAGGAGTTTTATTTGGCTTGAAGCAAAGAGCAAGAATAATTTAACCATAGTCAGTAGGTTTTTCATTTTATACTACCCTGTTCCCTACCATTTTCTCTAATTTGCTTCTTTATTGACTAGAAAAATATAGGCAGACCAAAGTTCTATGCTGAACTTTGGTCTGCCTACCAACCGGATGAAAATAGGCTCATAGGGGGAGCGCTAAATATAACGCTATTTCCCGCTACACCGGTAAAAATCCTGTAAGCACAGACTGAAGACCCTATTTCAAGGCAAACGTGACATGCGCCGTGACCCGGATCTGTTGCTGCCGGGTGGAAGTGTCGTGGATCCCGGCGGCTTCAACCCGGGTCGAATAGGGTTCTGTAATCTGAAACACCCCCGAGCGGACCGAGATGATCTTCCCAACCCGCACATCGGTTTCTTCCACCATCTTGTCCGCCCGTTCCCGGGCATTTTTAGTTGCTTCCCCCACCAGTTCCTTTTTAAGTTCATCGAGGCCGGAATAGAAATACTCCAGATGCGAGTTGATTGTCCCGCTGTTCAGCAGTTCCATCGGATCGGAAGCCATTTTTTCCACTGTATCCACCTGGTCGGTAATGACATAAATCGTCTGTTGGAAGCGGTAACCCCGAAAAATCCGCGCTTCTGCTGTATAATCATATTCCTTATAAACTTGGGCCGGTTTCATCGTGACACAGTCGCGCCCAATGCCTTTCGTCGCCAGTAAGGAGAAGATTTTTTCCCGGACCGCTTTTAACCTTGTATACCCGGCGGACAGGTTATCCCCTAAAATATCCTCTTCGATATTGAGCGTCCATTTCACTGTATCCGCTTCAAAGTTTTGGGAAGCCGCCCCGACCACCGTGATGGTCTGTCCCGGACTCTGCGCCCGGTAAAAATAGGAGCCAAAGATGAGCGCAGCAATGATTAATGATCCCCCAAGGATTAGGCCTGTTTTAATTCGGGAATTCATTTTTATTCCTCCTTACCTTCGAAAAAACCAACGATAAAACCTGGTCTTTTCTTTCTAAAAATTCATGATGAGGCTTGTTTTTCCTTCAGGCATTTACTGGGAGTCACTACGTCAGCCTTCCTGCTTGGATAAAGCCGATACGGATACGGATAAACCTTAATTTTCAGCAAGGCGCCCTACGGATGAAACCGCAGAGCGCCTTACTTCTATCTTAATACAGATACAGTGCTTATTCCGATTGTTACCCTTTTTATCTTGGGCAAAGGCTTTCTCCCGCTTAATATTTGATAAATTTCGCGCCGGGTACCCCACAAATACTGCATTTTTCGGGCTGGGTCTTTTCAATATTTCCACAGACCGGGCAGAGATAATAGAAGACTTCTTCCGTCTGGTCCAGATTTTCCAAGGCTTCCTGATAAAGCCTGGCATGGACCTCTTCCGCTTTCAGCGCATAAGTAAAAACCTTATGCGCAGCTTTATTTCCGGCCGCTTCGGCTTCCTGGACAAAAGGAGGATACATCTCCTTGTACTCGTAGGTCTCTCCGGCGATCGCATCTCTTAGATTATCTGCTGTTGAGCCGATCTTCCCGGCTGCTTCCAACTCTTTTAAGGCATGAATTGTTTCGGCATCCGCGGCCGCCCTGAATAGTTTGGCGGCATTCATTTTTCCTTCTTCCTCCGCTTTCTTCGCGTAGGCCAGATACTTTCTGTTCGCCTGAGATTCCCCGGCAAATGCCTCCATCAAGTTCGCAATGGTTTTGTTTTCACTCATCGGATCATCCTCCCTTTTTTTAATTCAAAGTTTCTTCCGTGTCCTCTTTTACTTTATTCTCTGTAGAAGCATAGTCACTCCCAAGATATCATTCTCCAGCAGTTCGCACTCTGCCTGCTGGCTTTGGATATAGCCCTCAAACAAACCGGCTTTATCCGGGTACTGCTTCTTAAGCTCATTGGCTCTTTTGATGATAAACCCTTGTTGTTCATGATTAAGATCTATCAATTCATCCTCTGCCACAATCTTCTCGGCAAGCAGCCGGACTCCAGTCTTTTCAAAAATCAAAAGCCATTCTTCTCTAGAATAATAACCGTCCTCTACCTCTTGCTTCCCGTAGGCATCATCGAGCAGAATATACCCCTCCGGTTTTATGGTCTGCTTCAGCTTCCTGATGGTTTCTTCCGGAGTTCCCAGCACATCGCCTACAGCTCCAAGAATAACCAGGTCATAATCTCGTTCCATCTTGATCGACTCATTGATCTCTCCCACCATAAATTGACACAAACCGTCAACCTCGTATTCTTCCGCTTTTTCCTTGGCGAAAGCAATGAATTCAGGAATGAGATCAATCCCCTTGACCATACAGCCAAGCGCCTTGGCCAGGTGGACGCTTACCGCTCCCTTGCCGCAGGCCAAATCAAGGATCTTGGTTTGTCTTGATACAGAAAGGTGTTTTCTAATCATCTCCAGCATGTCCCGGGGTGAGGAGCCAAGCTCCCATAAATCCTGCAATAGATATGGCAGATAAGGTATGAGTTCTGTCGTCTCCGCAGTCAATGACTTGGCAAGTTTCTCTTCTACCTTTGACAACTCAACCACCCCTTCCTGCTATATAAGTCAGTTGAGATTTACGAGGCAATTCTACTCCAAAATTTCCTCCTAATCAAGAGCACAGGCAATGGTTACCATCCAACCACCATGCTCTATCGGTCACCGGCGAGGGATGGCCGACAACAAGGCTCCCGCCCTACTCCACCGCTTTCAGTGATGCGATCATATCGATTTCAGCCACTTTCCTGGACATCAATAAGTTGATCGACACGGAGACGGCGAAAGTCCCGGCGATGCTGATCAGTATTGAAGTTAAGGATATATCGGTCAAGAGATCAATATTATCCGGCATAGTTGACAACAGAAAATTCGTAAGTAAGTAGCCAACAGGGATGCCCAGACCAATCCCGATGACCGTCAGCCAGACGTTTTGCATTTGCAACAGGGAACGGATTTGTTTGGACAAAAAGCCCAAAACCTTTAGAGTGGCGAGCTCTCTGGTACGCTCGATAAAAGACAAAGCCCCCAGATTATAAAGGACCACACTGCCCAGGACCACTGCGGCCAGCACCAAGACCGCGGTAATCAGGCGCAAGCTGTCCAGCATCACATCAAAAGCCTTTGCCATCTGCTCCTGAACTTGGACGCTTGCCACCCCGGCCAAATGTCGGGCCTCGGCCGCTTGCTTCGAAGTGAGATAAGCGGTTGGCCGAAACACCCGGCCCGACCGTTCGTACTCTGCTTTTCCCATGGCCATACCTTGGCCCATGGGCGTCCAATATATCGCCGTCACCTTTGCTTCTTGCCACTCTTTTTCACCATAAATTCGCCAGTGAAGAGAGGCGCCAAGGTCAACCTGTAAGCGTTGGGCCATTTTTCTAAATCGCCGGAATGAAGCCAGTAATATCGCTGGATCTAATCATTTTAGAATAACAATGACAACGTCCCGGCCACAATCAGGACCAAGCCGGCCGTAGATTTCGCGGTCAGCTTCTCCTTGAGGAAGAAATAAGAAAAGGCGATGGTAAAGACGATGCTCAACTTATCGATCGGCACGACCACACTGGCCGGTCCAGTCTGGAGCGCCCGGTAATAACATAACCAGGAACCACCCGTGGCAAAACCGGATAGGATCAGAAAAAGCCAACTTTTTTGATCAATGTCCTTAACCGTCTTCTGCTTCTTCGTCATAAAAACAATAAGCCAAGCCATGATTAGAACGACGACCGTCCGGATCGCGGTACCCAGGTTGGATTCAATCCCCTCAATCCCCACCTTACCAAGGATCGCGGTCAAGCTCGCAAAAATGGCGGCGCCAAAAGCGTACACAAGCCATAAATTACTGGTGGGGCTAACACTGCTGGTCTCTTTTTTCTTGTGAACCATAAGGTAGGTTCCACTTCCTATTAAAAACACTGCTATGGCCTTGAGCAGCGTAATCTTTTCCCCCAGGAATATAAAGGCTAAAATCATGGTCAAAACCGTGCTTGATTTGTCAATCGGTGTTACCTTGTTCACATCCCCGATTTGCAGGGCTTTGAAATAGCACAGCCAGGAAGCGCCGGTCGCCAAACCGGATAAGATAAGAAACAATAAAGTCCGGCCGCTAACCTCAACCAGTGTTCGCTGGGAACCGACGATGAACACCATCAGCCAGGAAAATATGAGGACGACCACCGTCCTGATGGCCGTCGCCACGTTCGAATCAGTGTCTTTAATACCAATTTTCGACAGAATAGCCGTCAACCCCGCAAAAACCGCAGACCCAAAGGCAAACAAAATCCACATCAGCGTATTTCTCCTTCCATTTTTAGTTGCACTTGATCGGGCATTTTAACTCCAGTAAATGACTGCATAATAATATAATATAAAAAGTTTATGGAGACCTCAAACAAATTGTCTTATCTCAATCCTAATTTATTCCCTTATTCTCACCCTGAGTAAGACAATCTTCTATTCGCGAATTGCAGGGTGTCAGCCACGTATCCAAATTGTCTGCCGTTCCTTGTCCAAAAGTACTTATTGTTTACTATATTACGTCTATATGGATAGAGACTTCGCGGAAAGCGCGAATTTTCCTTCGTGCCTTTATGTCTTCGTACACAGTATATCCCCGCCGCCTCTCCCACCTTGACCTGCCTTCTATCAATTGCTTTCAAATAATTCAGCGGAATAAATTCATGCCCTTACATGCTGATGAATCCGGTTTTTTAAAAGGGCATTCCCCGCAGCATCCGGAAGAAGGTCCGCCACAGGAATTGTTGCGAATCGCCCGTGAAACGCTCCAAATGATTATTCCTACTAAAAACAGAATTACTCCAGACATGATCACCCATGCTTTCATCTTGACACCTCCGGTAGTGGTCGAAACATAACTGACCCTAGTATTAATACAAGTTACATTTGTAAGTTAAGCCTAACATTTTCGGTAAAAATAAAAATCATCACAGCTCAATAAAGTTAGTTATTACTAACATTTTCTCAAAATTTTAATTTCCCGGATCGGTTTCTTTAGAATTGCCTATGATTTTACTGGAGAACTCAATCAATCGTTCCATCGTCACCGGGCTGATAAAATGCTCCATCCCACAAGCATCCTTCTCGGCGGTCTCCGGATCGATCTTGAGTACTTCCACGAAAAACCTGGTCAACATCTGGTGCCTTTCCCGGACTTTCTGGGCCTTCTTCATTCCCAACTCGGTCAATTCCAGTGGGCCGTACTTTTCATGCTCCAGCAATTCCAACTCCACCAACTTAGTGACGGCTTGGTTCACGCTGGATTTAGCCACATTCATTCTTTCCGCCAAGTCGGTCACCCGGATTGACTCATTCTGTTCTTTCAAATCCAAAATGACTTCTAAATAATCCTCCAACGAAGGAGAAATGATGGTGGATTCAGGCAAAAGATCACCTACCTGCTCTAAAACTTATTCTCCCTTATCATATTATCATCATTTCTTATATAGAAGTTACTTCACTTAGTATATTTTGTCAAGTGAAAAAAGTCCGGAGCAGGTTGTCGACATAGTACAAGATAAGCATGGACAAATCTTCCCAGATAGGATAATTTATATTTAAGAGAGAAAATTTAGAACGCGATACTCACCAAGGTTCTACATGAACTCATATTTACTTCTGATTTTTTGCAAAGGAGGCCGCTGCTTTTTTAAACATCCAGTTCTCCTTCTCCATCGGCAGCTTTCTCAAAGGGCCCTGCAACCTCGGGCTGATCGCCTTGTTCGGTATCGAGTTTTCTCCATCGGTAGATTAGACCGAAGTGAACCCCGAGTCTTCGCAAATACCTTGATTGTCTTCGATGTAGTGTAACTAAGTTTGACTGCATGCTTACGGAAGTCTACATCAAATTGCCGGCGGATTTTGGACATGATCTTACTCCTTTTCATGATGCTTCAATCTTAGTCGTCATGTCCGAAATTATAAGATAAACCCGGAAAACGCTTAATCAAGATGAGAAGACGGCATAGCGCCATGACCAGACAGGTTTTCAAAACTACTAAGAAAACTGCTTGTAGAATTTAGTAGTTTCAAAAAGACCAAAAGTCAGTGTGGGCTAAAAAAGGAGGGTTCACAATGCTGGGTAAAATCCTGGTAGTTGATGACTCGGCAGCGGACAAATTGATCATCAAAGAGGCGTTAAGCGAATTTTGCATCTTGACTGCAGGCGACGGCGCTGAAGCACTGCGTACGCTTGAGGAGCACGCTGGGATCAACCTGCTCCTCCTAGATCTGGATATGCCCAATATGAACGGATTTCAGGTTCTCCAGTCCCTAAAAGAGGACGGACGCTTTCAGAAGCTGCGCACCATAATACTGACTAATGCTGATGAACTGGACAATGAAATCAAGGGCTTGGAGCTTGGCGCCGTAGACTATATCCGTAAGCCGATTCACCCGGCTTCATTGAAAGTCAGGATTGAGCTTCAGATCGCTCTCTTCCGCGCTCAGCAGGCGTTGGAGCAGGAGCGTAAAACGCTGGAAAGCGCATTGTATGAGAGTGAGCGCAGTAAATCTGTTTTCCTCCACCACCTTCCCGGACTTGCCTACAGGTGCTATAAGGATCGGCACTGGACAATGCAGTACGTCTCCGAAGGCTGCTTCAACCTTACGGGCTATCGCCCAGAGAGCCTGCTCTATAACAGAGACCTGAGCTATAATGACCTGATCGCCCCCGAATACCGCGAAGCTTTATGGAAGGAATGGGAGCGCATTCTGGCCCAAAAGGAGCAGTTTAAATATGAGTATGAGATCATAACCGCCACCGGTGAGCGGAAATATGTTCTCGAACTGGGCCAAGGGATTTACAACGCGCAAGGGGAAGTTGAAGCGCTGGAAGGAATCGTTCTTGATATATCAGAACGCAAAGCAATTGAAAACACCCTGAAATATCACAACGAGCACGATAGATGGACCGGATTGTATAATCGTAACTATTTGGTGTCATTGCTTAAGAAGGACGCCAAGCTAAAGAAGGGGTTAAAAAGGGCGCTCATTGGTATAAACTTAGGTACGATTCAGTTGGTAGCCATTAATTACGGATTCCAGTATTGTCAGAATCTGATCAAAAAAGCAGCTGAGGCTCTTAGTCAACATTGCACTGCTCATCGTCTCTTGTTTCAACCGCGTGAGAATCGCTTTATCTTCTATCTACTGGACTACAAAGATCAAAACGAGCTAATTGAGTTCAGCAATGTCCTTATAGAAACTTTAAAATCCGTATTTGTAACAGACAGAATCAGCGGCGGAATAGGCATTGTCGAAATTGAACAGGACCAAAATGAAGAGGATGTTGAGTTGCTTCTGAGAAGACTCCTGATTGCTTCAGAAAAATCTGTTAGCCTGTTTGGAAAGGACTTTGAAATCTGTTTTTACGACGAAAAACTGGAGGCCTTGGTTAACCGCGAAAGAGATATTGTAGAAGTTCTCAACTTGATCGCCGCGGGTGAGCAGACTAATAATCATCTGTTCTTACAGTACCAGCCGATTCTGAATTTAAAAACTGGTTTAATCTGCTGCTTGTTAGTGTATAATTAAGTTCGCAATTTCATAAAGGAAAAGCCATCGGGACTCCGAAATGGTAAGTTGCTCAAAACAAACCCAAAAAGGAGTGTTGTCCGATGGCTTACCATAAGGATACCGCGAATTTAGAAAAAATGCT
>DATCJV010000005.1:0-5357 GCA_036562625.1 Bacillota bacterium | reverse complement strand
GGCGGTAACCCACTATCGCGTTTTAGAGGAATTGGGTCCCTATACCTTGGTGGAATTGCGGTTGGAGACCGGGAGGACCCATCAAATCCGTGTGCATATGCGGTATATCGGACATCCGGTGGCCGGAGACCCTGTCTACGGCAGGGGAAGGGAGCCTTTTACCTTGGACGGACAAGCTTTACACGCCGCGGTCCTGGGCTTTTGCCATCCGCGCACCGGAGAGTATCTGGAGTTTTCCACGGTAATGCCTGAGACAATGGCAGCGGCCGTGCAGTACTGCAGAGAGCACTGGGGTAGACGGTAGGCCATTTTTTCCTACCGGACCGGCCGGTCAGAAAGAATTTTTCTTCTGGTTCTTGACATCAGACCAAGATGATGTTATTATCATTAACGATCAATAATTTTAGCAAAGTAGAAGCCTCTTGCTTCTCACCCGGCGACTATAGTCAGCATGGGTAGTAACAGCCATTAATCGCGCACACGAGTGCGGACATTTTTGTAACGGGTTTTCATGGCGGGCAGAGGATTCTGTTCGCCTTATTTATTGTCTACTTATGATGGGTAATTGTATTTATCAACTGGTCAAAGGGTCTTCTTTATTAGAGAATTAATTAACTTAATTAATCTATTATTTTGCTTAATCTTAGTGATTAGAAGATCAGGAGGTGTCGGCCGATTAATAACGAGCTGCGAATTAATGAGGAAATCCGGGCGAGAGAAGTCAGGGTGGTTAGTGCTGATGGAGAACAGCTGGGGATTTTACCCGTCAAAGAAGCATTGCGCCTGGCTCAGGAAAAGGAGTTAGACCTGGTTGAAGTGGCGCCTACCGCTAAGCCGCCGGTCTGTAAGATTATGGACTACGGCAAATACCGGTATGAGCAGAGTAAGAGAGAGCGGGAAGCACGCAAGAAACAAAAAGTAGTGGAAATAAAAGAAGTGCGGCTCACGCCGAAGATTGAAAACCACGATCTTCAAGTGAAGATTAAATCCACCATTAAATTCCTTAGCGTAGGTAATAAAGTCAAGGCTTCCGTCAAGTTTCGGGGACGGGAAATCGTCCATGCGGATCTGGGGAAAAACCTCCTTTTGCAGCTTTACGAGGCCGTTAAAGAATATGCAAATCTGGAGAGAGAGCCCAAAATCGAAGGGAAGCAGATGATTATGATCTTAAACCCCAAACAAGAGAAAGAAAGGGAGAGTAAGAATGCCTAAAATGAAGACTCATCGGGGAGCTGCCAAAAGATTTTCATTAACCGGAAGCGGCAAAATAAAAAAGAACAGCGCTTATAAAAGCCATATCTTGGAGAAGAAGTCAGCAAAGAGAAAGAGAAATCTCCGTCAACCCGATCTGGTAAGTCCTGCGGACGCCAGACGCGTGAAGAGAATGCTGGCCAAGTAAATTGGGAAAACACGATTTCTAGAATGGGGGAATAATTGTGGCACGTGTAAAAGGTGGAACTGTCACCAGACAGCGTCATAAAAAGATATTGAAATTAGCAAAAGGATACCGTGGCGCCAAAAGCCGGATCTTTCGAGTCGCCAATCAGCAGGTGTTGAAGTCGCTGGCTTACGCTTACCGGGACCGGCGCGCCAAAAAGCGGGATTTCCGTCGTTTATGGATCACCCGGATTAATGCGGCGGCCAGAATGAACGGCCTTTCATACAGCGCTTTCATCAGCGGACTGAAGCGGGCCGGCGTAAATATCAACCGGAAAGTCCTGGCAGACTTGGCTGTCCATGATAATCAGGCTTTCCAAGAATTAGTCGGGATCGCCAAAGCAAGTAAATAACGATGAATTCATAGTGATGAATTCATTCAAGACCGGCCCTCATGCGAGGGCCGGCTTTATGTATGCGTCCACGGCTTAACCGGTTGTCCTCCAATGCGCACCCCAGCAGTGAGCACTCTGCTTTAATCCGGAGCATACATCTCCATAAGCTCAGCCGAAAGGAGGCCCCTCCATTGATGATTTCCAGTAGAGAAAATCCTTTGATTAAGACCGTCGCTGCTCTACGAAGAAAAAAAGGTCGGCTCAAACATGGTTTGTTTATAGCAGAGGGGCCGCACCTAATCCAGGAGGCTTTGGCCTCTCCCTTTGCCCAGAGGATTAAAGGACTGATTCTGGCGGGGGAAGGCGAAACCGGTCCAGGAGATGACGCTGGTTCCTACTTTACCGCCGGGGCTCTGGCGCAAGCCGCGCAAGCCAGAGGGATCTCCCTTTATTACGTGACGAAGAGACTCTTTAACGAACTGGCGGAGACGGAAAACCCCCAAGGTATCTTGGGCTTACTGGAGCTTCCTCCCGCGGCTGCCGCCTTGCCGGGCAGGGAATCATTGGCTGGGGGGTTTTTGGGCTTGCTTTTGAATGAGATTCAAGATCCCGGCAACTTGGGGACAATTCTCCGCACCGCCTGGGGAGCGGGGATTAAGAATCTGTTTGTTACTCCCGGCACCGTTGACCCTTATTCCGGAAAGGCGGTGCGCTCCTCCCAAGGCGGTATTTTTAACCTGACCATCCACCGGACCCCTTTGACTCAGGTGCTCGCCTGGGCGCGGGAGAACGGAATCACCGTTGTTTCCGGGGACCCGCGCGGGACAAAGGTTTATTATGATTATGATTTTACCTTGCCCACCTTGATTCTGTTGGGGAACGAAGGCAGAGGTCCGCAGCCAGAGGCGGCCACGGCCGGAGTACCGGTTAAGATCCCGCTGCCCGGGGGGGCGGAGTCGCTTAATGTGGCTACTGCCGCGGGCATTCTAATTTTTGAAGCCGTTCGTCAACGCGCCTGTGTCCGCGAGCACAGGTAGTCTTGACCGTGGAAAAAGGCAGGACTAATTCCCCCTCTTCGCTCATACTTTTAATGTAGGCGTGACTCATCATTATGAGGGGGGAGGCCACAGAGATGACGACCGGCTCCCTAATCCTACTGGTCTTCTTTCTGTTCTGGGGGATCGCGGTTCTCTTATTGTTCTGCATGAACAACGGTAAAGACTTGGATGTAAGGGAACGGCTGCAGGCGTTTCTTATTTACATTGCACAGCATTTTCCCGGATGCGCCTACGGCTCCCGGCAGCCGGCAAAGGCAGCGGCCGGGGCGGAAGAACAGCAATGCGTCCTAATGGTGATGACCTTAAAGTTGGGTTACTTATTATTCGCCGTCACCATCTTCCGGCTTGTTTTAGCGCCTGATCTATTGACTCTGGCCTTAACCGTGCTTTGCCTCTTTGCTTTCATCGGCGGGCAGCTGCTTCTCACCGGGTTTTCGTCATCCGGTCTGAACTGGCAACACCTATATGAACTGGACTCCGATTATGGGGTCTTGGAGATTACTCTTACCGCGGACGGTCCGGGAAAAGAATGGATCGGTTCCACCCTGGCTGAATTGAACTTGAGAAAGCGGGAATTGTTGGTCCTGGCGATCATCAGGAATAATAAGTTTACGGTTTTCCCAAAAGGGCCGGAGATCCTGACCGCAGGCGATCGGGTCTTGGTCTTTGGCAAGTATCCTCCTTTTGGTTTCGGTTCAAGCGTGGAATCGTCGGCTGAGCAAAGCAGCGCTCTCCGGGAACCTATAGAATAATTCCATCTGAAATAGTATCCCTCCTTGTCCTGCCCTACGGTGATCCATGCCCGTGCGGTTTTAGGTAGAACTTGATTTTTGGCTGAATTATGCCTATAATAAAAGTGCAGTCAGATAGTGATAATGACGAAGATGGAGAGCCCCGGAGGAAGACGGATCGTCTTCATTGGGGGATATCGGAGGAAAGGTGAGGCTGATGGAGGATCACTTTTATGAGGACGAGGTTTTTGGAGATTTCATTGTCGTAAAGGCGCTGGAGGATGGGGTGACTTTGATCGGTCTGACCCGTGGCAAAGAGACAAAGTTTCATCATACGGAAAAATTGGATCAAGGCGAAGTGATGTTGGTGCAGTTCACCAAGACCACTTCCGCCATGAAGATTCGAGGCAGGGCTGAAATTCTCACCAAGCACGGGACTTTGACCAGTGGGAAAGAGTGACTTCTTTGGTAAAGTTGAATTTGCTCAGGACACCATAGTATAAGAAAGAGAGCATAATCCGGAGATCGGTTGCTCTTTTTTTTATTATAATAAGATAATAGAGGAAAGAGTGGCGTGTCGGCAAGGGACGGGGTTATTTTAGGGTGTTATGATCAAAAGATTAAATTTAGAAAAGAGATTTCTGTACGAAAGGCAATTACCCAGACTGACTCGGCGTTAGGTATTAATAAAGAAAGGGCTGTTTCCGTCGGAACAGCCCTTTCTGAACGGTCTGTCTTTGCTTATTTATTGTTTCTTCTGAACTCACGCATGAAGGCGGCCAAGGCCTTAGCCCCTTCCAAAGGCATGGCGTTGTACACGGAGGCGCGCAACCCGCCGACTGAACGATGACCTTTCAGTCCAATCAAGCCTTTCTCCGTGGACTCGGCAATAAACTTCTTTTCCAACTCCTCATTGGGCAGACGGAAGGTGATATTCATCAAGGAGCGGCTTCCCGCTTCAGCATGTCCCCGGTAATATCCGGCGCTGTCATCTATTTCTTCGTAGATGATTCCGGCTTTTTCCTGATTCTTTTTGGCCATCTCTTCCAACCCGCCGTTGTTTTCCAGCCATTTTAAAACAAGATTCAGCAGATAAATGTTGAAGGTGGGCGGAGTATTATATAGTGAATCGGATTTCAGATGAGTTTCATACTTCAGCATGGTCGGTAGATCCGCGTTTGCGGTTTCGGCGAAATCTTGGCGAATGATCACTACAGTCACGCCGGCCGGCGCCAGATTCTTTTGCGCGCCGGCATAGATTAACCCGAATTTCTGCGCGTCAAATGGCCGGCACAGGATATCGCTGGACATATCTGCTACAATGGGGATGTCGCCGAAATCGGGGAAACTTTGCCACTGGGTGCCAAAGATCGTATTATTACTGGTGAGATGGACATAAGCCGCGTCCGGAGAGAGCTTTAGTTCATTCGGGGAGGGAACACGTTTGAAGTTTTCTTCTTCAGTGGAAGCGGCCACATTGACCTGGCCATAGCGTACCGCTTCTTTCATGGCCTTTTTTGCCCACGCGCCGGTGATGATATAATCTGCTTTCTTCTCCGGAGTCAAAAAATTCATGGGCACCATGGCAAACTGGGTACTGGCTCCACCCTGGAGAAAAAGCACCCGAAAGTCGGCGCCAATCTTCAAGAGCTTTTTTAGTCTTGCTTCCGCTTCGTGATGTATTTCATCATAGGCTTTGGCCCGGTGACTAATTTCCAAGACCGACATGCCGGTAGAGTTAAAGTTTAATAAATCTCTTTGCGCCTCTTCCAGCACGGGAAGGGGAAGAGTAGCCG
>DATCJV010000001.1:0-5068 GCA_036562625.1 Bacillota bacterium | reverse complement strand
GAGTCTGGCGGATTATCACCACACCGTGCAGTTGGTGAAGGCTTTTTTGGAAGGAGGCTGTTTTCTTGAAAAAGTTGATTAAGAAACTTACCGATATTACCTCGCCCTCCGGCAATGAAGACCTGATTCGGGCGGCGATCGCAGAGGAGGTTAGAGAGTATTGTGATGATCTGAAGATCGACCGCTTAGGAAACTTAATCGCCTTCAAGCGTGGAGGAGACGCTAAGATCCAGTTTGCCGCCC
This sequence comes from Bacillota bacterium, assembly GCA_036562625.1. Lineage (GTDB taxonomy): Bacteria > Bacillota > UBA4882 > UBA10575 > UBA10575 > DUOH01. The sequence continues at coordinate 4,825 of DATCJV010000001.1, read as the reverse complement.
ATATGGATGAGATCGGGGTGATCGTTACTTATATAGACGACCACGGTTTTCTACGCTTTAGCAACGTTGGCGGCCTCTCCCCCTTTCAACTGCTGGGACAACGGGTGCGCTTTACCGGTGGGGCGTTGGGCGTCTTTGGTCTGGAAAAACTGGAGCAGATGAAGGATTGGACCTTGAATAAAATGTATATTGATATCGGCGCCACCTCAAAGGAGGAAGCCGAAGAAAAGGTGGCGGTGGGCGAGTTCGGTGGAATCATTCAGGATTTTGCGGACTTGGGCCGACGGGTGGCGGCCAAATCATTGGATAACCGGGTCGGATGCGCAGTCTTGATTGAGGCCTTAAAGCGGGTGCAGCGCCCACGAAACGATCTGTACTGTACCTTTACAGTCCAGGAAGAAGTGGGATTACGGGGCGCAAAAACTTCAGCCTTTGCTATCGAGCCTGATCTGGGGATCGCGGTGGATGTGACCCTGACCGGGGATACGCCCGAGGCGGAGAAGATGGCGGTGGGTCTGGGCAAAGGAGTGGCCATTAAAGTCAAAGACCAGTCGATCATCGCCCACCGCAAGGTGAAAGAACTCCTGGTGAAGTTGGCGGAAGAGAGGAAGATCCCCTATCAACTGGAGGTATTGACCAGAGGGGGAACAGATTCCGGCGCCATTCACCTGAGCAGGGCTGGGGTGCCTTCCGGCGTGCTCTCCATCCCTACCCGTTATGTGCATAGCCCTTCGGAGCTGATTGATTTAGAGGATGTGGAAGCCGCTGTGCAATTAGTGGTGGCGGTGATGGAAACTCCCTGTGGCGTTGAGAATTTTTAGTTCAGCCTGTCACTGGTGCCACTTTCTGTTCAGCCAAGTTTAGGCGCAAGTATTCCAAGAAAAGTGGGTGTTTTTCTATAATATTGCTCTCCATAGAGTTGAAGAAGAAGACTTTCTTTAGCTCGCTGGGAGCCTTTTTCTGCCTTTTCCCGGGAACTCTTGTGGATTAAAGTCCTAAACAGCAGGAGAGTGAAGAGCAAAAGGAGAATGTAGTTTATGAACAGACGGAAGCAGGAAAAGGAAGCGTATAAATGGTTCTGAAGAAGACTGACTGCTTAAAGTGCAAATACTATTATGTAACCTGGGAGCAGAAATTCCCCAATGGATGTAAATTCTTTGGGTTCAAGTCCCAATACCGCCCCTCTCTTGTGGTTTGGCAAACCACCGGTCAGAAATGTGAGGCCTATACCATTAAGAATGCGGTGGAAAAAGCGGAAGAGACCAAGTATTATCTTTAAAGGTCCGTATTGATCTGTAAAAGTTTTGGCACAGAACGGCGGGTGGACGGTACCTTCCGGTGGCAGGCGGTTTTCTGTAAGCGGACAGGTTTGATTGAGAATAGAGAATATTCAGATCGCCAAAGGGAAAACCATCTTCAAAGAGAATATGTAACAACAGAAAAATAAACGTAGGGTACCCGAGATTCTAGGGTAAACCGGACTTCCATAAAACAGATACAGGGGAGAAATAAAATGAAAAGAATCCGTTTCTTCTTATTGTACACTTTATTAATCATGCTTTTCCTCTCTTCGCCGGGGGTATCCGCCACTCTTGACCGCACGGACATAAAACTCCTGAGCCCGCAGGAGTTTGTCTCGTATATAAATAAAAAAATTCCCCAGTTGATGAAAGCTGAGAAAATCCCCGGCGCCGCTGTTGTTCTGGTCGAGAAAGGCCGGATTCTCCAGGTCAGGGGGTTCGGCTACCGGGACAAGGCGAAAAAACTTCCGGTCACTACGGAAACAGTCTTTCAGGTGGGCTCCATCTCAAAATCCATGACCGCCTGGGGAGTGATGAAACTGGTCCAAGATGGACTGGTCAAGCTGGATTACCCTTTAGAAACCTACCTGATTCACTGGCGCCTTCCTGCTTCTGGGTATGATCACTCTAAGGTGACAATCCGTGCCTTACTGAGTGATACAGCTGGAATCTCCGTCCAGAAGTATCTCGGTTATCACCCAAGCAAAAAGCCACCGACCTTACAAGAGGTACTGGCGGGAAAGAAGTTTGGTTTGGAGAAGGTGTATGTCAAATACGAACCTGGTGAGTATCACTATTCCGAAGGAGGGTACGCCCTTCTCCAACTGGCCTTTGAAGAAATTACCAGAGAAGATTTTGCCAAGTATATGGAGAGAGAAGTGATTACGCCTCTAGGACTGAAGAATACTTCGTTCAGGTGGCGGAGTGATTTACAGCCCAAGACAGCCAAGTGTTATGATATGTATGGCTTTACTTTACCCAATTATATCTTTACGGTTAAGGCCGCAACCGGACTGTATTCCACTCCGGCTGATGTAGGCAAGTGGCTGATCGCCGCCAGCCAGACATTTGTGGGAAAGAGTGAACCCGTCTTGAACCAAAAAACGTGTCAAACCCTTTTTACTCCAGTCTATGCCGACTACGGACTGGGATGTGTAGCGGAAATCCTGCCTTTTGGGGAGAGGTACATTAGTTACAACGGTTCAAATCATGGCTGGAAGGCATATTACGGACTCCTGCCCAAAGAAGGGAATGGTATAGCCATTCTTACCAATAGCGACCGGGGAATGAACTTAATCGGACCGGTGATAGATGATTGGTTTGCCTGGCAGAGGTTGAACCGCAGAGCCGTAGTGGTGGATAATACGCCCCTCTATTTCCTGGATCTGTACACTAGAGTCCGGAGATTACTGCAATAATCAGACAGAGGGATACAGATAGAAAGACACGGATCTGTCTATCCCGACCAATGAACGCGGTTAAAAACATCAGTATACAGGAAGAGAAGCTCAAGGATGATGTAGTTTGCTTGATAGAAGAAACCCTTGAATTTCAGTTTCTTCCTCCGCCAAAGGCCAGACCCGAAGTTTACTCTTTGTACTGATGCTTATCGTGCGGGGAAGGGCCTGGCGCTGGAGAACTGGTGTCAGAGCCTAAAAAAGCATTAGTGAGGAGGATAAAAGGTGAAGAAGAGCAAGGTATTCTTGATTCCAGCAGTGTTGCTATTATCATTATCTTGGCAAGGAGTATGGTCTATGGCGCAGGGAAACTCAAAGGATTCGGGGCTGCCGGTACCGCCCGGCGCGGGTAATATTCCCCGTCCGGACGGCCCCCCCGGCAATCTGGTGGTTCTTGATTGGGCTGGCTTTAAAGGCGCGGTCTCCTATACATACGATGATGCCCAGCCCTCTCAGATCGACCATTATCCGGAGTTGCAAGCAACAGGAGTCCGCATGACCTTCTACTTCTCCAGTAATGTAAATTGGATCCCCAACTCCGACGCGGTGTGGCGGCAAGCTGTGCAAGACGGCCATGAGATCGGCAATCACACAGCGAGCCATCCCTATGCCAACCTGACCGGAGGCATTTGGGGAACGACCCTGAAGACTCCCCTTGCGGAGATTGATGCTTGTACGGAATACATTATTCAACACTTTGGACAGCCGGCCGTGTGGACCATGGCGGCTCCCTACGGCGATGCGGGGTGGAAAGAAGCGGCCAAATCCAGGGTCTTTCTAAACCGGGGCGTTGGCGGGGGTACCATTGGCCCGAATGACAATTCCGACCCGTTTAACCTACCAAGCTATATGGCGAATGAGGGAGATACCGCAGAGATCTTTAACAAACTGATCGATGCGGCCCGGGCCGAGGGACGCTGGCTGATCCTGCTTTATCATACGATCAAACCGACCAGGGATAACTGGTATGCCCCGGTGGAGATTACAGAGATCACTAAGAGTATCGAACACGCCAAAGCATGGGGTGACGTTTGGATTGATACAGTAGCCAATATCGGGGCCTACTGGATGGGACAGAAAATACTCACTGCCGCTACTCCGGTGAAAACCGGAGATGAGCTAAGGTGGACTTGGACATTGCCTGCACACTTTCCCAAAGGGAAGTTCCTGCGGGTGAGAGTGGATGGCGGAACCCTCAAACAAGGAGGAAAAGTCCTGGAGTGGAACGCCAAGGGCTATTATGAAGTTGCGCTGGATGCAGGTATCCTGACCTTGACACCGTAAATTTGCGGGAGGCGGATTTGTCCCAAAAGCTGTTGCCAGCTTCCGGATAATCTGGTTTAATATAAAGAGTAGGGAAGAGGAAAGAATATTTATCATAGAAACCGGCTTGGACCCGCAGCGGACTGTACGTATGGGATCGTTGAATAAGCGGAAAGGAGACTCCAATGCGCAAGTAAGTGTTAAGAGCAGAATTTCATATCTTAACAACCGCTAACCGGTTGACCACCGGTTGGATCAGTTGCGCTTGGGGTTTTCGCACACTTGAAGCCTTTTCTTCGGCTGGATTATGGTGTGCGAAGGATGTTATACTCTTTTTTTAAATATTGGCGAGGAGCATAAAACCTGGAGTAATTAACGGGATCCGGCTTTTCCGGGATCCACTTTCATAAGTGCTTAGATCTAAACAAGTCTGGGCTGGTATTCATCGTTTTATGCGCAGTAAAGAGTTCTTCTCGGTCTGAGAGCCTTTGCTTGATTTCTCTCTTTTGCGTCAGGCCATTTCTTTTGTTGCTGCTGAAACCTTCCCCCACCGTAACTGGTCGCGCCACCGGTTACGGTTGTTTTTTGACAAAGGGAGGTTTACGCTTAAGATGATATTAGTGAGAGGCAGCGGCATTACAAAGTCCTTTGGTGATTTTCTACTGTTAAATGCGGTGGATTTTGAGATCAAGAATGGGGGCCGGGTTGGGTTGGTCGGACGAAACGGCGCGGGCAAGACCAGTCTGGCCAAGATCATCTTTGGCGAGCTTCCGGCAGAGGCCGGACAGATTACCTGGTTTGCTC
>DATCJV010000156.1:0-13004 GCA_036562625.1 Bacillota bacterium | reverse complement strand
AGGCTATCCCCCGCTCCGAAGTGGAGGATTTAGAGAAGAACCTCTTCGATCTGAAATTATCCCTCGCCCATCTGCGCCAAGAAAAAAAAGAGGAGATCGAAGATCTCCGTACTGAGTTAATGCTAAAGTCGGCTCCTTCGGAGACGGCTCCGTTAGAGACGCCGAAACCAGCCTCCTCATACAGCAGTATCCAAATGCAGAGAGCCAAAATTGCCTTATTAGAAGAGAAACTAAGTATTTTAAAGAAACAGCTGAACCAGAGTTTTATCCGTAACGACCAGGTCATTTGTAACTTTGCAAACGGTGTGGTTGCGGAGATCAACTACGCTGAAGGTGATTTATTCTTCATTGAAAAGAAAGCCATGACCATTATCAACCTGGACAGTCTGGTCATCGAGGCTAATATAGGGGAAGACTTCATTAAAGACGTCAAGATCGGAGCCGACGTCTTAATCAGCCCGGTGGCGGATTACTCCAGAACATACCGGGGTAAGATTACCCGCCTGTCCGAGCTGGCCGTAGTGGAAAACGGAGAAACCGTCATTCCAGTGGAGATCTCCTTTGAACAACACGACAACTTCCTTTTACCCAACTTCAATGTGGATGTGAAGATTTACACCGATTAGACAGTCCCGGCCTCCTTCTCCGCTTGGCGTCTTCCTTAATGAAATCGATCAACTGATCAGCTTGGGCAAAAGCCAAACAAGTTACCGTATCCGCTGCTCCGTAATAAATGGCGATTCTGCCGGTAGGAGCATCGCACAGGGCGGCGTAGGGAAAGACTACATTCGGCACATCCCCCACATTTTCATAGATTGCTTGTGGGAAATAATATATGATGAGGTCCGGTGGATGACTTTTCAAGGCTCAGCCAAGTCAAGCAGAGCGGCGCCGCCGGCGCTATACACAAAACCATTACAAGAGGTGAGGACTCCGTGGTAGATCAGTAACCATCCTTCAGTGGTCTCAATCGGAGTCGGCCCAGCCCCAATCTTCGTTGCTTGCCACCCGGTAGTGGCACCCATCACATAACGGTGTCTTCCCCAAAACATAAATCAGGACTTTCACTATAGAAAATATCACCAAAAGGAGTATCCCCATTATCACTGGGTCTGCTCAACATAGCATATTTCCCCTTGATCTTTCTGGGGAAAAACACCCCATTTCGGTTATGCAAAACAATTTATCCTGGGATAATTTTCCCCCTTCGCCCTGCCCTAGTTAACCTATCTCATAAGATTAATTCCGTCACCTGATACCCGGTTTCCGTAGATTTTAATCGATCCCCGAAAAAAGCCCTGTACCCATCTGTACAGGGCTTACCGTTTGATCGTCCTTCTGAAACTCCAGGGATCAAACTCTTATTTTACATAGATGTGATACCGGTTTTCCACGCTCTCTTCATCTTCCCAAGTAATCTCCAGAGTATACTCGCCGCTTTTCATCAGCATGACCGAGACATTGCCTAAAACGACAGTTTTACCATCCGGCACCGGAGTAACACTCCACTGGCCCTTCCAGACCAATTGTCCGCTGGTATCAATCAACCGGGCCTTGACTCCTACCGGAGGCCTTTCATCGTGCCGATCATTGCTAAAGCAGATTGGAAACTGCAACAATTCTCCCCGGCGGTAAACGGCCTTCTTCAGAAGAGCAAAGACATAAAGCGGTCTATAACAGAGCTTCACAGTGTAATAGCTTTTCTTGGTATTTCCCACCGAGTCAATAACGGACCAGAAAGCGCCCGGCAAAATACTACGTAGACAAAAGAAGAACATTCCCCCAGTGGGATTATATTTATGATACCGGAGACGATCAATATAGAAGCGAAGGATCTCTCCTTGATATTCTTGACTGGCCAAGGCCGCCTCTTGCGCTTTCTTCACCGGCGTCTCTCCTGTAACTCCTAAAGCCTCCTTTCTCTGGGCATCAGTCCTTTCCAGAGGAAAGGCAGTTGACTCATGCGTCGAAGTACTAGGTGCGCCAAACCAAGAGACGAACCTAATCGTTTTCCGGAACAAACCGGTACGGTACTGATCAAATTTGAACAAATCGCCTTCACCGTCAATCACACCGCACCCGAACCCCAAATCAGTAGAAGCGCCGGACGGCATCCCTCTTCTGCCGGAAAAAGGCGCCACAGCCCGGGTGGGATCAAGCTCCTGCAGACTCTTTCCCACCCGTTCGGAGAGTCCCTTCAAGGCAAGATACGCCCGTTTACCCCCGGCTAATTCAGACCCATCTTCATAGCCGCTGAGGTTGCCGAGGGACCAAACCACCACTGAAGCGCGGTTGTAAAGCATTTTTACCATTTCAGTCCCCTGGTTGATCACCTCTGTGACCGCATCTCCGGGATAGCCCAGGTTTATTGGGAAATCCTGCCAGACTAAAATTCCCGCCTCATCCGTGGCCTGATAAAACTCCACCGGTTCTATATGTTTATAACAACGCAAAGCATTCTGGTTACTCTCTTTGGCTAGAGCCAGATCTTTGCAGAAAACCTCCCTATTCAGTTTCGCTGGATAAATTTCGGCAGGAAGATAAGAAGAACCTTTGATGAAGATCCGCTCCCCGTTCAAATAGGGAATAAAGTCTTTCAGCTCAAATGTGCGCACCCCAAAGAGATCTCTGCGTTGATCCCAAACCTCTGCACTCTCTACCAAACTTAGATCAACTTTGTAGAGGTTGGGATCTCCCAGATCCCATGTCCACCAAGGGCAAACTCCGGTCACTTCAAAACTCTCTTCAAACCCATTTATCCCCGGACCCAGATGGACAGCAAATTCAGAGACAAACTCCGGCCCTTCAAAATTATGAGGCTGCAAAACCAATTTTATCTTGGCTTTTGCCTCGCGCGAGGCATAAATACGGGTCTGCAGAAGCAACTTACACCGATCATTATATAATTCTATCGTACTAAGCCGCCAATCATCGAAATAGGCAGGTCCAGAAGAAAGAATCCTAACCGGCCGCCAAATTCCTCCTGGGTTATATTTGTCCGGAAACCCAATATAGCCGGAGAAGAGCCCGGTAAGCACTTGGTCATCCCTCGTTGGTTCCGGAGAGTCAACCTCCAGTACCAAGAGGTTTTCTGTTTTCAGATAAGGAGTAATATTATAATAGGTTGGGTAAAAATAGCCTTTGGCGCCACCCAAAGCAAAGTTATTAAGGTAAACCCGGTAGCGGTAAAAAACCCCACCAACCTCTAGACGGTAAAGGCGTTCCTGCTCCGGAACGATGGAAAACTCTTTTCTAAAGATCATCTTCCCGGAATAGTCTTTAAAGACCGGTTCTTCTTGCCAATGAGCCGGAAGATTCTGAACCGTCCATCCCTGGGCAGGCGCATTCCTATTCAGCCAGATTGTGCTGAACTCCGTTACCGGATGAAGTTGCCATTCTCCGCCTAAGTCGGTTATATGGTTCATCTGCCCAACCTCCCGCATAATTCTCCTTAATACCTTTATTTATCCTCAGTCTGATAATTTCCTCTATTTTGTCGAAAAATTTTTCCTGCGGCACCCGACGCCAGGTTACCGGTGATCACCTTCCCTTGGCAGCAAGCGGGCACGGTCCGGATCAAATCCCACCCCTACAGTCCGTCCTTGGCTAATTCCGGGAACCCCCTTTCCCACCATGGCGTGGAGGAGCAAACCGGCAGTCTTAATCTCCACTCTGGTGTAATGTCCATAATACTCCAGTCTGTTGATAGTTCCTTCAAACACGGCTGTTTGAGGATTGATTACCAAATCCTCCGGTCTGATCAATAAATCGAAATCACCCTGAAGCAACTTGCCTCTTACCGCTCTCCCCGCATCCCCGTTCAGGTTCAGGCACACCCTTCTCTGGTTTGGAAGTTCAATCCATAAACATCCGTTTACCGGAGTAGACTGCGCCAGGCAGGGAATTAAGTTTGCCTCTCCTAAAAACTCAGCGACAAATCTGGTTTGGGGTTGATCATATACCTCCTGCGCCGTCCCTATCTGGATAATCCGCCCGCTTCTCATCACTGCCAACCGGTCGGATAAAGAAAGAGCCTCCTCCTGCTGATGAGTAACGAAAATCGCCGTAAAACCCAAGTTTTTCTGGAGTTCCTTCAGTTCTCTTCGTAAACGGTGGCGCAGCTCATAATCTAAGGCGGCAAACGGCTCATCCAATAAGAGGATCAAAGGCTGCGGAGCTAACGCCCTGGCTAAAGCTACCCGTTGTCGTTCCCCGCCTGACAGCTGATTCACCTCTCTTGTGGCCAGATCTTGCAAGGCAAAAAGTTCCAATAACTCAGCTACTTTCAACCTGATTTCTGCAGACGGTAGTTTCAAGATTTTAAGCCCATAAGCGATATTTTCCTCCACCGTCAAATGGGGAAAGAGGGCATAATCCTGAAAAACAAAACCGATCTTTCTCCGGGAGGGGGGAAGATCGGTGATCTCCACATCATTTAGGATGATTCTTCCTTGATCTGGTCGCTCCAACCCGGCGATTAACCGCAACAAGGTGGTCTTTCCGCATCCGCTGGGCCCTACCAAGGAAAAGAATTCCCCCTTCTGCACAGTAAACCGGGTTTGTAAAGTAAATTCCTGCGCGCTACCGGCAGTACGCAGATAGCTTTTTTTACATTCGATTCTGATCATATCCTTCTCCGCTACCTCCCGACTCGCAGTCTTCTCCTTCGTCATCCTCCGGCGACATTTATTGACTCAAAATTTCATCCGCCATCTGCTTGTCCTGGTGAATAACCTTCAATCAACAAAAAAACCAGGAAGGAAAGGAGTAAAAAGATGACGCCTAAAGCCGTGGCTTGCGCAAAACGGTAATGGCCAATCAAGCGATAGATGGCTACCGGCAAAGTAATAATCTCCCCTTGCCCCAAAACCAGTGCAGCAGATAAGTCTCCCAGGGATGACGCCATGGCATAGGCAAAAGCCGTTTGTAAAGGGCGCCTCATTATGGGCAGTTCTACGGTCCATACTGCCTGATATGGGGAAGCCCCCAGGGCAGCGGCAGCTTCCAATAGTTCTTCTCCCAATTCCCGGCGGGCGGTTCTCAAGATCGAATAGACCAGAGGAAACACCAGAAAGAGTTGGGCCCAGACTAATAACAACCATGACGGCGCCTTTCTTCCAGCCAGCAGAAACAGGCCAAAGGCAAAAGTGAGAAAAGAGACTCCCAAGGGCAGTTGGAGCCAAAGGTCTTTCTTGCCCCAGGCCTGGTCCCGCCCAAGACGCGCCAGATAATAGCCGATAATCACCGCCAAGGCAGCCACTGCACTTGCCAAAGCCAGACTGTTTGCGAGTACTACAAAAAAGCGTTCCCCCACGGCAAACCGGAAACCGTCGCTAAAAAGCTGTTGATAATTGCGGAGTGTAAACCCTCCCTCCGGTAAACCCCGCTCCCGGAAGGAACGAACCAGAACTGAGAGTAACGGCGCAGTAAAGAAGAAAACCATAAGAAGAGAGTAACAAAGAGCAAGCGTCGTCACCAGCGGGTTCTTCTTCCATGTTAAACTGGGAAGAATCCGCCGGAAGACTGCCTGCTTCTGCATTTTCCGCCCGAAAAACGTCTGTAAGTAAAGAAATCCTCCTAAAATAAGCATTTGTCCACCGGCAATCAGGGCGGCACGGTCAAAATTAAGCCTGCTATTATACTCAATATAAATTAAGACTTCAAAGGTTTTATATAAAAACCCGCCTAAAACCAAGACTACCGTAAAACTAAGAAAAGAATATAGAAAAACAAGGATAAGTAGGTAGGCGATCGTAGGCGTCAACAGCGGAAGGGTTACCCGGAAGAAAGTCCTCACCCTACCGGCTCCCAGCGTGGCTGAGGCTTCCTGTAGCCTGGGATCGATCCTTTCCCAACTTTCCCCCAGTAAGCGCAGACAAAAGGAGAAGTTATAGAAGACATGGGCCAGGATAATTCCCCAGAAACCGTATAAAGAAGTAAACCTCACTCCGCTCCCTGGAAACAAGTACGCCAACATCCGGTTAAAGGCGCCGTTTTGTCCGTAAAAAACAACCATGCTCAAGACTACGAGGATCCCGGGTAACATAAAAGGGAGAATTAAGAAACTACGCAGATACCTTTTGCCGGGAAAATCATACTTACCCCATAGATACGCTCCGGGTAAAGCCACCAACAGACTACAGACCGAACTGACAAAGGCTTCCTGACAGGAAAAGGCCAGAGTATTTAGGAAAACGGGAGATTTCAGAAAGAGCAAAAATTCAGCCAAGGCTCCTCTTCTCAGAAAAGCCTTGGCAATGATCACCATCACCGGCCAGTAAAACAAGATGAGCAAAGCATAGTAAGGCGCAAAGCTTCCCTTACCCTTCAGTCTAAAATCCCCCTGCAGGCGATGTAGAGTTATTTGGGTTCTTCGTCTCACCGCCAACCTTCCTTTATTCGTTGATCATCTCTTCCCAGGCAGCCAGCCATCTTTCCAAATTGGCCTCTACTCGTTCAGGCGGGAGATTAAGCAAGTGGTCAACCTGGGCGGCCACCCGGAAACTCTCCGGTAATTTCACATCCGTGCGGACAGGCATCATAAATTGGTTCTCCGGGATCAAAGCCTGAAACTCTGCAGAAAGAAGATAGTCCAGCAATTTTTTTGCCCCGGCGAGATTTCTCGCGCCTTTCACAATTCCGACCCCTTCTATCTGTGCATAAGCCGAGTTATCCAAGACTAAGGCTTTATATTGTTCAGTGTTTTCATAGAGGAGATGAAAAACCGGACTAGCGCCGTAAGACAGGACAATCGGCGCTTCACCCATGGTATACATCCCATAGGCTTCATCCCACCCGGGAGTAATGGCCAAAATGTTATCTTTTAGTTTCCGCCAGTAATCCAAGTATCCATCTTCCCCAAAGAGTGCGATGGTGGTTAAGAGAAAAACCTGCCCAGGAGAAGAAGTCATCGGATTGGTTATAATAATCTTGCCCTTGTATGCCGGGTCGGTGAGTTCCTGGTGGGTTCTGGGAACCTGTTCCAGCTTAGCACTGTCATAATTAAAGAGCACATATCCAAAGTCAAAAGGAGTTAAGCGAAACTCCGGATCAAAAATCAGATCTTTTCTAATCAACTGAGCGCCACGGGGTATGTAAGCCTGAAAAAGATCCTCCTGCACCGCTCGCGGATAGTAGTTGTTATCCAGACCAATGACCACATCAGCGTAGGGTTTTCCCTTCTCCTGGATTAATTGGTTGAATAAAGGTCCGGTGTCGGAGAAAGACTTAAAATCTACGGTCAGATTGTGCTGTTCCCGGAGGACCTTTCTAATCTCGTCCATTAGAGGCGCCGGAAAACTGGAGTATGTATAGACTACCAGTTTTTCTCCTCTTCCATATACTACACAGCTGATTACCAACAGGAAAAGTAGGAAACACCAAAGCCGTCTTTTCAACAAAATACACCTCCGCAAGGCATGCCCCGGGCTGTCCGGATAAGCCTTCGGCCACGCGGGAGGACCAAAAAAGAAAAACCCTCAATATGGGGGCTATATTTCTCTTTCCTACGCCGGCATTACCCGGATCAGGTCTAAGGGTATAATCTCAGCCCCGTCCATCGGAGCACCCCTCTAATAAATTATTGAATTTAACCAATATTTATCATAACATATCCGGTTTTGCACATCAAGGCCAGTCGGGAATCTTTTTTACCAAAGCCACTGCCTGTGCAGCAATACCCTCTCCTCGGCCGGCAAACCCCAACCCTTCGGTAGAAGTAGCCTTCACACTGATATTCTCGATCCCTATCTCCAACAGCCCGGCTAACTTTTCTCTGATCTGCCGGCGATAAGCGGCCAATTTGGGGCGTTGCGCGATAATGGTCAGGTCGATATTGACTACTGCTATCTTTTCCTCCCTCAGTAGTTGAAGAACTTCTTTTAATAAAATCCCGCTGTCAATATTCTTATACTGCTGGTCTGTATCGGGAAACAACTCACCGATGTCGCCCAGACCGGCCGCGCCAAGCAGGGCATCAATAAGGGCATGAATGGCTACGTCCGCGTCGGAATGCCCATCCAGACCAAACTCATAAGGTATTTCGACATTGCCTAAGATTAAGGGGCGTCCTCTTACCAACCGGTGCACATCATAGCCCTGCCCCACCCGCATCTGCTCAGGCCTGTCCACCGTGGAAGTGGTCATCCCTGTTTCCCCTTTTTCTTTGGTATACAAAGCCTCAGCCAAATGCAGATCCTCCGGTGTAGTAATCTTTATATTCCTATAAGAACCCTCCACCAACCGGACGGGCTTGCTCATCTGTTCCACCAAGGAAGCATCGTCGGTACCGGTAAAACCTGTTTCTTTCGCGTATTCGTGAGCTGCCCGAATCACCGGCCAGGTAAATGCCTGTGGTGTCTGTATAGACCATAACGTATCCCGCGGTGGTGTTTTTTGAATATAGCCATCCTCCACTACTTTAATGGTGTCTTTCACTGGAACTCCCAGTACCGCCGCACCGGAATCCATCGCCGCCTCGATTGTTTTATAGATGTGTTCCGGCTCCACCAACGGACGGGCGGCGTCGTGGATCACTACGATCCGTCTTTCTACCGGAACCCGCCATCCATCCCATTCCTCGGCGACCAACAGCCCGGCGTAGACCGATTCCTGTCTGGTCAGGCCGCCTGCGCAAAAAGAGACTTTCGCCGCTAATTCGTTTTCTCGCCTGAATTTAACAGAAAAAATAATTCTCTTGATTTCATCTTTATCCTTTTCAGGGACGGGAATAAAAAAAGCCTCAATTTCCGGTATATTCAAGGCCTGCAAAGTAACGGCCAACACCGATTCGCCTCCTAAGGGCAAGAGCAGCTTTCCTTTTTTCCCGCCCATCCGTCGGCTGAAGCCCCCTGCCGGAATAATGGCAATAATCTGTCGATCAGCTCTGCTCATTCTTCAACACCTGTCTGTTTTTACTGGACTTATTCTTTTTTTTTTCCTTTGATCCTGCAAAACCCAGGAATTATTCCACCCGGCCCTAAAGATCTTCAGTCTCTCAAAGCTAAACTAGGAGATTTTTTAGAAAAACCAATATATGAAAGCAGTAGCATAAAAAAACTGTCTGAGAGACAATCCACTGTCCCAGAGACAGTTCACACAAGATCCGCCAAACACGAACTACGATATGGAACTCGTAGGCTTGGGCACAGGCTCTTTGGGTTTGGCAAAGATCATCCGGCCGGCGGCTGTCTGCAACACACTGGTCACCCCGACCATAATCTCCTCGCCAATGTACTGCCTTCCCCCATCCACTACAATCATGGTGCCGTCTTCCAGGTATGCCACCCCTTGACCATATTCCTTCCCGTCCTTAATCACTTGCACCAAAACATCTTCTCCCGGGAGGATAATGGGCTTGATGGCATTGGATAATTCATTAATATTCAACACTGGGACGCCATAAAGCTCAGCAACTTTATTCAAGTTATAGTCATTCGTGATTACCTTCGCGTCAAGCGCTTTGGCCAAACGGACCAGCTTAATATCGACGTCCGCCGCATCTTCAAAATCTTGATCATAAATCCGGATGGAAACATAAGGCTCTTTTTGCATTTTGTTTAAGATATCCAACCCGCGCCGGCCCCGGTTGCGTTTTAGTGAATCCGAAGAATCAGCTATTCTTTGTAACTCCGCAAGGACAAATCCGGGAACAATTAAAACCCCTTCTAAAAAACCGGTTTGGCAGAGATCAGCAATCCTGCCGTCAATTATGCTGCTGGTATCAAGCACTTTATATGTAATTCGCGTATTCATCCGGTTGCTCTTGTATTTTTCCCGCTCCAAACTTTTGGGCAAACTGCCAAAAAAAGAAAAAAACTCCTCTTTCTTTTTTAGAGTCACTTTGGTGGCCATTCCCCCGCAGAATAAAAGAATAAATAAGGCCGACAGAATTCCGGTTAGCGCCGGCAATTCGGTAAGGGGTAAGGCGAGGGAGATTAATCCGGCGATGAGCAACCCAAAGAGCAGTCCGGAAGAACCCGCAATCAACTCAGCTGCAGTAGCCTTTTGAAAAGCCTCTTCCAGATGAGTCCAGAAAAAGTGATAAATTATGTAAGATATAAGTACGCCCATTCCCACCCCAACCAAAGCACTAATTAAATCATAAGTCCACCGCAGGTTAGAGAAGAATAAAGAAAACAAATGATGACCCAATATACCACCTACAACTCCGAAAAAGAGTATGAATATCTTTAGAAACAAAAAAATCCACCTCCTTTCTGAATAAACTACCCAAAATGGATTCCTTTTATCCCCAGTCTGCACAGATCCGTCTTTTATAAATTTTGGAAATTATTTAAAAAAAACCGTCAGGTTATCCCTGACGTTAATTAAAGCATTCTTCCAGTAAAGCCTCGGCTTGGTCCTCAGCCAGGTTCTGGGCTAAAACCAACTCGCTTAACAAAATTTGCCTGGCATTCTCCAACATTTTTCTTTCGCCGGTAGAGAGCCCTTTTTCCCGGTCGCGTAAAGAAAGATTTCTGACCACCTCGGCCACTTCAAAGATACTGCCGGACTTAATCTTCTCCATATTAGCCCGGTACCGGCGATTCCAGTTTGAAGACATCTTGGTGTTTTCCCCTTTTAAAACCTCAAAAACCTTATCAACTTCGTCTTCACTGATTACTTCCCTAATGCCCACCAGGTCCACATTGGATACAGGGATCATGACCTTCATTTCACCCATGGCTAATTTAATTATATAATACTCTTCTATATTCCCTCCAAGGTCTTTTTCTTCTATGCCTTCAATAACCCCGGCGCCATGCATAGGATAGACAACCCGATCTCCAATATTGAACATCCGGCTCCCCCCAAATTAATTCTTAAAATATTATAACACAGGGAGCGGCATTATGTCAAGAACTATAAATTTTAACAAATATAACGCAGAAAGTCAATACTTTTTTATAAAAACCGGCTAAGTTTGACTGAAAAAGTATTATACATTCCCATCCCCTGCACACATCCAACCCGCATCCCACACTGCTAATAAGCGAAGACAAACAAAATTTAACCAGCTAAACCTAGATATGCCGATCTAAAAGCACTTGCTCACGCAAACGGCGCAGTCCGTCCTTAATAGATTTCGCCCTCACTTCGCCAATGCCCTCTACATCATCGAGTTCATCAATGGAGGCGCCTACAATTTTCTGTAAATCACCAAAGGTGCGCACCAGATTTTCAATGACAGGCAAGGGAAGGCGCGGTATCTTCCTTAAGATACGGTACCCCCGGGGCGTAATGGAGGCCTCCATATTTACTTGTCCGGCAAATCCGAGAAATTTGGCGATGGCATTGAGGTCCAAAAGTTCTTCATAAGTCCAGGATGACAGCTCCGCGTGCGCCTTTTCCACATGTTCCAAAGATGGTAAATAGTCCTTCATCACCAAAAGTCCCTCAGCCTCAATGTCAAACATTAACTCTTCCAACTGCATATTAACTAGTCTTCCCTCATGTCCCAATTCATAAACGTACTGTTCAATTTCTTTTGAAATCCTTGTCACCATGGCCGTTCTTTGGATGACGGTACATACATCAACCGGAGTAACCAAGTCCTCAAACTCCAAAGCGCTCAAGTTAACAAGAGCCTGATCCAAAACGCTTTTGTATTTTCCCAAAGTCTGCAGAGCTTGATTGGCCTTGGCCAAAATGGTTCCAATGTCTCTCAGGATATGTCGTTCGTTCCCTTTGTACAGAGTAATCACATTACGCCGTTGAGAAATGGCGATCACTAATTCACCGGTTTGAATCGCTACTCGTTCAGCTGTACGGTGCCTGGTTCCCGTCTCAGTCGTGGGAATCATCGGATCAGGGGTAAGATGAGCATTGCAAAGAATGATTTTTCTGGCATCACTGCTCAGAATAATGGCCCCGTCCATCTTGGCCAACTCATAAAGGCTGGACGGATTGAGATCGGCATTTATGTAAAATCCGCCGTCTACTACCTTCATAACCTCCTCGGAATCTCCAACCACAATCAACGCCCCGGTTCTGGCCCGTAATACATTCTCAAGTCCTTCGTACAATACTGTCCCTGGCGCTAAGATACGCAAAGCCTTCAATAGACTACTAACTTCCTCTTCTGCCACGGTTTATCCCCCCCTTTTAAAGATTTCTGCCAATAGCTCTTGAACTGTGCTCACGCCGATGACTTCCAACCCGTCTAATTGTATCTCCTCAATCATACTACGGGGAAGAACCACACGGGAAAACCCATGCCTTCTAGCTTCAAGTAACCTACGCTGTCCGCCCCCTACCCGCCTGATTTCTCCGGTCAGCCCTATTTCCCCCAAGGCCACTAAATTCCAGGGAAGTGGCTCTTCATAATAGTTCGAAGCCAAAGCTAAAGCCACAGCGGTGTCAGTGGCCGGCTCTTCCGTACGAATACCCCCAATCACCGATACATAGACATCATCAGCGGAGACCGGCAATCCCACCCTCCGTTCCAACACAGCCAGCACCATGGCTACCCGCTGACTATCCAGCCCGGAAACCAACCGCCTAGGCGTACCATAGCTCCCTTTGGCAATCAGGGTTTGAATCTCAATCAACAAGGGGAGGTTCCCTTCTAAGATTGGGGTAACAATCGTTCCGCTTTGCGCGGAATAACGCTCAGCCAGAAAAGCCGCAGAAGGGTTCAGGACAGGAAGTAATCCCTGATCAGTCAGATCATATAAAGCAATCTCCCGGGTAGAGCCAAACCGGTTCTTAGTTACCCTCAGGATACGATAGGAGTATCTTTTATCCCCTTCAAAGTACAAAACGGCGTCCACCATATGCTCAACTAGCTTGGGCCCAGCCAAAAGGCCGCTTTTGGTAATGTGCCCCACCAAAAAACAGATGATGCCGCTCTCTTTAGTATATTCCATTAGGGCTTGTACAACCTCTCTCACCTGTGAAGGAGAACCCGGCAACCCGGAAGCCGCCGTTGAACGCATGGTTTGGATGGAATCGACGATTAAGACCTTTGGTTTAACCTTTCTGGCCTCGGCAAGTAAGTATTC
>DATCJV010000155.1:0-8752 GCA_036562625.1 Bacillota bacterium | reverse complement strand
GGCCAAAGAAGTGGCCACCAAGACCAATGACATTGCCGGAGACGGCACCACTACCGCCACCCTATTGGCACAAGCCATGGTTCGTGAAGGGTTAAAGAATGTAGCGGCCGGCGCCAACCCGATGATCCTTAAGAAAGGAATCGAAGAAGCTGTCAAAACCGTAGTTGACGAGCTGAAGAAGATTAGTAAACCCGTAGACAAAAAAGAATCCATTGCACAAGTGGCTTCCATTTCCGCCCAGGATGAGGAGATCGGAAACTTGATCGCCGAAGCCATGGAGAAGGTGGGAAAAGACGGTGTTATTACCGTAGAAGAAGCCAAAACCATGGGCACCAGTTTGGAGATTGTGGAAGGAATGCAGTTTGACCGCGGATACATCTCTCCGTACATGGTGACTGACTCCGAACGGATGGAGGCCGAACTGAACGACCCCTATATCCTGTTGACTGACAAAAAAATTACTCTCGTTAAAGACCTCCTGCCGATCCTGGAAAAAACCATGCAACAGGGTAGACCCTTGTTAATCGTAGCCGAAGATGTTGAAGGTGAAGCCTTGGCCACCTTAGTCGTGAATAAACTCCGCGGCACCTTAAATGTAGTGGCTGTAAAAGCTCCTGGTTTCGGCGACCGGCGGAAGGCTATGCTCTCCGATATTGCCATCGTCACCGGCGGGCAGGTCATCTCGGAAGAACTCGGCAAGACCCTGGAGAACACCACCCTTGATATGCTGGGCCAAGCCCGTCAAGTCAAGGTGACCAAAGAAGAAACGACCATCGTTGATGGTAAAGGCGACAGCCGGGAGATCAAGAACAGGATTAGCCAAATTAAACTGGAGATCGAAGAGACAACCTCCGATTACGACCGGGAGAAACTCCAAGAACGCCTGGCTAAACTGGCCGGTGGGGTGGCCGTTATCCAGGTGGGCGCGGCTACCGAAACTGAGATGAAAGAGAAGAAACACCGGATCGAGGATGCCCTGTCCGCCACCCGCGCTGCCGTGGAAGAAGGTGTTGTTCCCGGTGGCGGTGTAGCGCTGCTGAAAATTGCTCCGGTCCTTGACAAATTGAATCGAACCGGTGATGTGGCCACTGGAATCGCCATTGTGAAATCGGCTTTAGCGGAACCCTTGAAACAAATCGCCAATAATGCCGGAGCCGAGGGTTCTGTAATCGTGGAGAAGGTGAAGGAGCTTCCTGCCGAAGAAGGCTACAATGCCTTAACCGGCGAATATACAAATATGATTAAAGCCGGGATTGTGGATCCGGCCAAAGTCACCAGAAGCGCCCTGCAAAACGCGGCCAGTATCGCTGCAATGCTCTTGACCACCGAATGCCTGGTCGCGGATATCCCCGAGCCGAAGAAGAATACGCCGACTCCGGGCGGCGGAATGGATATGGACTACTAAGTCGTTCCGACTTTCGGTCGTTCCGACTTATGTAGGTCCGATTTTCACCGTTCCGGCTTCAGCCGGAACAACTGGCCGCTCTGGACAGATTGTCCTCCGGCTACCAGCTTGGACAACCGTCTTTTGCGGAAAAGTAAATACCTTTTGCCAAGAAAAAAAGGAACCAGCATTATCTGGTTCCTTTTTTTCTATATTACCGGTGACAACCCTCCGGATCAGAGACCGGGCCATTGGTCCTTCTTTCCCATAAGACCAGACCAGCGGCTTCGCTCTGCAACCTTCCCGGAGTGAGGGCTATTCCTTGAAAAAAAAACTTTTCTATGATAAATTTGAGATGTTATCAGTGAACCAATCATCTACCGATGGCGCCATGCCTTGATGAAATCAGCCGGTCCGGCCGTTTGCTTTTATTACAAAGTTCTTCTTTCAGAACGGCGGCAGGCGACCGGCACAGGAAAGGAGTCTTCTACTTGCTGGTTTCCACAAAAGGACGGTACGGCTTACGCTCCATGGTCGATCTGGCCGTCAACCATCAAGACGGTCCTTTACCGTTAAGAGTAATCGCCGAACGCCAAGAAATCTCCGAATCTTATTTGGAACAAGTCTTTGCCAATCTGCGCAAGGCCGGCCTAGTCAAGGCGGTGCGGGGTTCTAGCGGCGGATATGTCTTGGCTAAACCAGCCTCTGAAATTACAGTGGAACAAATCCTCACCGCCTTGGAAGGCCCGATGATCCCCGTCAATTGTGTGAAGGATACTGAGTCCACCCCCTGTCCGCGTATGAACTCCTGTTTTACTTTTCCTTTATGGAAGACCCTGGCTGACAAGATCAGTGAGGTCCTCTCCTCCACCACTCTGCAAGACTTGGCGGATCAAGCCCGCACCTAACCTGTTAAGACAGTTCCTCCAGATTATATGGTGTTTCTTGGTATACGTAATAATTCAACCAATTGGCGAAGAGTAAATTGGCGTGTCCCCGCCAGTTAGTCCTGGGAGCCCTGGCCGGATCATCACCGGGAAAATAATTCTCCGGGATCTGAATCTCTAAGCCCTTTGCCACATCTCTTTCATATTCCATCTTTAAGGTTAAAGGATCATACTCGGGATGACCGGAGATGAAAATCCGGCGACCATCGGTCGAAGCCACAATATAAACCCCCGCCTGCTCGGATTCGGCTAAAATTTGCAGTTCCGGCACTCTCTGAATATCCTCTCGCCGGATCTCCGTATACCTGGAATGAGGCGCAAAGAACTCATCGTCAAACCCCCGCAAGAGCTTTAAATGATTACCTGATTCGCTTTCTACGATTCTATGAGTGAAAACACCGAACAACTTTTTTTCCCTGGGATATTTCGGCACGCCATAATGATGGTAGAGTCCGGCCTGGGATGCCCAGCAAATATAGAGAGTGGAAAAGACATGATGCGCCGTCCAATCCATAATGGCGGTTAATTCAGGCCAATAATCCACCTGTTCAAAATCGATCTGTTCGACCGGAGCGCCTGTAATGATCATTCCATCGAATTTTTCTTTCCTGATCTCAGCAAAAGACGTATAAAATCTTTTCAGATACTCCTCGGAAGTGTTCTTCGAGCGGTGGGTGATCGGGTGCAGTAATGTAATTTCCACCTGTAAGGGAGTGTTGGCCAGCAAACGTAATAACTGGGTCTCCGTCACGCTCTTATTCGGCATTAAATTCAGGATAACGATCTTTAAAGGGCGGATATCCTGATGAATCGCTCGATCTTCATCCATCACAAAGATCTCCTCCCTTTGCAACACTTCAAAGGCAGGCAAATGACGAGGAATTTTTACCGGCATTCAGATCCCTCCAATCATATTTATTCCTATCTGATTACTAGGAATTATCCATATTTTACCCCCCGTTTATCCGCAAGTCAATATAAACATAGAATTAATTTAAGAAAAACTCACCGGCGCCTGCGGCGCTTACCATTATGAAGTATAAATACTATCAGTTGACAGTAGAGGAAAACCATTGTATAATCAGGATAATATATTTCCTACTAATTTGATATGTTTAGTAGAGTTAACTTATCCTTCCAACTTTTATCATGAAAGGTTTTAAGTGCAAAGAAGCAAAGCTCCTTTGCCAGTCCTAACTTTTTTCACCCCGCATAAAAAACCACTGAAAAAATAAAGAGTAAAACAAGGAGGATGAACAGATGAAAAATCCATTTCGTCCCGAGACTTTAGCCGTTCATGCCGGGCAAGAACCCGACCCGGTGACCGGCGCCCGGGCAGTGCCCATCTATCAAACAACATCATATATTTTTGAGGATACGGATCAGGCGGCTGCCCTCTTTGCCTTGGAGAAAGAAGGCAATATCTATACACGGCTAATGAACCCCACGACTGGCGTTTTAGAAGAGCGCATGACAGCGCTGGAAGGCGGCGTTGGTGCGCTGGCTACCGCTTCCGGGCAGGCCGCAATCTTCATGGCTATTCTCAATATTGCCCAAGCCGGTGACGAAATAGTGGCCGCCAATAACCTGTATGGTGGAACATACAACCTTCTGCGCCATACCCTGTCCCGCTTCGGTATAACAGTAAGGTTTGTCGACTCCGGAAAACCAGAGAACTTTGCCGAGGCCATCACCACAAAGACCAAAGCCATTTATGCGGAATCAATCGGCAACCCAAAACTGGATGTCTTGGATCTGGAACCGCTGGCAGAAATCGCTCATGCCCACCGGCTCCCGCTGATCATTGATAACACATCTGTTCCATATTTATTGCGCCCCATCGACTACGGCGCAGATATTGTAGTCTATTCCGCCACCAAATTCATTGGCGGACACGGTACCTCACTGGGCGGACTAATTATTGATTCCGGCAAATTCTCGTGGTTGGAAGGGGATTTTCCTCTAATCACCAGCGCAGATCCGAGTTATCACGGGATTAACTTTGCCGAAATCGCCGGAAACAAAGCATATATTATAAAAGCCCGGGTTACCCTGATGCGCGATTTAGGCGCCACGCTTTCCCCGTTTAACTCCTTCTTATTCTTACAGGGGCTGGAAACTTTACACCTACGCATGATCCGGCACAGCGAAAACGCGCTAAAAGTCGCAGAATTTCTAAAAGGCCACCCCAAAGTGGCATGGGTGAATTATCCCGGATTGAGTGACAGCCCCCACTACCGTAAAGCACAAAAATACTTGCCCAAAGGGGCCGGCGCCATCGTTGGTTTTGGGGTAAAAGGCGGTAAAGAAGCGGGTGTCAAATTCATCAACCGGGTCAATCTCCTCTCCCATGTGGCTAATATCGGCGATGCCAAGTCTTTGGTGATTCACCCGGCTTCCACTACTCATCAACAGTTAAGCGCGGACGAACAATTAGCCACCGGAGTTACTCCGGACTTTATCCGCCTTTCGGTGGGAATTGAAAACGTAGAAGACATTATCGAAGATCTGGATCAAGCGCTGCGGGCGTAACCAGCCGCCTTTCAGCGCTGCTTGGCTGGGATCTCCTCCGGAGTGGCCGTTTGTGCTGCCCTCCGGAGCGTCCCCATGCTCTCTCCAGTCAAGAATTGACACACACTTCCTCATTATCTCCACATTCCCCGCCACGCCCGGTCACAAGCTCTAATCCATGTTCCAGCACGGGGAAGATCACCTCCAAGTTCTCCCTTACCCCTCTTGGACTGCCGAATTGCCCACTGTTGAGCGGCCAAAAGCGGGAATATCTTCGGGAGCGACAATATCTTCCCGCCAGATAACGGCCTCCGGCTGCGTCCAAACCCACCTCTTCAGCAGCAAGCGGACGGAAAGATTTTCAAACAATCTCCAAGGCGTTATCTACCTTAGTGACCCGCAATAAGCGTACGACTCTTACCTCCTTACAGAAACATAAAAGCCGTTACCCTAAATGGAGTAACGGCCTTAAATTGATTTTATGATAAATGGCAAATCAATTATGCAAATCGTTGTTTCCTTTCCAAGACGGGAAGCTGGGACCGTCCTCTCAGCCGATGGCAGAGGATGAACCCGTCTCTCCGGCTGTGCACTGAAGATGTCTATGCTTGTAGGCGTCGAGCGCCTTGTGTAAAGCATCCGCCGCCAAGTTGGAACAGTGCATCTTGTGAGGGGGAAGGCCGCCCAAGGCCTCAGCCACTGCCCGGTTGGTTATTTTCTCCGCCTCGGCGATGGTCTTTCCCTTGACCATCTCCGTTAAGATACTGCTGGTGGCGATAGCCGCTCCGCAGCCGAAGGTTTTAAACTTAATATCCACAATCCGCTGGTCCTCGATTTTCACATAGATCCTCATGATGTCTCCACAGACCGGGTTGCCGGCTTCTCCTACACCGTCCGCGTCATTAATTTCTCCCACATTCCGCGGATTGGAGAAGTGATCCATTACCGCTTCGGTGTACATGTCAGACACTCCTTTCCTTCCTTGCTTGCTTGCACCTGATAAAGAGGGGACATTTCCCGCAACCGCGCCACTGTTTCCTCCAGAACCCCGAGCACGTAATCCAACTGTGTTTTGGTGTTTTCTCTCCCAATACTCAAGCGTACGGAACCATGAGCCACCTCATGGGAGAGTCCCATCGCCAACAAGACATGGGATGGATCAAGTGAACCGGAGGTACAGGCTGAACCGCTGGAAGCCGCAATCCCCTTCAAATCCAGATTGAGCAGGATGGATTCACCCTCCACAAACTCGAAGCTGACATTGACATTCCCCGGTAACCGCTTTGTTGGGTGCCCATTCAACTTGACCCGGTCAATCCTGGACATCAACTCGTTAATGAAATAATCCCGCAACTCCACCAGGCGCGAACAGTTCTCCTCCAGCCTGGCGGTGGCAAGTTCCAGGGCTTTCGCCAAACCGACGATGCCCGCCACATTCTCCGTGCCGGCCCGTAACTGCCGTTCCTGCGCCCCGCCGTGAATCAACTTGCATAAACGGGTCCCCTTCTTTACATAGAGAGCCCCCACCCCCTTCGGCCCATAAAACTTATGCGCCGACAGGGAAAGTAGATCCACCCCCAACTCCTGCAGATGGAGAGGGATCGACCCTACCGTCTGCACGGCGTCCGTATGGAAGAGCACCCCTTTTTCATGCACGATCTTGCTGATTTCCGCAATTGGCTGCACTGTGCCTACCTCATTATTGGCGTGCATCAGACTGACCAAGATGGTCCGGTCAGTGATGGCCTCCCGGACGGCCTCCGGCGCCACCAGCCCATACTCGTCCACCGGAAGATAAGTCACGGTAAACCCGTGTTTCTCCAAGTGTTTACAAGTATCCAGTACAGCATGATGCTCTATGCTGGAGGTGATAATATGGTTGCCTTTCGCCCGGTTGGCCCAGGCCACCCCGGAAATAGCCAGATTATCCGCTTCGGAGCCACTCCCGGTAAAGATGATCTCCCGGAAATCAGCGGCCCCCAAGAGCCTGGCTACCTTTTCCCTGGATTCGTCAATGGCTTTTTTCCCGGCCCGCCCTTCTTTATAGATACTGGACGGATTACCGAATACCTCTGTAAAATAGGGAAGCATCGCCTCCACGACCCGGGGATCGGTGGGGGTAGTCGCTGCGTGATCAAGGTAAATTCGCTCCACCTGAACCACTCCTTCCTGTCATTCATAGATTATATCCTGCTGGCTTAATTCCTTATATAGTTTATTACTCCCAACCATGTTTCCGGCTGTCCGACACTATTCCTACCAAATTGGTAGGAATTAATTTTATTCTACTTTGTTTTTGACCTTTAGTCAATAATTTTTTTAGCGCGAACAGGTCGTCCCCACCGAACAGCACAGGAGAAGCGGATATAAAAAAATCCGCGCACAGCGCGGACCGTACCGGCCTCAGGCTTCGTCACTCTCCTCCGGCTACACTTCGGTCAACTCCGGCCCCGGAATCTCCTGAAACACTGGGAGCTGGATATAACGGTAAATTCCCATTCTTTTTATAGTATTGAGTGTGTAGATGGTGATCGGCACAGTATGGGCATCCGCCATCCGGCCGGTGGTCACAAAATTGAACATCGCCTCCAGATTAGCGTTATCCCAATACTCTTTACCGTATACATTCAAGATTAGATATCCTTCGTTCTCATGAAAGCTGAAGTTGTTAATGACCAGATCCGTGGATTTCCCCCCCAAATCAAAGGCGTTGATGAAGAAGTCGTTACTCCGGACAGAGTTGGCGATATTAAAGACCACAAACTCTTTCTCCGTTGAGGGCGCAGCAAAAAGCGGCACAAACTCCTCCAACAGCAACGAGGCTTGAATCGGCAGATGGTCATAGCCGTTCAAATCATACTCGCCCTCTTGAAATCCGGTGACCACATATCCTAGGAAATCATAGGCGACAAAGAAATAAGTCCTCCGTCCGCCCGGAACTTGTACCACCGCGATCAAGGGGGGCGTAACCCCCGCGGATCTGCTCCGGTAGATCGAGACCGGCAGCTCAGTCAACCAGGGCAGAGAGATGGTGGCAAATGGCCCGAATTGCCACTGGTTAAGAATAATATGCCTTTTCAACTCAGCCAAGAGAGTCTGGACATAGACCCCGTATTGCGGGTTCTGCGCATCAGGGATCTTTTCGAACCTGGGCAGAGTTGGAGCTGTTGGAAACAGGTCAAAATCGGCCACCGCCTCTTCCGGCTTGGGAAGTTGAAAGACCTCCGCTGGAAGGGGTGTATTAATCTCATGATAGGTAAAGTCATCAATAATCAGATTCCCCCGATCCCGGTTTTCTCTTCTGACCGGCAGGTTATGGACGGGGTCAAACCAAATGGTTAAGGTATAGAGGGTAAACCCGGGATAATTCCGCCCCTCTCTAGTGAACTCCTCCGCCGGGTACAGCCTACTGCTGCTTAAAAAGCTCAGTAAATCCTCCTGCAGATTATACATAGCCCGCTCTACCCGTATGGTCTGCCTGGTTTGATAATAAATCCTCTGCAATAGATCATACTCCAGTCGCTTGTGCTTCAAGTCATAAACGATCCGGGCTTGCCAAGCTGTTTCGAACTGGTTATCTGCTCCATTCAGCGGTGTTTGCAGTTCTACCTGATAGGCCAGGCCTCTGGCGGCGTCATAGTACACATCATAGGTAACGACCGCATTCACCAACGTATTCGTAAGCGATGTGGTCCTTAAGGTATAATGCACGGAACTTAACACCTTACTTCACCTCTGTATGTCAAATTGCGCCTCCCCGCGTAAAAAACGAATTACCTCCTACGACGGTTCATCGATTAATGCCATCGTTCTCTGCTTGCTCATTATAGACCCTGGCCCGGACAAAAAGGTGTTGCCCCAGAATCTGCGAGGGGGGCGCCTGCTGATAATGCCAGCGGCAAGGATTCTT
>DATCJV010000149.1:0-3174 GCA_036562625.1 Bacillota bacterium | reverse complement strand
GTTGACAGAAGAGGTGAAAAAAGGGAGAACCGGGGAGACGCTGTCCGCGGAGGCGGAGGCGCGTCGGCGAAGAGCAGCAGACAAATACGGGATATATGTGAATTACGCCTGGAAAAAGTTTGAGGATCACTTGCCTTTCATTAAAAAACACAATCTCAACTCAATTGTGGTAGACTTCAAAAACGATCAGGGCCTGCTTACTTACAACACGAAGTTGGCGTTTCCGTATCAGATCGGCGCTGTCAGCCAGAAGTTCCGGATTGAAGAGTTAATTGAAAAGGCCCACGCCAACGGGGTTTACGTCATCGGTAGGGTGGTGGTGTTTAAAGACCGGCAGTTGCATAAGTATAATAACTACCAGTATGCTGTATGGGACAAGATCACCCAGAAACCCTGGGTGACCAATGAGTACTGGGTGGATCCCTTCTCCGCCGAGGTGTGGGAGTATAATATCGCCATCGCTAAAGAACTGGAAGAGCTGGGAATCGACGAAGTACAATTCGACTACATCCGTTTTCCCACGGACGGTGATCTGTCCAGAATAGCCTTTCGTCATCAACGCCCGGGCATGTTAAAGGTGGACGCTTTGGAGTCATTTTTGGCCATGGCCCGGGAGCAACTGGAGATTCCAATCAGTGCCGACCTTTACGGATTTAACTGTTGGTACCGGATGGAAGGCCTCACCGGGCAGGACGCCAATATCTTCTCGGATTACGTTGATGTTATCGCTCCCATGTTTTATCCTTCACACTTCCCCGGCAGTTTCTATGGGAAAGAAGCCTATACCAAACGGGCCCGGCTCATTTATGAGGAAGGGGTGGCGCGCGCTGCGCGCATCGTCGAAGACCGTTGCCTGATTCGTCCGTATGTGCAAGCGTTTTTACTGGGCGGCGAATTGAAGATGAAGGCCCCGCAGTATACTCAGTATCTGCTGGAACAGATCGAAGGGACACTGGCAGCTCCGTCTTCCGGTTTTACTTTGTGGAATAACTCCAACAATTATTATATGGTAAAGAAGCCCTTGAGTCTTTATATACCGGGGACAACACCGGAGCAAGAGAGCGGGGCTGAACAGTAAGGACGAGAAGAATTTTACCTGCCCATACTTGACTTTTTGGGCGGAGTAGGATATTATATTTCTAAATTTATTACCTATGCTGAGTTGTCCATTAATGGCGAGCTTAGTTGAGTTTAGTTCAGTTTAGTTGTAATCTGCTGATGCAATTACAGAGGAGAAGAGACGAGCCGAGAGTAGGTCCAGCGCATAAAACCGACCGGACTTTCGGAGTCCGGTCTTTCTGTTTATACAGCGTATGTATAAACCTTGCTTTTGGCCGTCCGTCTCCGGAAAACAGGAGAAAGGATGGTTTTTTTATGGAGGAGATCAAAGAAGAATTCCACATTTTTTCTAATTTTCAAGAAGATGGAGACAGTAGAGACGGAGTGGTGATCAGTCTCCAGGAGTACCTGCGGCTGGGAGAGGCCGGCTACCGGTATATTCCGCTCTGTTACAAATTGCATGCGGATTGTGTGACCCCAATCGGTGCTTATCTGGCGCTGGGGCGGGGCAGTAACTCTTTTCTCCTGGAAAGTGTGGAGAAGGGAATGGAGATTGGCAGGTATTCATTGATTGGACTGGATCCATTGGCAGTGATCTCCGCTTCAGGCACCAGGGTAGTGACACAGATAGCTGGAGAGACCCTGGAAACAACAGGAGATCCCCTGGCGGTTTTGGCCCGGACCATCCAGGAGTTACGGGTGGCGCCCGTGAAAGACTCCTCCGTCTTCTATGGCGGCGCTGTAGGTTACCTGGCCTATGATTATGTCCGGCAGTTGGAGAAACTCCCCGGAAAGAAACCGGATCCCTTGGCTTTGCCTACCGCATATTGGCTTGTTCCTCGCCAATTGCTCGTCTTTGATCACCTGACCAAAGAAATTCTCCTTATCTTCCTCACCCCTTCCGGCCACGCGGATCTTTATCACAAAGCTTACGCGGAGATGCGCCTACTTTTGCAAAAACTTGCCACCACCCGGCCACTGCCGCCGGCTAAGGCGATCCTGCCCGGTGAGGAAAAGATCATCTCCACCTTTACCCGGGAAGACTTTTACCGGGCGGTGCGGAGGGCCAAGGACTACATATTTGCCGGTGACATCTTCCAAGTTGTTCTCTCCCAACGCTTGAGCCTTCCCTTTACCGGCGATCCTTTTGCACTTTATCGGGTGTTACGCACAGTGAACCCCTCCCCATACTTATTTTATCTGGATGGCGCCGACCACCAGGTAATCGGTTCTTCTCCGGAGATGCTGGTGCGGCTGGTCGGAGATGAGGCGGAGGTGCGTCCGATCGCCGGTACCAGGCCACGTTTTCTGCCAGGCCGGACAGAGGATTCTTTAGTGCAAGAATTATTGAGTGATGAAAAAGAACAGGCCGAACATTTGATGTTGGTGGATTTGGGCCGGAATGACCTGGGACGGGTCTGCCGGTACGGCACAGTGAAGGTGGAAGAGTTCATGGCAGTGGAGCGCTACTCTCATGTTCTGCATTTGGTCTCCAGGGTGACCGGTAGGATGGAAAGGGAAGCGGACCTGTTTTCCAGAGCTCTCTCACTGCTAAAGGCGGTTTTTCCTGCGGGAACGCTTACCGGTGCGCCCAAGGTGCGGGCCATGGAGATTATTGACGAGTTAGAGCCTTGCCAGCGTGGAATTTACGGGGGAGCCGTAGGGTATATCGGTTTTGACGGCCGGATGGATACGTGCATCGCCATTCGGACGGCCATCGTTGCGCACGGATTTATGCATCTGCAGGCCGGGGCGGGGATTGTTGCCGATTCCGATCCGGAAAAAGAGTTCCATGAGACTATCTTCAAGCTACGGGCGCTTTTTAAGAGTGTGACCCTGTTGGAAAAGGGGGGAGAAGGATGGTTGTGATCATCGACAATTATGATTCTTTTACATACAATATCCTCCAATACCTGGGAGAATTAGGAGCCAAGGCGCGGGTGGTCCGTAATGATCAAACCTCGCCGGTAGAGATCGCCTCTTGGTCTCCGCAGGCTTTGGTTATCTCTCCCGGTCCGGGGACGCCAAAAGAAGCGGGGATCAGTACCGAGGCCGTCCAGTATTTTGCCGGGCAAATTCCCATTCTCGGGATTTGCCTTGGACATCAGTGCATTG
>DATCJV010000137.1:0-3835 GCA_036562625.1 Bacillota bacterium | reverse complement strand
ATTACTGATGGCACAAGCTATGTGGTATTTAGTTGCCACAGGCTGCCCATCGGCTACATTGATACATGTATATAAATTAATTCTGATTTTCCTCACTAAGCCTTTTTTGGATAAACGAAGAACAAGGGAAGATGCGGTCTTTTTGTTTCCGACAAGCTTGTATACATCATCCATTCTAAAGGTGTTTAGTTTTACGAGTTGAGTATATCCTACCATTACAAATACCTCTTTATTTTTCGCCGTAATTTCTTTAAATATAAAGGAATATTATGATACTATAAAGTCTATTTTTATTATTTCTTTAATTTTATCGTATTATTCTTCATATGTAAAGAAATTTATTAAAATATTAAAGTGCATATTTATAAAACACTTATGAAAAATGCCCGTTATCTAATCTGTCAACTCAACCCTACCAATTTTTGCGTTCAAATATTACTTCAAAATACCTCATCGATATGTTTCCGTGTACGTATTTTGGCCCTTTATGTTAAGTAGACAACTTGGATGTAATTCCGGAAACCCGCTAAATAAATGCTTACAGCTTTGTTATCAATACCACGCACTCCACATGGAAGGTATGGGGGAACATATCGATCGGCTGCACTTGTTCCACCTTATACCCCCGGTCCACCAAGATCCGGAGATCACGCGCAAGAGTGCTGGGGTTGCAACTGACGTATACGATCCGCTTCAGGTTAATGTCGGCCAAAGTCTCCAGCACCTTCTTATCACAGCCACTACGCGGAGGGTCAAGCACAGCCACGTCAAAACGAACGCCAATCCTGATCAGTTTGGGCAGGACCTGTTCCACCTCGCCCACAAGAAATTTGACATTATCAATTTTATTGCGTTTAGCGTTCTCTTCCGCATCCTCAATGGCGGCGGGCACAACCTCCACTCCATACACTTCGCGGGCTTTCTTCGCCAGAAACAGGGTCAGACTGCCCACTCCGCAATAGGCGTCTACTACCCTCTCGTCTCCCTGGAGATCCGCATACTCTACGGCTATATTATAGAGCGTCTCTGTCTGGGCCGGATTCACCTGATAGAAGGAGTTGGCCGAGATTTTGAACTCCAGGTCGCCCAGGCGGTCAATAATCCCATCCGCCCCATAAAGGACTTTGTTCCTCTCCCCCAGCACCACATTGCCTTTGGTCGTATTAATATTCTGCACTACACTCTTGATCTCCGGGAATTTTTGCGCGATCAACCTGGCCAGCTCTTCTCCTTCCGGAAAATCACTACCGTTGGTCACTAAGACCACCATCGCCTCTTTTGATTCAAAAGCGTTCTTGACCAAGACGTGCCTAAGCAGACCCTGCCCGGTCTGTTCATCATAGATAGTGATCCCCATCCCATCCACCAGTTCCCGCACGGTATTCATGATCTTACTGTTTAATGTGTGTTGGATCTTACAGTCTCTGGTATCCACCACCTGATGGGTACCTTGTTGGTAACAACCGACGATTACCTTGCCGTCTTCCTTGGCAAAGGGGTATTGCACCTTATTCCGGTACTCCCAGGGCTTAGGCATACCGATGACCGGATGCACAGTAATATTCGTCAGCCCACCCAAGCGCTCAAAGACATCATGGATTCGTTGGTGTTTAAATTCCAGCTGACCTTGGTAATCAAGGTGGAGTAATTGACAACCGCCACATTTTCCATAAATCTGACAAACCGGTTCAGTGCGATGGGGTGATTCTTTAAAAACCAGTACTATCTCACCGCGGGCATAATTCTTCTTCACCAGGGTAATCCGGGCCAAGACCGTTTCCCCGTCCAAAGCTCCGGGTACAAACACCGTAAACCCATTGTATCTGCCAACGCCCTCACCTTGATTGGCATACCCCTTAATCTCCACCGTAACTTCTTGACCAACCTCGACCGGTGGTATTTGTCTTTCTTCACTACCCATAACTTCTACCTCCACAGGATCTATTCATGAAGAGTCGCGCTTATAGTACTTTCTATATGAAGTATTCTTTCCGGTTCCCGTCTCTTCCTCCATTTTACGCCTGTGCGGTCTCCTCATTTCTCCCTGGAATGCGCGGCCGTTCCTTCCGCCTCCATCTGCATGGCCTTTAGAGCCAAACCACACTCCAAGCGTTTCTTCAGAAGTTCACAGGCCATCAGGTCGGGTTTTAAAATGTTGCCATTGGCAAAGTAAGCATTGGCGTGGCAGTTTCCGCTACAATAATACCTGGCCCAGCACTGGCTACACCCTTCTTTCCGGTAGAGACGGGCTTGACCGAATTCCTCGCGGATCTCCGGTTTATTAATTCCGGAAAAGACGTCTCCCAACAAGAAACGACCCTCTCCCACAAACTGGTGACAAGGATAGAGCTGTCCCTGAGGGGTAACTGCCAGGTAATCAAAGCCGGCCCCACACCCAAGCAGCCTTTTAGGCAGGCAAGGGCTTTTTTCCAGATCAACATTAAAGTGAAAGAACTTAAAAGGATCACCCTGTTCATAGGTTTGCCACCAAAAGCGAGCAAGCCGGTCATACTCCGCAAAAATCTCTTGAAGATCATCGGGTCTGATGGCATAAGGCAGCTTCGGATCACAGGTCACCGGTTCCACAGAGATGTTTCTGATTCCCAGGCGATAAAGGTGTTTGACATCCTCGGAAAAATCAAGGTTATACCTGGTATATGTGCCCCGGACATAATAGTTTAAATCCGGATACTCCGTGATCACCTCCAAAATTCTGGGGAGAATCCGGTCGTGAGTACCCCGGCCTCGGGTACGGTCATTCACCTCCGGCCGGCCGTCCAAGCTTAGAATCAACCCCATCCGGTGCGCGCGTAAAAAAGCCAGAACCCTTCGATCCAACTCCAAAGTATTAGTAGTCAAAGTAAAGTGCAACCTTTTCCCTTGGGCTGCCGCCACCTGCTCACCATACTCAACCAAAGAGAACATGACTTCTTTATTCAAGAGGGGTTCCCCTCCAAAAAAGTCAATCTCCAAATGGTCCTTCTCCCCGGAATTCTCCACCAAAAACCGGACTGCCGCCTCTCCCACCTCTTGACTCATGATGCTACGGTCTCCGCCAAAGGCCCCGCCTCCCGCAAAACAGTAAATACAGCGCAGTTGACAATCATGCGCCAGATGCAGGCAGAGCGCTTTGAGTTGGGGTTCCAGTGTAAACTGAGGATTTTGCAAGAATTCATCATTATCCTGTAAATAGCCTTCTGCCTGAAGCGCTTTGATCTCCTCCTCCGCTTCACTGATTAGTTCCGGACTGAGTTCAGCCAGAGCGGCCTTCCCCTCCTCCGTCGAGGAATTCTTATTTCGTAACACCAAATAAACCGGACGGTCAATAGAGAACAAAGAGTTCGAAGGGGTATCAAAGAGAAAATAACGGTCAAATAATTCAAAGGCATGCCAATGCAAAACAGTTCACCTTCCCATTAAGATGCGCCCATATTCAGAGAGGTATATACAAAAGAGGCCCGGCTGTACCGGACCACTGGGGAAATTTATTTCTCACAAACTTGGTTGCCTACCGTGCAAGAAGTCTTGCATGCGGACTGACAAGAGTTGGCGCACCGCCCGCACCCGCCGGTCTTCGCGGTGGCCTGTAATTTCCCGATTACAATTGGTTTGATATGTTTCATGTGTTTCCCTCCATAAACGTACATCATAGATTAGTATATAATTTATATGTGCCAAAGTCAATTGGATAAGCGCTCTTGATCGTGTCAAGACACTGTAGATTTTTTGAACCTCACATAGAGAACATTCAGTTAGACAGCGTTTTGTTTATTTAAACCTTTCAAAGCCATTCTCGTTAGGTTACTACCGTTGCCGAAAAGTGGAATATTATTAT
>DATCJV010000136.1:0-22095 GCA_036562625.1 Bacillota bacterium | reverse complement strand
GGTGGAGGAACTCCGGGAAACACTTTAAAGATTCCTATCTGTGGTATGCTCATAATCTTTTCAGGGTTCTTGGACATCATGTGGCATGTTATCAACCCGGTAGCTATCCCGGAACATATCTATGGAAGCCATCTGGTGGTTCGTTTTGGTCGTCCCCCTCTTTTTTCCGAGGTAATTATCTTTGCCTTATGCCATATCCCCTTGATCATCGGGGTACTGTTATTGCCTCTTGATCGGTGGATAAAAGCGTGGGCCACTAAGCTGGAGACTGCTTTGGCCTCGAAAAAGACGGCCGCCAGTTCTTAACAGTGGAAACGGTATAGATTCCTTCCGATTTATACTTATGCGCATAGCGTGCGTATAGCGCACTACGAATGGTTTGAATACCCAACAACAGGCTGACCTCAGAGGTCAGCCTGTTTATTTTTAGTGGAAGGAGATCCCTGGTTTGTGGCGTAATTAAGAATGAAGATTAGTTATTCGTGTATACTTATGATAAAATTTGAATGGGGGACGTCAGGTGTTCAAAACAGTGGAAGAAGTTCAGGCATACTGCGATCAACATCAGATCAAGATGATTGACTTTAAAATCATTGATCTGGATGGACGATGGCGTCATTTGACCATGCCTGTGACTCGTTTTAGTGAAGATACCTTGAAAAACGGGATCGGTTTTGATGGTTCTAATTATGGGTATGCGCCGGTAGAAAAGAGCGATATGGTTTTTATTCCGGATTTGACTACCGCTATGCCTGAAGTGTTTGTAGAAGTGCCGACTCTCTCGATGATTGGCGACGTCTATGTCATTGATTCATCACCCCGGCCCTTTGAGCAATATCCCCGGGCGATTGCAGCTAAGGCTGAGGAATACATGGTTTTTCTTAGCGTTGCTGATACAATGAAAACAGGACCGGAGTTTGAATTCTACTTATTTGATCATATTGCTTATAACATATCCCCTCAGCATTCAAGTTATGAAATTGACGCCCACCAAGCCGAGTGGAATATGGGTGAGAATACCAAACCGAATCTAGGGTATAAGATCCCCCTGAAAAGCGGTTATCATATTACGGCGCCGATGGATGTTTCGTATGATCTGCGCAGTCAGATAACTCTTCTCCTGGAAGAGCGGGGCATTGACGTGAAGTACCATCACCATGAGGTGGGTGGGCCCGGGCAGTTGGAAATAGAAGTAGAAGCCGGCCCAATGCGGAAGATGGCCGATGCCACCATGCTCATTAAGTACATCGTGAAGAACCTGGCGTATAGCCAAGGAAAGACGGCTACGTTTATGCCGAAACCTCTGTTTGGGGAAGCCGGCAGTGGCATGCATGTGCATATGCACTTATTTAAGAATGGAGAGCCCGTTTTCTATGATCCTAACGGGTATTCAGGGTTAAGTCAGACGGCCCATTATTTCATCGGCGGATTGCTTGAACATGCCCAAGCCCTTTGCGGTTTCACCAATCCGAGCACCAATTCTTATAAGCGGCTTATTCCGGGTTATGAAGCTCCGGTCTCCATCTGTTATGCCACAGCCAATCGTAGTGCGGTCGTTCGGATTCCTGATTATGCCAAGACTCCTTTTGATAAACGGTTTGAGATTCGTTCACCTGATGCCACTTGTAATCCGTATCTAGCCTTTTCCGCGATCTTAATGGCCGGGCTGGATGGAGTTAAACGGAAGATCGATCCGGAGAAATTGGGATATGGCCCGTATGATGTCAACCTCTATGACCTTCCGAAAGCGGAACAGAAGAAGATAAAGGCGTTACCCAGGAACTTAGATCAGGCGCTCGATGCCTTGGAAGAGGATCATGATTTTTTATTGGCCGGAGATGTGTTCCCCAAGAGATTAATTGAGATCTGGATCGAACGGAAACGGCGGGAAGCGAAAAAAGTCAATGAAGTTCCTCATCCGTCGGAGTTTGCGTTGTATTATGACTTATAGCCGGAAAAGTATAGCCTGGGTTATTGAGTGAATTTAAATTCTGCAAAGGGCTGATCTATATTGCAGGGCATAAGTCAAGTCTGGACGGCGCCGTCTTGACCATGTGCAAACACATGGCCAGTCGGCGTCTTTATGGTTCAGTACCGTTGGCGCCAAAGACATTATTCATCATCTTCCGAGTGAGGGGATATTGTCAACTAAACCCACCCAAGCCAAGACCGGCTTAGGGTCATCAACCTTTAAAACTCTAGGGTATTCTACCCAATGCCCCCCCATGGTTGTAACATGGTGAGTACGCTAAAGGTGAAAGTCTGATGGCAGTATTGCACCATCTAATATCTGTATTGGGGGTAAAAAGATGAGCTTAAGAAATTTCTTTGGTCCTAGTAAAAAGGAGATCTGGCAGAAGCTTTGTCCTGAAATTGATGGAACCTTTGTCGATGGTGGCTTCTGGAAGAGTGATCAAGTTATTGCAAAAGTGGATGAATGGGTCATCACATTAGACACATACACAATTTCAACAGGGAGAATAGCATCAGTTTATACCCGGATGAGAGCGCCTTATATCAATAAAGATGGTTTTCGATTTAAGTTATATCGAAAAAGTATGTTTAGTGGTTTAGAAAAGTTATTTGGAATGCCAGAGGTGTGCACTTCTTTTTTAGATGATAAATACATAATTCAAGGTAATAATCGTCAAAAAGTTCAGGAGCTATTCTCAAATCCAAGAGTCTGTGCGCTCATTAAAGTACAACCAGATAATTACCACCTTGAAATCGAAATCAAAAATGGTCCCGGTTTATTCGGCAGAAGATTTCCGGAAGGTATCAGTGAACTCCATCTGCTAGTTGGAGGAGTTATTAAAGATATGGAAAGGCTAAAGAGTCTGTTTGAGCTTTTTTCTGAGATTATGCGCCAATTATCCCTGATGGATTCAGCCTCTCCAGAGGATCCAGTAGTGGAATTAAAGTAAAATAAGCTGTTTAAAGGATTAAGGAGATCATATTCTCTCTAATAATTCGTAATGCGTAGTCTCGAGCTGACTCTTTGCTTTGCCGCTTTGATATATTCATAATTTACCCCCGGATTATTCGTTTCTTCTTAAGATAGGTGTCTTTGTAAAAGATTCCGAATAGCGCCTTTTCCTCTGATCATCTCCAAAAATAAATTTTCTACTTTTTCTCCCAGTCCTGCCTGGTAAAGATCGACTCCGAATAAAACTGGATTAGTGAGGATCGTCTGCAGCTGGCCTGAATAACTGTGAAGGTCTCCCACTTTAATTCCGGATAAAGCAGCGGTCAACTCCGGTAACATTGGATCACTACTGATCGGCATCGGCGCCAGCTGATCATCGACACCCAAAAGATAACGGCACCAGCCGGCGAAGACCAACGGAATGAAGAAAAGGCTCTGCACATCCAGATCTCTCCGGCGTAGATAGGACTTGATAGTTTCACCAAAACGGATGGGCAACTTCTGAGAAGTATCTGTGGCAATGCGTTGCGGCGTATCCGGAATAAACGGATTGGCCAGACGTTCCTCAATAACCTCAGTAATGAAGTCTTGGGGGTTGATGATCTTCGGATCTACTACCACCGGCATTCCTTCCAGATATCCGATGTTTTCCACCAGTTTTTTCAGGTGTTTGTCTTGCATCTCCGCTGCAATTGAGGTGTAACCCAGTAAGCAACCGAAGATGGCCAGGGCTGTATGGAGAGGATTTAAACAGGTCATGACCTTCATTCGCTCTACATTATTGACGGTCTCCCGGTCCGTGAAGTACACTCCAACCGTTTCCAAAGGCGGTCGTCCGTTGGGAAACTTCTCTTCAACCACAAGATACTGAGGAACCTCGGCATTGACAAAGGGAGCAGTATATGTATTCTTCCCAGTGATCAGGGGAGACATCGCGCCGATGCCCAGTTCAGTCAGGCTCTTCTCCACCTGGGGCGAAGGGCGGGGTGTAATCTTATCAATCATGCTCCAAGGAAAAGTGACTAAGCTTTCATCCTCCAGATAAGTAAGGAACCCTTTCTCTACCAAGTTATTGGTCAACCAGGCTTTGGCCACGGTCAGAATGGAAGCTTGCAGTTTTTCCCCATTGCGGGAGTAGTTGTCCATGCTGACCAAGGCAATCGGTAGTTTTCCCGCCAGATACCGTTGGTATAAGAGAGCGGTTATTATGCTCATCACATGTTCAGGCTGGTGCGGACCGGTGGTCAAATCTCTCCGGACCGTAGGGAGAAATTCTCCCTGCAGATCGTAGAGGGTGTAGCCTTTTTCCGTAATAGTAAAACTAACCATCTGCAAGCTGGAGAGGGTAAACAGCTCTTTTAACCGCCGGATCCCCTCGGCGTCGCCCTTGATGCTTTCTGCAACCGCGGCCACGATCTCCTTCTCCATTGACCCGTCAGGCTTTAAGGAAACTAATAGGCTAAGGTTATCATAGGGTTGATAGATCCGATCGATCAGTTCAAAATCAAAGGTATCAACAGCAATGATCCCTGTACTGACTTGACCCGCCTCTAGAAGCTGGTGTTGCAGATGGGCGATGAAGCCCCGGAAAATATTCCCAGCCCCAAAATGAATCCAGGTGGGCGCCGCTGACGTTGCCTCGACCATTGCGTGGTAGTCAAAGGAAGGTACTGTCACCCCCCGCTTTCGCCAGGCTTCTTTCTGCGCTAAACTATCAGCATTCATTAGTAACATAGCTTCTATACTCCCCCCGATTATCTTCTCTTCTCTTGCGAACACCATATTAATATATTAATAGATCAAGACTCCGAAGCTCCCGCTTGCTTCATTTTCGTGATGGGCCTCCCAGAGACCCCTCGACAAAATATTTTTTGTTTGCAACACTCTGTAACGATCAATACTTGTATACTAGTATGCTAACGCATTATTAAAAAAATTTCCATATGATTTTAATATAAGGAGGTTTCAAATTTTTCAATCCGGTGAAATAAGGGGTATCTGGTCCCGCCTTGTTAGACGTATTTTTCAAGGTGGATTCCATCCGGATAGTTGATCAGAATAATTTGCCTGAAGTATTAGCCCAAACTGTACCTTGGAATTGATAGATAGATTTTTCACACTCTGAAAAAGAAAAGTATTGATCAAATGGCAGGAGGTCTGGAAAATTAGGGGAATTAGTAGTATCGTATGTAAACCCACATACATTTATAGAAAAAACCTATAAATCAGGAGAGGGATTGGCTGGGTGAGCGGCTTGTGAAGATTATGATATCAGGAGAGAGCGATGAAAAGAGAATTGGAGATTGCCGCCAGAACTCTCTCTCATGTTGGGGCATTGCGATAATCTTTTGGGGCGCCATGTAAACTAGAGTGGTGGACGTAGCCGCTTAATCCAGAGATATTTTAAAGCTTGCTGAAATTTATGAATAAAACTTAGGAGGGACAAAAATGAAAAAAACCAAATTGACCATGGTCTTTATGGTCATGACCCTAATTTGTACTGTGGGAGTATTAGCCAATGAGAATAGTTTTTATAATTCAGTCGAAGAACTCTTGCTATTATTGCAGACGGACAAAGTTTTTGCTCAAGCATGCGAACAGATTAAACCTATGGTACTTCAGAGTATTCAACAGGAGGGCGTAATTGATCTCACTCCGGAACAAGTTCAAATCATGGAAAAATACCTGGACAAACTTTTTACTGTAATAGAGGAGGAGATGGGCTGGGACAAGATAAAAGATGATTATATCCGGATTTACATGTCGGTATATACTGAAGAAGAAGTTCGCGAGTTAATAGAGTTCTATCAGTCGCCTGTGGGTCAAAAATCAATTGAAAAAATGCCGATGTTAATGAGACAATCAATGGAAATAAGTCAAAAGTATATGTGGAATGTCATGCCGAGAATGGAAGAGATTATGATAGAAATGAAGGCTGAACTCGAAAGCGATTTAGAGCAGTAAATAAGCCCCTCACAGGGGAAAACCCTTAAGCCGCGAACATTCATACAACAAAACATCGTGACTGGTGAACTAATGCGAGGTGTAAAAATGGAGTATGACGAGAAAATAAAAGAAGTTCAACGCGTAGAATTAGAGATCCTAGAAGAGGTAATCAGAGTATGCGATGAGAATAATATTGACTATTTCATTGTTTTCGGGACTACACTCGGCGCTATCCGGCACGGGGGGTTTATCCCCTGGGATGATGATATCGATGTGGGGATGACACGAGATAACTATGAAAAATTCTTGAAGATCGCTCCAACTAAGCTAAAGAAAGACTATTTTATGCAGCACTTCTCCACTGAACCCAATATGCCGTTGTATTTTGCAAAAGTGAGAAAGAATAATACTCAGTTTGTGGAGTATTACACGAGAAAAGCTAAAATACATCAAGGTATCTTCATCGATATTTTCCCTTTTGATCAAGTGCCTAATAGCGAAAAGTTAAGAAGAAAGCAGTTTAGAAGGGCATGGATGTGGCGTAAAATGTTTTTTGCCAAGTCAGTTACGGATACCCATGCCAAGGGTTTAAAAGGATTATTGGGGAAGATAAGACGCTCAATTCGTCATTTTCTATTGATACCTGTCCCTAAACGTCTGCTTTTTAACTTAGTTGATGAAGAAGTGCGCAAGTATAATGATGAACAGCAATGTTCTGCTTTAGCTTTCATTCTCGAGCCATCAGCTGTGGCTGTTCCTAAAGAAGTATTGTTTCCTCTACGAACCGTAAAATTTGAACATTTGACGGTGAAAGCCCCTAATAACTGTGATGCATACTTAAAAAAGTGCTACGGAGATTATT
This sequence comes from Bacillota bacterium, assembly GCA_036562625.1. Classification (GTDB taxonomy): domain Bacteria; phylum Bacillota; class UBA4882; order UBA10575; family UBA10575; genus DUOH01. Next base: position 15,361 of record DATCJV010000136.1, on the reverse strand, counting down.
GGCAATTACCGCCCGAAGAAAAACGGGGAGGACATAACGCCTACTATGTACAGGTATAGAATTCTATGATTATTTTCATCCTCAATGATAGTAGACGGCTTTACCAATAAAAACCATAGTGATCTATTTAGGGAGGGGTCAAAGTCATAATGGAGATAGTCAATGTAAAGGAATATCAGGGAGGGCTTGATCAAGCTGTAGATTATATACATGGTGTTTGGGGAAGTGCACAGAACTATCCGTATTATCGGGATGCCATCTACCATTCTTCTCTTCCGGGACGGGCTTACCACAATTCTATCTATTACTGAAAGAAGACAAGATAATTGGTTGTACCGCTTTAATTATCAATGATTTCATCAGTCGTCATGATCTCTATCCCTGGATGGCGTGTTTATTCGTAGATGAAGAGGAACGGGGGAAGGAATACGGGAAACTCCTGATCGAACACGCAGAGAAGGAAGCAAAGCGGGCAGGCTTTACCGCCGTTTATCTGACAATTGATCATGATGGCTACTATGAAAAGTACGGGTGGACCAGAATTGAAGATGGCATAGATTTATTCAGCTGCAAGCCTACACGCATTTATAGAAAAGACCTATAATTAACAGCGGGATTCCCCATTCCGCCCGGCGGGCGATATCTCGCAAAGCTATGACAAGATCGAGGAGGCTCTCTTAGCCACCGGAATAGCCCAGGATTGGGCTGGTCGGAGCGGCCAAGTCATATATTTGTGACGCACGAAGAATGGTTGATCTGGTATCATCTTTTCTGCAGCGAAACCCGGATTTAGACAGGAGCCCGATCCCGAGAGAGTGGTACTAAAAGTAGGATGTAGTATTTTGATTACACTTTACTAGGAGGCGTACTTATGGAGATTTCTGCAGATGGCATCAGACTTAGGCCCTGGAAAGAAGAAGATGCGGAAAGACTGGCAGTAATTGCCAACAACAAAAAGATCTTTGATAATCTGCGGGATGCGTTTCCTCACCCGTATTCACTGGAAGATGCGAAAGAGTTTATTTCCTCAGTGCAAACGGATGATGGACGCTCCAAGGTATTCGCAATAGAAGTGGGAGGAGAGGTAGTAGGTAGCATTGGGGTATCTCTAAAAAGTGATGTTTATCGCAAAAATGCGGAAATTGGTTACTATTTGGCGGAAGAACAGTGGGGAAAGGGGATTATGACCAAATCTATCAGGGCTTTGGTCAGGTATCTTTTTGCCAACACCGATGTGATCAGAATTTATGCGGAGCCTTTCGCCAGAAACATCGGATCCCGGAGAGCGCTGGAAAAGGCTGGGTTCAGGCTGGAAGCAGTATTAAAAAGTAGTGTCATTAAGAACAATATTATTGAGGATAGTTGTATATATGCTGTCCTTAAAGAGGAATTTGAAGGAGGAACGATGCGTACCTAAGGAGGCAGACAAGGAGACGGGGACCTGTCCGACAAGACACAAGGAGACAGAGACCTGTCCGGTGTGTCAGACAAAATCCCTGTCCCCTTGTTTGCGGGTTTGTACGGTTATTAGCCCGAATTTCCGCTAGCCATCGCATCAAGATTTGAAGCCATCTCTTCCAAGTTTCTAATTTGCTGAACTATCTGTTCGATCGTTGTGGCCTGCTGTTGGGTGGTGGCTGAAATTTCTTCCGTACCGGCCGAGGTCTCTTCGGCGATCCCCGCCAAGCTGTTTGTAGCGTCCATAATGGCATTGTTCATAGAGATCAAATTATCTAGGACTTGGTGGATTTCATTGATTTGAGTTGAGTTCTTTTCAATATTGTTCATGATATTTTCAATGCTGTCCGCGACTACGCTCGAATCTTCCGCACTTTTTGCTACTATAGACAGGATAGATTCGATCGATTCCATGACTTGATCCATATCCTGCATAGTACCGCTGATTATCTCTTTAATCTCTTCGGTTTCCCGTGCCGATTGTTCCGCCAGTTTACTAATGGACGAAGCTACTACCGCAAAGCCCCGACCGGCGTCCCCGGCTCTGGCTGCTTCGATATTGGCATTTAAAGAAAGTAAGGTGGTTTTTTCTGCGATCTCATTCATGATGGTCAGTATATCTCTAATCTTTAGTGAACTCTCTTTCAACCTGCGGGCGGCCTCGGCAACTTCGCCAATTTGGCCGCCTGCCTTCTTCATACCCTTTATTGAAGAAAGCATTAGTTCTGCCCCTTGTTGGGATAGATTTTTTGTCTTTGCAAAATCTACAGACAATTCCTGGGAACGCCTTTTAATCTGTTCGGCAATGGAGTTGATCTCCACCACATTCTGTGAGACTTTGGTCACCTCATTGGTTTCTACATCAACCATACGGGCCATCTCTTCCATTCCGGATGCTGTTTCCTGCGAAGCAGATACGACTTCTCCCGCTTGTTTACTCAAGGCGACACAAGTTGTACGTAGTTGGGCAGAGGCCACAGCGATTTGCTCTTGCATCTTACTCAAGTCTAAGTTCAGTCTGGTCTGCTCTTCCTCTCTTGTTTTCAGGGTACTTAGTAAGCTTAAGGCTTTCGCGGCAACTGTGTACATGGCCGGGAAATAAAGGAAGTATATAAAGCCCACGTAGATATACATAGCCGGTTCGTGTAAGGCAAAGATCTGTTCTGGAAAGAAACAGATCATAATTCCGTGAGCGACAATGGTACCGGCTGCTGCTACCAGTATTACCTTGGGATTTAGATAGATTAAACTAAAAGCCAGGATGGAAAAGAAGAAGAACGGAACAGACCGATTACCTTTGCCCATGGTAATAGTCATTAGAAAACCGAAGATATTTAAGAAGATGGGCATGTAGTATTTTGTAAATACGGATGTTTTGACATTTTTCGATAATAAAAATTGTAAACCCGCCGCTATAATACAGCAAATCGCTAAGGTAATCCGCCAAAACATTGAGACGTTTTGGATCATTAGGAAGACAGGAAGAGCGCAAAGGCTAAAGATACAGATCATTACTGAACTTACCTTGCTTGCCCATCTTTCGTGCATTTTTAAAATGTCGATTTTTTGCATATTAAAACCTCCGGTCCATTATACCCAGTTCTAAGATGCTTATCGACTAAAACCCCAGTTTACTTTAGGTTTATTTAGAAATAAAATGATAGTTTTGTCCAAAACAGCACTGTTCCTCTGGTCAGCTATATGTCGCTTTATTACGATATTTGTTGTCTTTTAGAGGATATTGTAAATAATTGTTGAATTTTTAGTTAAAGGGATTTGAAGAAGGAGTGGTGATAATTTGATCCAGACTAAAATGGAGCTGACACAGGATGAGAAAGAAATCTTACAGGGGAAGCAGGGAGAAACCTTACGAAAAGTTATGGAATCAGTTGTTCTATACGGCGAGGTTTTTGGCGCCAAAAGGTTGGTTCCCCTGGATGGACCGGTACATTTAGTGACTTCTTTTGGGATACCTATTTTAACTCCGGTCTTTGACAAGATGGATGAGTTGATTGCCCACGGGATCCAGACTCAAAAGAGATTTACCGTAGATCCCCGGCCTTTGGACTACGAAAATGTAAAGTGTAGCCCCTTGGAAAAATTAGTCTTTAAGATTATGTACGGAAAGCAAAGAGCATATGAGGAACAACTGGAGAAAGTCGGTTTAAAAGATAAGAACGCCTTTACTTGTACTTGTTATCAGCCTGAGGTGGGTAATATTCCAGCTAAAGGAGATATTTTGGCTTGGGCGGAATCATCGGCCGTGGTTTATGCCAATTCTGTATTAGGAGCCCGGAGTAACAGAAATTCCGGGATTATTGAGCTGTTTTGTGGGATCTTGGGGAAAGCGCCGGAATTTGGGCTGTTGACTGATGAAGGTCGCAAAGCCAAATGGTTGGTGGAGGTGAAGACGTCGAAGATACCGAACGCCCAAGTATTGGGAAGCGCGATCGGTATGAAGGTGGTCGAGGATGTCCCATACATAATCGGGTTGGACCGGTTCTTGGGGAGAGGTTTATCTGCAGATACCTGCGATTATTTGAAGGATATGGGAGCGGCCAGCGCCTCCAATGGCGCAGTCGGTCTTTATCATGTGGAGAATATTACCCCGGAGGCCATTGAGAGTCAAAGAAGTCTTTTGACAGAAGATTATCAGACCTATGTCATTGATGACCAGGAGATAGAGAGAGTAATCAGTTCGTACCCGGTAATCTGGAAAATGCAGGAGTCCAAAGCGAAAGTCTGCTTTATTGGCTGTCCTCATCTGTCCCTGAGACAACTGGAAGACTGGACGGAGAGGATCACTTCCGCCTTACAGAGCTCGAAAAGAAAACGGGTTGCGCTTCCGACGATTTTATGCGCTGCTCCGGACGTGGTGGAAGCCTTTAAGAAGCAGGAAGAGAAGTATAGCCGGTTAATCGCGACCGGGGCGCGGGTTACCTCCATCTGCGCGCTAATGTATATGAATAATCCATTATGCGCCAAAAAGCCGGTGATCACAAACTCTAATAAATTACGAACGTATACGACAGCCAAGTTTTTATTGGACGATCAGGTTCTAGCTGAGATAACCAATGGATAAGGAGGAGAATGAAGATGGAAAAGGTTTTCAAAGGGCGGGTCGTATTGGGCGGTGAGACCACCGGCGAGGCGGTTGTTTCCAGATTCGGAGTGAATTTATTGGCTACTTACCAGAGTAGTGCCTTAAAAAAAGCTAAAGAGGTAAAATGTGGTGACCAAAATAACCCGGACCTTTATAAAAAGAATTTAACGGATAAAATTATTTGCTTGCCGCAGACCATCGGTTCCACCACCGGAGGAATGGTTTTAGAGACTATAGTGAAGATGGGAGTGGGACCTAAGGCGATGCTCTTCTCAGAGCACATTGATTCTCTGGCGGCCGCGGGGATTATTCTTAGCGATGTCTGGCTGAAAAGCAGGATAATTACCATTGACCAACTGGGAGAGGATTTTCTCCATAGTGTTCGGGACGGGCAAACTATTGAAATCAAGGCTGACGGTACTGTACTGGTGAAATAAGGATAACTTCTGAGCATTAATTTATGCGCGGAATTAATTTTGTGCTCATGCGATCAATAGGTAAGGAGGAAAGTAATACGGACATGAGTTATGAAAAGATATTTGAACCGGGGAAGATTGGTAAGTGTAAGATAAAGAATAGAATCATCATGGCGCCGATGGGAAATATCAATATGGCTGACCCGATCGGAAGACCGCTGCCGAAGATGATTGAGTACTTTACCGAACGGGCTAAAGGCGGAACAGGCCTCTTAATTACCGGGTTAGTTCCTGTTTCATATGGAGTGGATCCCACTGTTTCCGAAGATAATGACACCACTTATTTCCCCAGGATCGACGGCTCCTCCCGGACCCGTTTGGCCGGCTGGCGTGACCTGGTTGCCGCCGTGCGTTCGTTTGACGCCAAAATTTTTATTCAACTTACGGCCGGGCTTGGCCGGGTGGGTTCACCCGAGCCTTTTCTTAAGGGGAAATTGCTAAAATCAGCGTCTCTAAATAGAAACTTTTACGTTCCACAACTTCCCCATCTCCCCCTCAGCGATCGACAGATCAAAAAGATAGTACGGAGTTTTGGACAGAGTGCGATTAATGCCAAGATCTCCGGGTTTGATGGGGTTCAACTTCATGGTCATGAGGGATACATGATGGACCAGCTGACTTCCGCGCCATGGAACAGGCGAAAGTTCGGAAGGTATAGGAATAAATCCCAGTTTGCCGTTGATGTAGTTAGAGAGATTAAAAGGCTTTGCGGCGAGGACTTCCCTATTATTTACCGGGTAGACCTCACACAGGCCCTGCGGGAAAGTTATGGGGAAGAGGTTTTTGCTAAACGGTTCCGGGGGATGGAACGGACCATAGAAGAAGGTTTGGAATTTTGTAGGGTTTTGGCAGAGGCCGGGGTAGATGCCTTTGATGTAGACAAGGGCTGTTATGACAACTGGTTCTGGCCGCATCCTCCAGCCTATTTTCAGGACATCCCCTATGTGGAGGAGACGGCCGGCCGTTTGAAAGAGTACTTCAAGAAGAATGGGATTGATGCCAAAGTCATCGCCGTCGGAAAACTCGGTGTGCCCGAACGAGCCGAAGAGGTGCTGGAGAAAGGGTGGGCTGACTTCTTCATGCTGGGCCGCCCCTTATTAGCCGATCCATACTGGCCGCAAAAGGTCAAAGCAGGTAAAGTTGATGAGATTATCCATTGCATTGGTGATCAAGAAGGGTGTATCCAGTCTTTTATCATGGGCGGGCATCCTTGTTGTTCAGTAAATCCTTATACCGGATTTGAAGATACTAAGAAGTTAACAAAGGCGGCGAAGGTGAAGAAAGTAGCTGTGATCGGGGCCGGACCGGGCGGATGCGAAGCCGCAAAGACTGCTTTCGCCAGAGGCCATCAAGTAACGATCTTTGAGAAAACTCCTCAAGTAGGAGGGCAACTGGTGGCCGGCAGTAAAATGCGGATTAAGCACGACGTTGCCAGGTACCTGCATAATCTTCAATCTCAAATGGACCTCTTGAACCAAGACGGACTGGAGATTAAGTATAATACAGTAGTCAAGCCGGAAGATCTCAAAGGTAATTTTGATGTGATAATCTGTGCCAATGGACTTAAGCCGGTGGTTCCGGAGATTGAAGGGAAGGATCAGATCAAGTCGATTGAAGCCAGAACGCTGCTCTATAATGAGATGAAATTACCGGATGGGGTGCAGAAGGTCACAGTAATCGGTGGCGGGGTTGTCGGTTGCGAAGTGGCCTACTCCTTAGCCGCCGAACGGGGGGTGGAGGTAACGGTCGTGGAAATGCTGCCTAATTTGATGACCGGTACGGTTCATGCCAACCGTAGTATGTTGCTCTGGATGATGATGGGCAAAGGATCTTCTTCCGGAAAGCAGGATGATGCTTTACAGAATCCGGTTACAGCTTTTACCTCTTCCAGAGTTGTCCGTTTCCTCCCGGGAAAAGTAGTAATCATGGCGAACAGGAAACGAAAAGACCCATATACGCCCTGGGCTACTCTGATTCCGGAGAATATTCATAATCCTTTTGATCGGCCTTTGGATCCGAATGACGTGGAAGAGATCGTCATAGATACCGATTTTGTGGTTTATGCCACCGGAGGCCGGGCGGATGACGAACTTTACTATGAACTCATAAAGCAAAATGCCGCTCCTGAGATTTACTGTATAGGAGACGCCAGAACTCCGGGGCGGGTTTGGGAGGCTGTAACCTCTGCCAACGAAGTGGCAAGATTCATATAGACACAGACCAAAGCAGAGAGTAGACAACAGACAAAGGGACAGGGATTTTGTCTGACACACCAGACAGGTCCCTGCCCCTTTGTTTGTTTTTACTTAGCAAAGACGTGATTACCGATGCGCTTGACAATCCGCCGCGACCAGATCCAATTGTATTTATTGTTTATCTTAGCAGGATTATAAAAGTACAAAGCCCCGTTCGTTGGATCCCAGCCGCTTAGAGCCGCCTCTGCCGCTTTAATTACGTTGGCGGTCAACGGCTGCCATATTTGCCCGTTAGTGACTGATTCGAATTGAAGTTTCTTAAAAATATTCCCGGCAATAGTGTTGGGGAACTTGCCTGATTTGACCCGATTGAGAATGACTGCTCCCGCAGCGACTTGACCGGTAAAGGATTCCCCGCGCGCTTCTCCGTTGATTAGGCGCGCCAATAGATACAGATCATTTCTGTCCCGGGTGTTTTGGGCTTTTCTAACCGGACTTGGCTTACCGTCCGGAATCCATATTTTCGTACCGGCCAGTATTTTGTCTGAGGAGAGGTTATTGGCGGCTTTTAAGTCCTGTACCTCTGTGCCATAATTCTTTGACAATTTGTACAGAGAATCTCCCCATTTAATTCTATAAGTCCAGGCATAAACGGGAGTGGTACTGATCAGCAGGCCGGTGACGAAGAGACAAAAGGTTAATGCTTTTCGGACCATCTTCATCTTTATTTTCATCTTCACTACCCCTTTCCAGATATTGTCGCCTAAGGCGTCTCTGGTTTCTCACTAAGCTTTACAGGCCGGCATCGAATATCGGGTCTATGGGGGCGCCGCTGACCTGTTGCATTATAACAGGGGGGGGTTACATTGTCGACCAGGAAATAATACCGTATTTACCTGGAATTTTAAGAATCGGGGAGGATGAAGACGCTATGTCTGTTTACATAAAATTAATCATTATTAAAACCTTGTGTCGGCTGTTTTTCACAATCAGCAGGTCGGATTCTATGTGTTCAAGAAAGGGTTAACCCTTGATTAATCTGGGGAAAAAATGTCCCCTCTGTCGCCTCAGACAGAGGGGGTGGTAATTCCGGGCAGCCCAAAAAAATCTTGGTTGCTTGCTCAATCTTTAGTAATCCGACAGGTCTACACTTACCGGGACTTGGAAGAAGCGGCGACCATTGATGATTAGGGTCTAACCCGTAGACAGTCTTGGGTTTTCCAGATCCAGATGAATAAGCAGGTAGGGGCAATCATGGAGCCCGGCAGCAGACAGCGGAAAGAAAGTTAGAAGATGAGTCCCAGTGAAAGGCTGATCTTTTCATACCGGTAAGGAGTGACTACGTTCTGCCATTGTCTTTCCCCGTTATGAACCGAGTAGTCCAGTTGAACCTGCAAGTCTTTAGCGAGGGTCAGGCCGGCGCCAACGCCATAAAATAATCCGCCGTGATAAGACAGATTGGAACTAGTCCCATTCACCTGGAAAAGATTATACCCTAGCCTACCTTGCAGATAAGGTGAGGTCTTCCCTTTAAAAAGGTTAAGTCGTGCCGTCAAGTAAGCGGGGATGAAGCGAAAGTCTTCGCTTTCGCCGGTGGCGCCCCGCATCAGTTGGTACTCAACGCCCAGCCCGGTTTGGAGCCGGTTTTCCGACTTCAAGAATTCCACACCTAATGCATACCCGGCTTCAATCTCATAGGTGCTGGTCTCCCCGAAGTACTTCGTCTCCATCACCCCCAGGTTGTCATAGCCCATCTTGATGATTCCTTCAGCCCCGGTCATGCTCGCCATGGATAACGTGACAATTACCGCGATCATTAGTGATAAAGTCTTTTTCATTATTCTCCACCGCCTTTTGCTTTGTGTTACGTCATGAATATAAATTTATATCGATGGAAGATGGGGGGTGAGTTTGAGGCTGTAAGCAAGTATTAATGATTATTAAGGGATTTCCTTTAGGGAAATAACAGTCATTCAGGTAAAAAATGATATGGAAGGTTGCAAAACAAACAAGCCCAATAAAAATCATGATTTACCTGGGTGATTTTGGATGGAGATTTTTTATAGAGCTTATTAAGTTTTGGGAGAAAAGAACCGAAAATAACATTAAGCCTTATAAATATTGTCGAATTTTACATAATTACGAGGATGAAAGGCGGATCAGGATGAAATTAAGGCAGAAGATTTTATTGGGAATCGTCAGTCTTTTTTGCCTTTTTGGCTTGAGCATCTATACTGCAGTGAATTATCAGGTCAATAAGGTGGTTAATGGAAGTCTATTAAATGAACTCGCCTCCAATCTCAATTTAGGATATAAGCTTATAGATCAGATGTATCCCGGGGATTGGCATGTGGAAAAGAACAATTTATATAAAGGGAAGGAACTGATTAATAATAACACTCAAGCTGTGGATATTATTAAGGAACAGACGGGAGCCCTGGCCACAATTTTTCTGGGTGATACCCGGGTTTCGACCAACGTGACCCTTGAGGATGGGAAAAGAGCGGTGGGAACCAAAGCCGCACAAGAGGTTGTTGCCAAAGTCCTCCGCGGTGGTCAGGATTTTATCGGTGAGGCGAATGTGGTTGGTAAGAAATTTTTAACGAGATATACTCCGATCCGCTCCAAGGAAGGAAAAGTAATTGGTATGTGGTTTATTGGCGTGGAAAAAGACAGGGCGAAAAAGATTGTTGGTGATCTAAACAAACTTATCGGTTTGATTATTTTCGCAGGCATCGTTATTGGAATTTTAGCTTCATCAGTATTTACCAGATACATTTTGAAGCCGATTCCTTATTTGTTGGTCTCGTTCAACAAAGCTTCCCATGGGGATCTGACAGTGGAGACACCTGTTATCTCAAAAGATGAAATCGGAGGCTTGGCGCAAGAATTTAATCAAATGTTGGAAAAACAGCGTGAATCCATGCTTTTAGTGCGGGATGCCGCTAATCGGATCAGCGATAATTCTTCGCAGATTTCCATGGGAAATGAGGATCTGTCACAGCGTACGCAGGAACAAGCATCCACCTTGGAAGAATTGTCCGCAATGATCGAAGAGATGGGCGCCTCCATACAACTGGTGGCTGCCAACTCGGAGCGGGGGGAACAACTTTCTCAGGCTACACTCAATGCGGTGCAGGAAGGAAGAGAAGCTGTTGTAGAGACTATTAAAGCAATGGAGGAGATATCCGCCAGCAGTAATCAGATTGCGGAGATTATAAAAGTTGTCAATGATATCGCTTTTCAAACCAACCTGCTGGCTTTAAACGCAGCGGTAGAAGCAGCCCGTGCCGGTGAACAGGGTCGCGGGTTCGCCGTGGTAGCGGTTGAAGTGAGGAATTTGGCCGGCCGGACCGCTGAGTCAGCGAGAGAAATTGAGTCCTTAATCAATGAGAGTGTGAGCAGAGTCGAGAACGGCAACCAGATGGCGAAGAGATCCGGGGAGGCGCTTAATCTGATCGTCGAGAATACCAAGCAGACTTCTGATGTAATTATGGAGGTGGCCGCCGCCATGAGGGAACAGGCGGAGACGTCCCTGCAAATACAGACTTCTATTGAACAGTTGAATCAGGTTACTCAACAAAACGCCGCCATGGTTCAGGAACTTGCTTCTTCCAGCCAAGCATTGAATACGGAAGCGGAGAGCCTTCGCGATTTGGTTAAAAAATTTACCGTGGGTGACTATAATACATTGGCAGAGAAGAAGCAGAACAAAAGAGTAGAGGGAAATCCCAGGAAGATTGTTTCAGAAAGAGTCATTGTCCAAGATAGCCTAGGTGATTTTTAGTATCATGTTACCGGTCGGCTTTATCTGGTAGTGTTCAGGTGTATTTCAAAAGAGCTTCTGGCGGCGTTCTTCTAAAAAATTTTATTATTTTCCACATTAATAATAAAAAGGGAGAAGGAGATTCATTGTAGAAACCGAATATTATAGAATTATTAAGTGTTTTTAGGTAAAAGTCTGTACTTTTCGTTGAAAAGCGAAGTGATATAAGTTGTGTTATATTGTCAACTGGGTTAGCTAATTGTTAATAATGATTCAGCAATGAAAGATTTAACAAAATAAAATCTAAAAGTAACAAAGGTCAAGTATAATAAGGCACAATTCACTGGTGACTGTTTTCATGTTAAGGGAGGCTTTTATATGGAATCAACTAATCAACGCCGTACACTTGGTAGTATCTCACCATCGGCACGAATTCATCATACAGCGCTAATACACCCAACCGCCGTCATTGGAAAGAACGTTGAGATTAGCCCTTATGTGATTATTGGAGAGAAAACAGTCATAGGTGATGATTGTATTATCGGGCCTCATGTGAATATAGACGGGTGGACGATTTTAGGCAGGGGAAATAAAATTTCCCGGGGAACTTATATCGGATGTGATCCTGAAAGTCCAAAATATAAAGGGGAAAGCAATTGCAAAAATAATTATCTGATCATCGGCGATAACAATATTTTCCGGGAAAACGTCACAGTTTGCCGGAGCATTAAGCAGGATGAAGAGGAGACCAGGATCGGCAATAATAATTTATTTATGGATTATTCTAACATCGCTCAGAACTGTCGGATTGGGAGCAATACTGTAGTTACAAACTGTGTCAGTCTGGCCGCAAATGTGGTGGTGGAGGATTACGCCAGAATAGGCGGGCTCTCCATGGTTCAGCAGTATTGCCGAATCGGGAAAATGGCTATGGTGGGTGCTTGCACAAAAATCGTCAAAGATGTTCCTCCGTTTATGTTGGCGGATGGGAATCCTACATCAATATATGGCTTAAATATAGTAGGTTTACGGAGAAACGAAATAGATCCTGAGGTGCGCAGACTGCTGAAGAAGGCCTACAGGATCTTATATCGTTCCGGTCTATCCCTTGAGGGCGCAATTGAAATAATTGAGAAGGAGCTTGATGCATCCTACGAAGTCAAGTATTTGGTTAATTTCTTAAAAAATTCAAAACGGGGAATTATTAACCAGATTATCGAGGAAAATGAAGAACAGGATTTAGATTAAAGACCCCTTCTTGCCATGGAAAGTATTGAGCGCAATCACCGACTGGTGGTTGCGCTTTTATGTGCCGGGGACTGGCTTGTACTTTCCGTCTAAAAGATAAATAGATTATACCGGAAAGTAACTTTTCTTCGTGTGCCTCGTCCAAGATATTGAGGTTTTCTTTTCGAACCGCAAAAAAACAGGAAAGAAGCCACACGCGGTTTCAGGCGCGTGCCTAATCATATTTTGGATGGAGGATATCATTGATGAAGAAAGTGGCGCTCGTTACAGACAGTACTGCTGATCTGACGGAAGAAACAATCAAGGAGTTTAACATTCATGTTATCCCGTTAAAGGTGCGCTTTACGGATCGGGAATATATTGATGGAGAGCTTTCCAGTGATGAGTTTTACCAACAGTTGGCCCGTGCTTCGGTCTTACCAAGAACTTCTCAACCGTCTCCTGAAGAGTTTAAAAAGGTATATCGGGCGTTATTAGCCGATTATGAAGAAATTGTCTCTATTCACTTGTCTTCCGGCCTGAGTGGAACGATAAACGCCGCCCGGCTAGGTAAGGAAGGATTAAAGGGGAAGATTCATATTATGGATTCGAAGTGTATCAGCTTGGGTACGGGTTTGCTGGTGCTGGAAGCCGGAGAACAAATCAAAAAGGGGTTGAAAGGCGCAGAAGTTGTGGAAAAATTAGTAGCGGTCAGGCGAAATATTGAAACCCTCTTTACCGTCAATACTCTGGAATATTTGCAAAAAGGCGGCCGGATCGGGAAGGTCAACGGTTTGGTCGGTTCATTGTTAAATATTAAGCCCATAATTAGGGTGGGTGATGACGGGATCTACCACACTCACGGAATGGCGCGTAGTCAAACAAGGGCTCTTCAGCAGATCTGCACGGCTTTCCAAAACCTGGCTAAAGGGAGAAGACGGATTAGATTAGCGGTGGCTCATGGCGCCGCCGCAGAGGCCGGCTTGTCTTTGAAAGGCTTTTTGGAGAAGACCTTCCAATTACCGGTCACAGTCTTTACTCAGGTCGGGCCGGTGATTGGCGCGCATACCGGACCGGGCGTCATCGGAGCCGCTATTCAGTTTGAGTAAGAGGAAAAAGTCAAGCATGGAGTCGTCGTTTGCAAATTATGGGAGTTATTGATTCAAAGCCAAGGGAGATCAATAACTGAAGGCGGAGGAATCCGCCAGTAGGTCCTGGCAGGGATCTTCTGGCGGATTTATTATATTTTTATTTCTCATAGAAATAAAGGTTATTTAGGATTGGGATCGAATATTTCATAAATTACCACTATTAAACGTTTAAGAGGAGAGTTTCCTCCGGAAGGAGCATGATGATTGGCCACGGGAACCAACAGGGCAGGAATGAAGGGGAACCAATATTCTTTGCAATCGTAACTTTTGTAGAGAAATAAGGGGTACTGTGATGAATGATTTAAAGAATGTAGTAATGGATTACAGGAAGGTTTTTATTCAAACCCATAATAACCCCGATGCGGACGCCATCGCCTCGGCCTGGGGCATGAAGAAGTTAATTGAGAGTTTCGGCGGGGAAGCGGAGATCATCTACGCCGGTAGTACCAGCTTCAAGCCTAATATCACGAATATGATTAACAAGTACCGAATACAGATGAAACTCATTGATTCCGCCTTCGCAATCAGCAATGATGAAGTATTAATTGTCGTAGACGGTCAATACGGAGCCGGAAACGTTTCCCTGATCAACGCTGCTCATGTGATCGCCATCGATCATCATCTGGAGGATGGCGGGTGGAAGTATCTTTATAAAGACATTCAACCCAGAATCGGCGCTTGCGCCACGTTGGTCTTTAATTATCTGAAACACTACGGAGTTATGATTGATCAAGATTTGGCCACAGTTTTGTACTTCGGTATTCTGGTGGATACCGACATGTTCACCGGACAGATGACGACGATTGATCGAGATACCAGAAGGGAACTGGAGACGCTTTATGATAAAAAAGCCATAGATTACTTAAGACTCTCGTCCCTCACTTTTGATGACTTAAAAATCTATGCCAATGGTATTCTGAAAGCCGAACGATATGACAATATTATCTTTTCCCTCATTGAGGAGTGTGACGATAATTTGCTGGGTCACATCTCCGATCTATTTTCCGAGATCTACGGGATAGACATTGTTGTAGTATACTCTCCACGCTGGGATGGGTATAAATTGTCCATTAGAAGCTATCATGATTACCTGACCGCCGAAGAATTAGTGAAAGACCTGACCAGCACAGTGGGAACGGGCGGAGGACACCAAAACAAAGCCGGTGGCTATATCTTTAAGGAGAAATATGACAAGTTATTCAGCCAAGTTCCAGTGGGAACTTTTATCCGGAAAAAGATCGTTGCTTATACCAGCAAGGTCAAGCTGCTGACGGTGGGAAAGGATAACCCTTTTACTGTTTATGGACGGGACAAATTCTTCAAGGCCAAAAAAAGGCCAGTATATTTCAGGTACATAAAGGTCAGCGATTATTTTGCGGAAAGTGTCACCATCAAGACGTTGGAGGGTTTAGTTACCGCTACTGTGGAGGATAGGGTCATTATCGGGGCGCGAAATGAGATCTATCCGGTCTCCGCAGATTTATTCGCCAAGAAATATATAGAAATCAAAGAGGAGGTGGCATGCCTTTCCGATCGCTATATTGACGACTACGGAATCACAGTTCAATCTGATCATAAGTTGCTAAGGATTACTAAAGAAAATATAAATGAGTGCGGCATTTGCTTAACAGTGGACCAGGTGATTGTCGATGCGATCAAACTGGAAGAAAGAGTAAAGGTCAGAACTCACCGGGGAGATTTTTTGGCCAAGAGAGGAGATTATCTATTGGTCAATGATCTTGATGACTATTATATTTGCGATGAAGAGATTTTTAACCAGACCTACGAGCCGTTAATCTGTTCGTTGGATTGAGTGGAAAGATTGGGCCATAATCGCGGATATATCATATGATCGTGTCAAGACACTGTAGATTTTTTGAACCTCACATAGAGAACATTCAGTTAGACAGCGTTTTGTTTATTTAAACCTTTCAAAGCCATTCTCGTTAGGTTACTACCGTTGCCGAAAAGTGGAATATTATTAT
>DATCJV010000124.1:0-6895 GCA_036562625.1 Bacillota bacterium | reverse complement strand
CAGTTATGATGAATAAGTAAAGGTCTGAGAAGGAAGGCAGGCCAGGGTTCTTCCTGACTAATTAATAAAACCGGCTTTGCTTTCCTTAAATAAAAACCGCCGCCAAAGCGGTTTTTATAATAATGCCAGGGAAAAACCAGTATGCAGGGGTTATGAAAGGGCAAAATATATATATCTCCGGCTACTGGAAAATTACTATTGTGTGGGTTTGCATTTGATTTCTATAAAGAGGTCTGTAGCGAGAATGTTTCAAGATCAATTTCTACTAGGCGTTGTTTCAGGTGTGGTGGCAAATATTGTCATGGATATTCCTGAATATACCCTATGGAAGATTCAGCTCATCCGGCATCCGCTGTCCCACTATGCCGGTAGTTTATTTTTGGATCAGCAATCCATGCACCATACTTGGCACGGATCGATTGTCGGTTTTTTGGCTGATTATACTTATAGCGCTTTATTGGGAATTATCTTCATCTATTTGCTCAGCGCCGCTCAGCGGGAAGACGCGAATTCAGGTGATTACTTGAGAAAAGGAGTATTCTATGGGGCTTTTATCTGGCTGTTTTCCTTCGGAGGATTACGTTCCCTGGCCATTATAAAGTTGAGAGAAGTCGCGCTTGGTGATACTCTCATCTTCTTTTTCCTGCACCTACTATTTGGGTTGGTCTTAGGGTGGATGGCCCGGAAAAATCAGCGCTCTAACCGGAGAAAGACAGAGAAGCCAGAGGATATTCGGACATAGAGTAGAAGAGTATAATACTCAAGAGAGATTTAATACGCTAAACACGGCTTTGATTTTGATCATCGGGAGCGGTTAAGATGATGATTATAGACAGGTTTGAAGGCGAATTTGCCGTTATTGAACTGAAAAAAGGAAAGTTTCTCCAGATCCCCAGGGAGATTTTGCCACCCGAAGCGAAAGAAGGAGATGTACTTGCTTTGCAAATCGATAGGGAACAGACCGCGCAGCGCAGAAAGGAGGTAGAAAGGCTCCTGCAAGAGCTGCGGCAGGAGAGAGATTAATGATGAGTGGGAGCGGCTTCGCTCAGAAAGGAGAGAAGGCCTATACTACTAAGTAAGTATAGGCCGTTTTTCTGCTGATAATTCTAAAATAGCAACGGGTTTCTTCGGTGTTCAACACCTCTTTTGCTGCTGGTATTTTCCTCCGGGTAGATCTTGTTAGCTGCTTCTAGATCTTTAAAAGTAAAGTCGTACCATTCATCAAGAAGTACTTGGCTAATAATCTCCCACTTTTGATTAAACCAGTCATACCCCCATCCATAGTCCCAGCCACAGCTCGTTTTCTTCTGCAGTGTATATACTAGTCTCGCATTAATGAAGGGAGTTTCTTCAGCTTTTAGGGTCCGTAATGTTCGAACCATTCCCATATTGCCTGCAATTAAAATTTCCGTCTCCGAGAAATCAACCTGCAGTCCGCTTACGCTGGCAAAACTTAATTCCAGTTCCGAACGGATCAAGTCTTTAGTATAAATAAGATCGGTGTTTCTTACCAGATCCGTGGCAGAAGAAAAAGGGGCGAATAGACTTAAAAACAAGTTGACATCTTCTCTTTCATAAGCCTTCTTCAGGTCGGAAAGAAAGTTCTGCAGCCCCTGGAGATTATACTCTTCATGACAGGACAGGGCCGCGGGTGCAGTAAAGATAAAGATCAGGATGAAACAGGTTAAGACAAGTATGTGTTTACGCATTTACATCACTCCTTTCTATTGCTATAATTATACATAAATGGGATGTTTTCCTTTTTATCGACATAAAATTCCACTTCTTCCTGGAGGAGTATTAAGGCAAAATTTATTGATGAGATTAGTCAAGGACTGGCAAGTAATCCTCCTCTTCTTCATAAGCATGGACTGGAGATAACCAGTAAAGCAGGGGCTGTCTTTTCTAATGAGGGAGGAGAGTTGTGGTGTCAGGTAACTATGAAGAAGTAGCCTTCTTTGAACATCGTTTTTGGCTACAAATCTTGGGGGATCATGCCCGGTTTATTATGACCTCCTTATCTCCTGAAGAAAAAGAAGAGATACAGCAGGCTAAAGATTTTATGAATCTTTTTGATCACTTGCTGACAGAAAGCCGCCGGCCGTTGACCAGAGTTGAATTAGGTGATTTAACCCACCGCGCCTATGAGGTCTCTCAAGCTTTGCGCGTTTTTAAAAGGGAGATCCAGCGGCGCCTGTTGACGGCAGAGATCAGCATTAATCTCACTCCAACCTTTATCAGTCACATGGTCAACGAAGTAGAAGATTACCTGAGAATATTGGGTTCTTTATCCGTAGGCGAGATTCCACCGTTATGCCATCCCAACTATTATCATTTATTGTGGCTTCTTGATGCTCAAGGCCATGCCTACATGCTGAACAGCAGGTTCGATAGTGTAGAGTATCAGTTAATAGAAAGGGCCCGGGATTTTACAAAACTCTTTAGTCACTTGTATCAAAAAGCCATAGAGATCAATGGCTATATGCGCACCTCATTAACGCAATTCCCGGCTGTAAGCCGGTTTAACCATGAAGCGGAAGAAGCAGTGACTGCTTTTCGAAGTTTTCTTACTTATCTAACCACGGCTAGAATGGAAAATACGGTTTTAGCAACCTTTTCTCCATTGGTCACGGACCACATGGACAGAGAAGAGTGTTATTACCTAATAAAACTGGCCCAAGTCTCTGCGGTAAGCGAACCTGATTCTGACCCGACCAGGCCTCGGGTGGTCGCTTCTCCGCCGGGTGTGCGCAGTTGACATATTTATACAAGGAAGAAAAAAGGATCTGCCCAATCGAAGACGAAATAGATATGGTTAACATTTATAAATGACTTGGATACTACATAGTTGGAGGAATTAAAAATGAAGTTTTTTTTGAGGTTTCTCGCAATTGCGTTACTGATCTTTCTAGGCGCCGGTCAAGCTTTGGCAGCGGATGAAGTGTTAATAGGAGATGATACAGAAAACGGAGGTTATGGCGGACCAGTAGTGAAATTTTCCCAAATTCATGGAGAAACAGCGGTTTTTTGGGGAGCTTATGGTGGTTGGCTCATAAACCATACTTTCTTAATAGGGGGAGGCGCTTTTGGGTTAACCAGTGAGATTGCGGCGCCATTCACCAGTGAGAAATTGTACTATGATCTGGGTTACGCGGGACTGGTTTTAGAATACATTAATAACTCACACAAACTTGTCCATTATACAGTGGGTGCTTTAATCGGAATCGGCACTGTGGGATATGATAGTCAAGATTCCAAGCGAGTTTATGCTGATGACACGATTTTTGTCTTAGAGCCCGGAATTGGTCTGGAACTAAACATTACAACTTCTTTCCGCGCTAATTTAGGCCTGAGCTATCTGCATATAGATGGAGTCAAATTGGAGGGAACCAAGGCGGAGGATCTCTCCGGCGCTACCGTCAGTTTAAGTTTTAAATTCGGAGCATTTTAGAGTAGCTTGCGTCATATCCAGCAAAAAGAAGCAGGTGACTACGGGATGTTGAGTTCTTTAAAGCCGGCCGCTTGACCGGCTTTACTCGTTTCTAGGCAGAAGGCCCTAAAAATGCCTGGATAAAGATTAAATCTAATGGGCGGAAGACGGTTGAAAGCAGAAAATTTACTTGATTTATTTGCCAAAGACGGATAGAATAATTTTATATCCTACTAAATATATAGGAATTACAGTGAGGCAGGCGCGTCCAATAGGTGAGCGTCAGTTCTCCTCGTGCGTATCGTATACGCGTACCGGGATCAGTTTATTATGGTCTTCAGCACCGGTGCTAAAATGGTTATCATATCTAATAATAGCTTAGAAAGAATCAGCACGGAGCAGAATGCATAACCGGAGTGAGGAAAGATGAGAAAGAAAGAGCAGATTCAGATCAGAGGGATGTCATGTTCAGCTTGTGCCCTTAAAATTGAGAAAAACTTACGTAAGCTTCCGGGAGTGATTGAAGCCTCTGTTAATTATGGCACGGAAAGAGCTACCGTTGATTATGATGAAGCGCAGATCAGCCGGGAGAAGTTGGAGGAGGCCGTGAAAAGTCTGGGGTATGAGCTCGTCACACCCGCGCCTCCCAGCGAAGATGCTGCCGGAGTGAAGGTGAAATTACGGATTTCCGGGATGACTTGTGCGGCTTGTGCCGCCAGGATAGAGCGAGAGTTAAACAAAGTTGACGGCATTAGCACAGCTACGGTTAGTCTGGGCACGGAACAGGCTATTATAGAGTTCTCTCCGCACAGAATAAAGACGGCTCAGATCATCCAAATTATTAGAGGTTTGGGGTATGAAGCGGAAACAGTCGATGAATTCAGCAGGGATCGGGAGAAGGAGGCCAGGGAAGAGGAGATACAGCGTTTACGCAGAGAGTTTATTATCTCAGCGGTTTTGGGTTCTCCGCTCATTCTAGCCATGGTGCTTACGATCTTCCGGATTGATCTGGCTTTTCTGCACGATTGGCGGTTTCAGATGGCAGTGGCTACTCCGGTTCAGTTCTTTATTGGTTTCAGGTTTTACCGAAATGCCTATTATGCTTTGAAGGCCAAAAGCCCAAATATGGACGTCCTGGTGGCGATGGGCACTACGGCCGCCTATTTTTACAGCGTTTATAACGGCTTATTCCAAGAATTAGCGCCTGGCATGCTCATGAAGGATTTATATTTTGAGGCGTCAGTCGTGATCATCACCCTAGTTTTACTGGGGAAATATTTGGAAGCGGTGGCGAAGGGCAAAACGTCGGAGGCTATTAAAAAGCTAATGGGATTACAGGCGAAAACCGCCCGGGTAATCAGGGATAATCAGGAGTTGGAGATCCCCGTTGATGAAGTGGCCAAGGGTGATATTGTGCTGGTACGCCCCGGGGAGAAGATCCCAGTCGATGGGGTGGTGGTGGAAGGTAATTCCGCAGTTGATGAGTCTATGTTAACCGGGGAGAGCCTACCGGTAGAGAAGAAAGCCGGTGATGAAGTGATCGGCGCCACCATTAACAAATTCGGTAGTTTTAAATTCAGAGCCACCAAGGTAGGGGCGGAAACCGCGCTGGCCCAGATTATTAAGGTGGTCGAAGAGGCCCAAGGCTCCAAAGCGCCGATTCAGCAGATTGCCGATCGGGTCTCCGGGATCTTTGTGCCGACGGTTTTAGGTATTGCCTTCCTCACTTTAGTAGGGTGGCTCTTGTTTACCGGAGAAACCGGCAAAGCACTGATCAGTGCAGTATCGGTTTTAGTAATCGCCTGTCCTTGTGCTTTAGGCTTGGCTACCCCTACCGCCATCATGGTGGGAACCGGTAAAGGAGCGGAGCATGGCATCTTAATCAAAGGCGGGGAACACCTGGAGATGGGGCAGAGGATTGATACGGTAGTTTTGGATAAAACCGGCACCATCACTAAAGGTCAGCCTGAAGTAACCGATATATATGAACTGGCGGATCTGCCCAGAGCGGCTCTTCTTCGCTTGGCCGCTGCCGCTGAGCAGAGATCAGAGCATCCACTGGGAGCGGCCATTTTTAATCAGGGCAAGAAGGAATGCGGCGAAATTCCGGAGGCTGAAGAATTTATCGCCCTTCCGGGACGGGGTGTAGAGGCAAAAGTGGAGAACCGGCGAATCCATATCGGTACCAGGAGACTTCTCCAAGAGAAAGGGGTTAAACTGGTTACTGCCGAGGATATATTAGGCGGTTTGGAGAAGGCGGGGAAGACCGGGATGATTGTGGCGGTGGATGGTGTGGTGGCCGGTGTGATCGGTGTCGCTGATGTGGTGAAAGAAAATTCCGTGCAAGCTATAGATGAATTGAGAAAAAGCGGGATCAGAGTCTATATGATGACCGGGGACAATAAAAGGACGGCCACAGCCATCGCCAAGCAGGTGGGGATCGATGAAGTGTTGGCCGAGGTTATGCCGGAACATAAAGCGGAAGAAGTGGAGAGGCTGAAACAAGCCGGACGCACTGTAGCGATGGTGGGGGACGGAATAAATGACGCCCCGGCTTTAGTCGCCGCTGATTTGGGCATAGCCATCGGTACCGGTACGGATGTAGCCATGGAGGCTGCTGATCTTACTTTGATGACCGGTGATTTAATGGGGATCGTTTATGCTCTCAAACTGGCGAAAAAGACCATGAGCAAGATTAGACAAAATCTGTTTTGGGCATTTTTCTACAATATCATCGGGATTCCCATTGCCGCTCTGGGACTATTGAACCCGGTGGTCGCCGGCGGGGCTATGGCTTTCAGTTCGGTCTCTGTTGTGACCAACTCATTGAGTTTAAAGCGGTTTAAGGTTAAATCAAAATGACCATCGCCAACAGGAATGAAAGGATAAAGTTGAATTTTATAAAATTGTCCATATAAAAGAATAAGTAAAGAGGTGAAGCGCATTAGCGCGGGATGATGAGTAAAGAAGTTATCACGCTGAATGTTGAAGGAATGGCCTGCCAACATTGTGCCATGAGTATTGAAAAAGCCGTCGGCGCTCTGCCTGGAGTCAAAAGGGTACAAGTTAATCTCCAAAGAAAACAGGTAACGGTTGATTGCGATTCCGGTCTAATTGATCTGGAGGCCGTCAAGAACGCCATCGAAGACCAGGGATATGAAGTTAAATAGATTATATTTTTTCTGCGGGGTTAAGTGGGTCGTCGGATCGAGCAGACCAAAGGAGGCCGGTGGTTGAGGAATAAAAAAACGAGAGAACTGGGGCACAGTTCTCTCGAAAAAAGGCGATTTACGCAGGTGCACATTGCAACGCCTTTTTTTAAGTCGCAGGTTGGATAGAGGTTTGTCTTCCACGGAATAGAGGAAGCGCGCTCTCTGCGCAGATCCTTCAAATCTATAGGGCCCTGAACAAACCAGGCGCCATCACCAACCTGCTGCAGTAATAGTATGTTCTGGAGAAAGATAT
>DATCJV010000121.1:0-6678 GCA_036562625.1 Bacillota bacterium | reverse complement strand
TGCGAAAAAGCGCCGGGTATCTCTTGGGTGAGCATAGTTTCAAAGCTTTTGCGGCTAGCGGATCTTCTGTACAAAATTTTGTCCGTAACTTGACCAGACTGGATCTGGAAGAATACGGCGAAGAATTACGAATTACCATGGAAGCCAATGGCTTTCTCTACAAAATGGCGCGTAACATAGTCGGTACCCTACTGTTGGTAGGAGAAGGCCGCCTCGCTCCCCAGGAGGTTGAAAGGATATTACGCAGTGAGGACAGAAAACAGGCCGGGCCGACCGCCCCCCCTCATGGCTTGTTTTTGTTACGGGTGGAGTATTAGGATGAGAAGTTCGCGTGACGGGGTAGTGTCTGCTGAGTAGTGTTTTTCTTTAGGAAGAGAAAAATAGCCGAGGTGCACAAATACTTACGTATGGGTAATTTTACTAGGCACAAAATTATCAGCGCCGAGTAAAAAACAGTAAAGCTCTTCTTTCACACCCGAGTAACGAGCGACGAGCCACGAACCACGAACCACGAGAATGCCCTTGACCAGTAAATATTCGTTTGGTATAATTAAGAAGTTCTGTAATTATAAATCGCTCTTGCGACTCCCGAGCCCCGAGTTGGCAAGCGCGTATTGACAGGCACGCCTCCGTGAAGCATAATTCGATGCAGAGGCGATTCGTGCAACTTTCTCCATCTGTAAAGGTATTTTTACGCATGTAGACATACTTTTGCCTCATGTAGATGGAGCCTACAAGAATTACCTCAATAAAGGGAGGTTTCAGCAGTGAAGACTTATCTGGCAAAAACCGGAGAAGTTAATAGTAATTGGTATGTGATTGACGCCAATGGTAAGACATTGGGCAGGCTGGCCACTACGATAGCGAATATCCTCCGCGGCAAGCAGAAACCGGAATTTACCCCACATGTTGACTGTGGAGACTATGTGATCGTAATCAACGCGGAAAAAGTAGTGTTGACCGGTAAAAAGCTCGATCAGAAGAAGTATATTACCCACTCCATGTATCCCGGTGGTCTCAAGGTAACCCCTTATCGCCTTCTGATGCAGAAAAAACCGGAACTGGTCATTGAAGAAGCGGTAAAGGGAATGCTGCCCCGGACCCGGTTGGGACGGGCGCAACTGAAAAAACTCAAGGTTTATCGGGGGGCGGAGCATCCGCATGCTGCTCAGCAACCCAAACCCTATGAAAACTTTTAAAGGTTGGACTGAAGGGAGGTTAGGTCTTTGCCGAGAGCAAAAAAGGCTGAAAAAGCGAGATATTATGGTACAGGTCGCAGAAAGACCGCGGTGGCTAGAGTATGGTTGGTGCCTGGTAATGGACAGATTAGCATTAATGAGCGGACCATCGATGATTATTTCGGCCGTAAGGTTTTGGAGGTTTTGGTGAAACAACCTCTGGAAAAAACCGGAACAACCGGAAAATATGATGTCATCGCTAAAGTGCATGGGGGAGGAACTAGCGGACAGGCCGGAGCAGTCCGTCACGGAATCGCCAGAGCGCTTTTGCGGGTGGATGATGAATTCCGGTTACCGTTAAAGCGGGCTGGTTTCCTAACCAGAGACCCTCGAGTAAAGGAACGCCGGAAGTACGGATTGAAGAAGGCAAGAAAAGCGCCGCAATTCTCAAAACGTTAAAATTGCCAAGTAAAAAGGCACGACCTACCGGTCGTGCTTTTCTGATCTGGAGGGATATGGATGGCGGGGAAGGCCATAATTGTAGCAGGGGGCGTTGTCCATAGCGCAGATCTGTTGAAAGAGCTTCACCGGGGATACGATCTCTTGCTGGCTGCGGATAGTGGAGGGACAGTCTTATATGAACTTGGATATCTGCCTAACCTGTTAATTGGAGACTTTGATTCGCTCGATGGGGATCTCTTGGCTTTTTATAGAGCAAAGGGTGTTGAAATCACGAAATTTCCTCCGGAAAAGGACTGGACGGATCTGGAATTAGCAGTACAGACAGTTATTAATCGGAATGTTCAGGAGATAATAATTTATGGGGCGATCGGAGACCGGCTGGATCACACTCTCGGAAATTTAAGCCTGCTTTATCAAGCGATGGAGAGCGGAGTGAAAGCCGTAATTGTCGGGTTACGGGAAAGGATTTTCTTACTTGGCCCGGATGAAACACTTACTCTATCTCCTACAGAAAATACTTTCTTTTCTCTGCTTCCTCTTTATCCGGGAGTGGAAGGAGTGACTGAACAAGGAGCGAAATATCCATTAGCTAATGCCTCTATCCCTTTTGGCAGCACTAGAGGGATTCATAACGAATTTAAAACCGGGCCGGTCACCATCTCTATTAACCGGGGTTATGCTTTTGTTATTGTCCATACCGAGCAGAGTTAATGGTTAAAAAAGAATCTGATTTTGTTTGGTAAAGAAGATTTAGGAATCATTACCATTTGACTGAAAATTAACCAAAAGTATATAATATATACAGGTTTTACTGGAGGTGGTGACTTGACCGGCCGTAGAGTTGTAGTTATCCTGCCCGAGAACCTATTGGCAGCCGTAGACAAAGTTGTCAACCAGGAGTATGCGAGCAGAAGCGCTTTCATCCGCTTGGCTACACAACGTTATTTGGAGGAATGCCTGTTGAAAGAGAAAAAAGAGAAGATGGCGCGGGGATATGAAAAGATGGGCCAAATTAACCTGGAACTCGCTGAAGAGGGTATTGCGGACGATGCCAGTGAAATGGAAGAATATTTAAAAACACTATTGGTGGGCGAGAGACATTGATCGTCAAAAGAGGGGATCTGTTTTTTGCAAACCTAAATCCAGTAATCGGTTCTGAACAGGGTGGGCTCAGACCGGTGGTGATCATCCAGAATGACATTGGGAATACCTATAGTCCAACTACCATTGTGGCGGCTATAACTTCACAGATTAAAAGGGCGAAGCTCCCTACCCATGTAGAGATAAAAAAGAATAAGAGTAATTTGGATCGTGATTCCGTTATTCTCTGTGAGCAACTAAGAACCATTGACAAAAAGCGTTTAAGTGAAAAAATCGGTCAGCTTGACAGTGACACTATGTCCAGAATTAACAAAGCCCTGGGAATTAGTATAGATTTACTTCCGCTTGATTGACCGCCGCGTAATGCGGTTTTTTTATTGCCGGTTTTTCAAGAAAAAAAAGAAGGCTACAATAATTAAGGTATAGATCTTTCTTCCCGGAAGGAATTGCTTTAAAGCTGGAGAAGATTAAGATTTGATAGAGAGTGAAGAGGTGCATAGTTGTGAAGAAAGAAAAAGTTAGAGTGAGGTTTGCCCCCAGCCCGACCGGGTTCTTACATATCGGGGGAGCACGAACCGCCCTTTATAACTGGTTGCAGGCAAAGAAAAACGGTGGTTCTTTTTTGTTGCGGATTGAAGATACCGATCGGACCAGGTTCGTACCGGAGGCGCTGGATGATATTACGGCCAGTCTAAAATGGCTGGGCTTGGAATGGGATGAAGGACCGCTGGTAGGCGGGCCTGTCGGCCCTTATTTCCAATCCGAACGCCTGGAATTATATAAAAAACTGGCCCGTCAATTAGTGGAGGAAGGCAAGGCTTATTATTGTTTTTGTACTGCGGAAAGGCTGCAAGAACTTAGAAAAGCGCAAGAACAGGGCAAGGCGGCGCCAGGTTATGACCGTTGTTGCCGTTCCCTCACGCCCGATCAGATCAAAGAGGCTTTCGCTGCAGGGAAGACCCCGGTGATCAGGTTTAAAATGCCGGAGCAGGGAGAAATCAAGGTGGTTGACGCATTACGTGGTGAGATGCGTTTTGACTTGAGCACCCTGGATGATTTTGTGTTGTTGAAATCCGATGGATACCCCACCTATCATTTGGCGAACGTCATTGATGACCATTTTATGGAGATTTCCCATGTCATGCGGGGTGATGAATGGATTGTCAGTACCCCGAAACATATCATGCTATATCAATCGTTTGGTTGGGAGCCTCCGGTATTCATCCATTTACCGGTCTTTTTGGCCCCTGACGGAAAGGGCAAGCTAAGCAAGAGACACGGAGCCACCAGTGTCAGGGATTATAAAGAAAAAGGATATTTGCCGGAAGCCTTAGTCAATTTTTTGCTCCTTTTAGGATGGCATCCCGGAGATGACCGTGAATTTTTTACTTTGGAAGAGGCGGTTGAGGCTTTTTCGATTGAAAGGATCAACACTTCACCCGTGGCCTTGTCCTTCGAGAAGCTGGACTGGTTTAATGGGATGTACATCAGGAAGTTGGACCCCTGGGAACTGGCTGTCAGATGTCTGCCGTTTTTACAGAAGGAAGGGTTGCTTCCTACACCCTGCCCTCCGGAGCGCTTTGAGTACCTTGTTAGGTTAATTCCTTTGATCCAGGAGAGAATTAACTTATTGACCGAGGCCGGCCCGGCTCTTCATTATTTCCTGAAAGACGAGATCAGCCCGCCTGCCGCCGATCTTTTAGTCCCTAAAAAAAGCACCCCGGAAGCGGTTGTTACTGCTTTGCAGAGCACCCTGGCAGCTTTAAAAGAGGTAGAGGAGTTTACCGAGAGCATTTTGGAAGAAACCCTTCGTGGGGTGGCTGCTTCACTAGGGATGAAAGCCGGACAAGTCTTTATGCCGATTCGGGTGGCGGTAACCGGAAGCACGGCCACTCCGGGTCTGTTTGAAGTTTTGGCCGCCATCGGTAAAGAACGGGTCTTAGCCCGGATTGAGCAAGCGATTAAAGTGTTAAGTAAATAGAATTTAAGATTAGAGTGTGAGAAGATGCCGGCTTTTAACTTGAATTTCCACGATATTTTATCTCAAGGGGTTCCGCTTTTACTATTGGACCTCATCCTCACCTCCCTGCTTTTTTACGTGATTTTTAAGATATTGCGAGGGACGAAAGCCATTCCCTTGTTAAAAGGCTTGGGTGTGCTTTTTATCCTTACAGTCCTTAGTCAAAAAGTAAACCTGAAATTTTTCGGCGGTTTACTCCAGTACTTACTGGGCGCATTAATGGTGGCTTTACCGATCCTTTTCCAACCCGAGCTGAGAAGAGCGTTGGAACAGCTGGGGCAGAGGAACTTCTTTGCCCAGTGGTTGCCTTTTGCTAATCTGCAGACTAATATAAACGCCTTGGAGGATATATCACGGGCTGCGGAAGAAATGGCAAGCCAGAAAATTGGCGCCTTAATTGTGATGGAAGGCGGCTCAAAGCTTCATGAAGTGGAAGAAACAGGTTTTCGCCTTGATGCTTTGGTCTCGGAGGTATTAATCAAGCAGATATTTTACAAGAACACTCCTTTACATGACGGGGCTATCTTGGTGCGGGGAGCCAGAATAGCGGCTGCCGGGTGTATCCTCCCACTCACCGAGGAGCATCACTTAGCCAATAATCTGGGAACCAGACACCGGGCGGGGTTAGGCCTGAGTGAGCAGTCAGATGCCATAGTCATCATTATCTCTGAAGAAACGGGGAGTATTTCCGTTGCGAAAGAAGGGCAATTAACGAGACTGAACCGGTCAGGTCAGTTATTAAAGTATCTCAAGGCCGAGTTTGGGGAAGAGCGGGATACAGTCTTTTATCCGCCGAATTTTATCCATCGTAAGATGAGGGGATAATCTATTTGAGGAGGTGGAATTTGGCTGGGCGAAGAAACCCACATTAGGTAAGGTTGGGGTCAACCACAATAACTAAGGAGGGATAAAATGTCGAAGAAAGCAGTGTTAGTCCTGGCTGAACAGGTTTTTCGCGATGAAGAATACTTTGAGCCAAAAGAAGTGTTGGAAGGGGCGGGTGTTGAGGTGCTGACCGCCTCCACCACCACCGGTGAAGTCCTTGGAAAACTAGGGGCCAGAGTAAAACCGGATCTATTAATCTCCGAGTTGAATTTGGAGGAGATTGATCTCTTGGTCTTTGTGGGAGGTGGAGGCGCCCAGCAGTATTTTGACGATCCTGTAGCCCATGCCGGAGCAAGGAAAATGGTGGAATCCGGAAAGTTGCTAGGCGCTATTTGTATCGCCCCGGTGATCTTAGCCCGAGCCGGAGTGCTTAAAGGGAAGAAGGCTACTGTCTTTATTGACGGTGTTGATGAGTTAAGGGAAAACGGCGCAATCTACACGGGGAACCAGGTTGAGGTTGACGGGAAGATCATTACCGCCAATGGACCGGAGGCCGCCAGGTTATTTGGAGAAGAACTCGTTCGCCAGTTGCAACTTAATTAATTCAAAATACACTAATAAGGTGATTTGAATAATTTGAATGGGGGATGTAGCATGGGACGATTATTTGGCACTGACGGGGTAAGAGGAGTGGCAAATAAGGACTTGCTACCGGAGCTGGCCTTTAGGTTGGGCAGAGCGGCGGCCAAGGTTTTAGTGGCGGATTCCCGGGCGGGTCGTGGGGCTGAGGCCGGCCGGATATTGGTTGGCCGTGATACCAGAGTCTCCGGAGAAATGCTGGAAGCAGCCTTGGTGGCCGGGGTGACTTCCGCCGGGGTTAATGTTGAGTTATTGGAGGTGATTCCTACCCCGGGTGTAGCCTATTTAACCAAAAAATACCAAGCGGATGCCGGAGTAATGATCTCGGCCTCTCATAACCCCGTAGCAGACAATGGTATTAAATTTTTTGATCGTAATGGTTATAAACTTACTGATCAGGTAGAGGAGGAAATTGAAAGTTTTCTGGAGGAAGAAAAAGCCTCACAGATCAGC
>DATCJV010000115.1:0-4555 GCA_036562625.1 Bacillota bacterium | reverse complement strand
CTCAAACGACTATACTCCACGCGCGGGTCACCCGGCATAATCCTAGCCGCGTACTCAAGGCTGCTTTCAAAGTTGTCACGCAAAGCTTGATCCGGGCAGTAGGCCGGGGCAAATTCCCGGAGCACACAGACGACGAGGTGTCCCAGGAGGGCTTTGGCCCGGCCAGTTTGCCCCCAGTATTCATCTTTCATCTGCCAGCTCCGCTGATTAGCATACCAGAATTGCACCTCGCCAAAAGCCGGATCTCTGTGGAGAATCTTCTCATAAACCGCCCATTCCTCCGGGGAGTGCCGGTCAACATGGAAGATCTCACCGAACCACCGCACAGTCTCCGGGTGGGCAGTCATCGGCTTGGTCAATTCGAAGGCCAGACCACGGGAGACCGGTTGTCCACGGAAAGCCATCCAGTCTTGCACCATCTGTCCCATCAGGGTAAAGTAGGCCACGGGTTTGGTGTATTCTTTGCGCCAGATCTCCCGGCCTGTATGGTCAAACACCAGAAGACTCCCTTTGTAACCGTGCTTTGTTTCGATGAGCCGTCCGCCCAGGGCATGCGTGGCATTCCAGTTGCTGATATAGGCGGCGATTCCTTGCGCATCGTCCGCCCGCAAGTTTCGGGAGTTCGGATCGCTGCGGAATACATACATCGGATGATGCATTGAACAATTATCCGGCACAAAATCGAACTTAAAAGATAACAGCGACGGAAAGGTCAGCGATTGGTTGGGATCTCCCTTCCCGTCCTGACAAAGGTAGTCAAAGGGTAAGTAGACCGGACTGAACATGTCGGCCCCCGTCAGCACGGGATGGGTAAACCACTCTTTCACCAGGCTGTTCCCGTCTAATCTTTGCCGGGGCTGGGCCGGAGAATCATTAAAGACCGAGGTCTTCCGGCCGGCCGCCCCCTCCGCGCCGACGACCGAGAAAGTCAGAAAACACAGGAGAAAGTATATTAAGGAACGTTTCATCATCATCAACTCCAAAAATGAACATCCCGGAAAAGGAGAGGTATAAACCGGGGAGCGAAAAAGCGCCCCTAAAAAGCGACAATGTGAGTGTGTAAGCGATCAGTGTTCATTTTTTACTGCCCGGTTTCCGCTGCGGAAATCACTTTCCTAAGCTCCTCCGCTCTTTCCTGATTTAACTCTTTTAAGATCCGGTACTCCTCATCCGCAGAAGCCCGATCACCCAGTTTTATGTAACAACAGCCTAAATAATAATGGGTTTCTACATGGGCGGGCTCGTTTTTAGCCGCTTCTTGCAGATAGACGAGGGCCGTATGATAGCGTGCCTGCAGATAATAAATACGGCCTAAACAACAGTAAGCCTCTGCGTCCTCCGAGTAATACCTGCCTGTAGCCGTTTGCAAGGCCTTCATGGCTTCCGCATACTCCTGCCGCTCAAAGTAGACCAGACCCAACCTGACATAAACATCTCCAAGTAATCTCCGGTATTCTTCGCCGGCGGCCAAGGCCTTATTATACATGGCAATGGCTTCGTCATATTTTTGCAGTTTGCCGTAGGTATTACCCAATCCGTAATAGACCCAAAACCGCCCCGGCCGCGCCTCTTCCCATTCCTCATAAACCGCGAGCGCTTCCTGGTATAATCCCTGTTTGTAATAGAAATCGGCCAATGACTGATAGCCCCGTTCGTAAGCTTGGTTCAAGGCGATGGACTGCTGAAAAGCTTCAACGGCCAGTGCGAACTGACCGTTCTCCGCCAACGCCTGCCCCAGGTTGCAATAGATCGTATAATTCTCCGGATCAACCTCCAACGCTCTTTGATAATAGTTGATGGCGGTGGCATAGTCCTGTAAAGTATGATAGACATTGCCCAGGCCGTTGAGGGCTGAAATATTGACCGGCTGGTAAAGCAGGACTCTTTCATAGATGGCAATCGCCTGCTCATATTCTTCTTCCAGCGTATAACATTGGGCCAGACTAATATAGCTCTCTATATAGTCCCTTTGTAGACTGACGGCCCGTTCAAAAAGGTTGATGGCCTCCTGTAACCGGAACGCGCCCTGATATGAGCGGCCCAAGGAATAACAGACTTCGGGATCATCAGGGTTCCGTTTAAACGCTTCTTCGTAGGCGTCCAGCGCCTCCCTGAACCGGAAATTCCGCCAGTAAGCGTCACCCAGCAGCTTATAATAGTCCTTCTGGTAATAGGCTTGCGCCAGATAACGGTGGGCCTCCGGGTACAAAGGATCAATATGCAACAAAAATTCAAAAACATTAATGGCCTCAACGTACCGGCCGTCTTCGTAGTATTGCGTTCCCTGCTTAAACAGGCTGTCCATCATCTCCGGATCCAGAGCGGCCGCCTTGGCGAAGGCCCGCATCGCCTCATAGGCAAAGAATCGGGCGTCAGAGGCCAGGCCTAAATAGTAATAGGCCGCGGCCGACTCGGGATTAAACTGTAAAAACTTTCGGAAGGCTTCTATAGCCCGGTGGTAGTCTCCACCATAAAAAGAGGAATACCCCAGTTCATACCAGGCAGTGGTTAGATCAGGCTGCAATTCCAAGGCTTTTTCGTAACAGTCGACTGCTCCTCGGTAATCTTCGTCATCATGTAAGATCAATCCCAGATAGAGGTAGGCAACGGCCTCCTCCGGATTGATCTCCAGGATCCGTTGGAAAACCTCTTTTGCTTCGGCATAGCGTTCCAGTTGATAGTAGAGGCTGCCCAGTTGGTAATAGACCGGAAGATACCCGGCATCGATGGCCAATGCCAGATTATAGTATTCAATCGCCTGCTCCGGAGCCTGGAGCAGCTGATAAGTCAAGGCTATATTATAACAGGTATGGAGATCATCCGGCTGTAACCGGTAGACCTTGATAAAGGCGGCCAGACCCTCTTCGTATTTTCCCAGCGCGCAATAGGAAAGCCCCAAATAGAAGTAGGCGTCACTATAAAACGGGTTCTTTTTGATCACTTTCTCAAACTGCGTAATCGCCTCGGGATAACGCTCCAGATTCTGCAGGACATAGCCATGTAGAAAAAGGATGTCCACATCATCCACGCCCGCCCGGCGCATCTTCTCCAGCAAAGCCGCGGCCTGTTCATATTGGCCCAATTTAAACCTGACGATGAGCTCACTGTAGTTAAAGGCTGCCGGTTTACTCTTCTTCACCCTTTTATTCCACGCCTCCAGAGTCTCACTCTCCGCGGCAACCCCGGGCCGGTCTGTAAATTCAAGCTGTCCGGCAGGTATAATCAGGTTTTCCATCCGCCTGTCCACATCATGCAGCTGCACAACGCCTACCAACTCCCCTTCGGCGTTGAGCACCGGCCCCCCGGTCAACCAAAAGGGAAAAACACCGTCGATCTCGCCGTACATGCCCAGAACAGGAATGGAACTAAGCCCAGCGATTCTTCTAGCCAAAATTGTCTTCTCCACCGGCAGGGGACCGCCCAGAAGATACGCTTCCTCCCCTTGCGTGAAGAAGTGATCGGTGAGGGGAATGTAGGTGACAGGGTCCGGCGGCGCTCCGGTCGCAAGCAACACCAGATTACAGATGGGATCCTCCGCCACAACCCTTAACTCCGTATAGGTTTTTCCGGAATACGTCTTCGCCTCTACTGCGGAAGCACCCAAGCATAACCTGCGATCGGTCAGGAGATAACCTGCTGCGTTAATAAAGAAACCGCTGCCCACCCCGATTACCTGTCCCTGCTTGTTATAGGCGTTGAGCACTACCACTGCTTGCTGCCGGGCTTGGACGGCCGGAGGAACCTCCTGAAAAGCCGGGGCCGGAACGGAACCAAGCAGCAAGGCCGCAGCGATCAGGCAGAAGATGAGTGCCAGCGGCTTTTCTGACAGTTTCGGCAGAAACAAAGTTGGGGTCGCAGTCGGCGCCGCAGTAGTCGCTGAAGCGCGCCTCCCGGTCACCCCGCCGAGACCGCTTGATAGATTAAGACTAATCCGCATGTACCCTTTCACCTGCTTTACGCTAATGCATCGTACTTCTACGTTAAGCGGCATTACTTCTGTAGCGGGTAGAGAATACTTCCGCATTAGACTTTTACTTTAATATTGGCAATTGAGCATTGTAAAACCAACTTTCGGGGATGAGCGATTTTACCGGCCAGACCCGTCTCCATATATGGCTCTGTAGACTTTTTAAACTGTATGAGATCCAGCCATCGTAAGGGCTAGGCATATGGAGAATAACATTCGCTCCTGTCTAAGCTCGCAGACTCTTGTTTATTATGGAAATACTTCTGCATTTATCTGTAAATACCTCCAACCTAGAGCATAACCTTTCCATGCAACTCACGCACGACCCCGTTGCTCCATAACTCATCAGCAAGCGTCTCCCCTTCAATTTCCCCCAGACAAACCAATTTATTGTTGCACAGCAAATTCCTTATTTATAAAGTCAACATAAGGAGTTATATATTGTTGGATTGTGTCTAGTCTAGTTCGCAATTTTCCATCGAGACTCCACTGAACTAAGCTGCTTTACGCCTGGTAATGATTTGCTGAAGGATGTCTTTTTTAATATAACATCTAGAGGTTTCCCAGTCCTCCGCGTACTCAATCAGA
>DATCJV010000109.1:0-1738 GCA_036562625.1 Bacillota bacterium | reverse complement strand
AAGCAATACACCGAAAGGGGTAGCAAACCCTTCCTTAAGCAGCTAAAAGGTTTACGGCTGACAGAGAATGATATCCGGGGTCTTCTGCCCAGAGTGCAGAACAAATTAACTGAATACGAATCTTTCGACAAAGGTAAACGTCAGTTGGCGGAGGAGATTTCCACCTATCTATTGCAGGCCGGAGAGTCCTGGGATCTCTCTACAGACGAGATCAATTTTTATTTCGCCGCCGGGATGAACCTGGCAAATAAACTTGCGGGAATTTTATATGAAAAAGAGAAGGAGGTTGTATAGGATGACTATAAATAACAGGTCTGAGATCCTTTTTCTTTACGATGTCACCGATGCCAATCCCAACGGTGATCCGGTGGACGAAAACAAACCTCGTATTGATGAAGAAACAGGTATCAATATGGTGACAGATGTCCGTTTGAAACGGACTGTCCGGGATTATCTCCATTCCCCAAAACAGAAGGATGTATTTGTTCTGGAGACCAGAGACGAAAAAGGTGTATTGCGGACTAAGGAAGATCGGTTGAATGATTTCAATAATGATTTTGAGAGCTTGATCACAAAATGCATTGATATCCGCTTGTTCGGCGCCACCATTGCTGTTAAAGATAAAACCCTGACGTTGACCGGTCCTGTCCAGTTTAAGATGGGGCGCTCTTTACACCGCGTGGACTTGACCTATATTAAAGGGACCACCGTGATGCCGTCAAGAGAAGGTGCAAAGCAGGGGACGTTTACCGAAAAATATATTCTCCCTTATTCCCTGATTGCTTTTTATGGGGTGGTAAACGAAAATGCCGCTAAAAACCAGAGTATCCCCTTGACAGAAGAAGACGTAGCTCTTCTCTTGGAGGCGCTCTGGAACGGGACGAAGAATTTGCTATCCGGGTCAAAAGCCGGCCAGATGCCGCGACTCTTATTACAGGTTGAGCATAAACCCGGTTATTCCCACTTTGGCGAGCTCGACAAGAGAATCAAATTTGTCTCGGATAAAGATGATCTGGCGCTCAGGGGGATCCGTGACGGCAGCTTGGAAATCAAAGATTTGCAGGAATTGTTCAGGAAAAATCAGGATGAGATCCTAAAAATTCGTGTAAAAGTGGATGACGCATTAATCTTGACGTCGGAAGGGAAATCCGTCTCTGTGTCCGAGGCTTTTGCGGGGTTGCCGTATGAAGAAATAACCTTTTAGGGGTAGTCTCTTATGAAGACGTTAGTATTTGATATTTGGGCGGACATCGGCCACTTTCGCAAATACTTCACTACTTCATCGCCGCTAACTTTTTCTTTTCCGTCTCCACCCACCATCGCCGGGATGCTGGGAGCAATCATTGGTAGCGGTAAAGACCGATACCTGCAAGACTTCTCTTTGGACCAAATGTACCTTGGACTCGGTCTCCTGAATCCGGTGAAAAAATTCCGGTGGGGAATTAACTACATCAATACAAAAGATAATTTCTGGCAACCTGTATATAAAAAGCACCATGAAGGTCGTACCCAAATCAGGCTCGAGTTCCTTGCCAACCCGGCTTTCCGGATTTACGTACACCATAAAAACCCGGAGATTTTTGAACGTCTTGTGGACGCCGTCCGCCGTCACTATACCTATTACACTTTATCCATGGGCTTAAGTGAATTGTTGGCTGATTTCCGGTGGGTGGGAGTATTCACAGGTCAACTTCAAGAGCTTGAGGAAGGGCCTGTTAACTCGGTTGTTCCTGAACGG
>DATCJV010000165.1:0-3555 GCA_036562625.1 Bacillota bacterium | reverse complement strand
GCGCCTACGGGTCCGGTTATGATCTACCCGCCAAAGACTGTCCCCACTGCGGCCAGCCTTTAATCAAAGACGGACAGGATATCCCGTTCGCCACTTTTATGGGCTTTGAAGGAGACAAGGAACCTGATATTGACTTGAATTTCTCCGGTGAATATCAGCCTGTTGTCCATAAATACACGGAAGAGCTTTTTGGCAAAGGTTACGTTTTCCGGGCCGGAACCATCACCGGCTTGGCGGAGAAGACAGCCTTTGGTTTTATCCGCGGTTATATGGAGGAAAGAGGGCTCAAACTACGACAAGCCGAGATCAACCGGTTGGTGCAGGGGTGTTCCGGGGTGCGCCGTTCTACCGGTCAGCATCCGGGTGGGTTGATCGTGGTCCCCCAAGACCAGGAGATTTATAACTTTTCTCCCATCCAGTATCCGGCCAATGACCGGAATGCGGAGTGGGTCACTACTCACTTTGACTACCACGCTGCTTTGGAAGGGCATTTGGTAAAACTTGATATTCTGGGACATGATGACCCTACGGTCATCAGGATGCTCCATGATCTGACCGGGTTTGACCCGAAGGCCGTGCCCATGGATGATCCGGAGACCATGGCCATCTTCTCTTCAGCCGCGCCTTTGGGTATTTCCGGTGAGGAGCTCGATTATGATCTTGGTACCTTGGGCATTCCCGAATTCGGCACGGCTTTTGTCCGGCAGATGTTGCAGGAGACGAAGCCCACCACCTTTTCGGAACTTCTTTATATCTCCGGGCTGTCCCATGGCACCAATGTGTGGTTGGGTAACGCCGAGGAGCTGATAAAGGAGGGCAAGGCCACCCTCTCCCAGGTCATCTCCACCCGGGACAATATCATGAACGATCTGATCTACCGAGGGGTACCTCCCAAGACAGCTTTTAAGATCATGGAGAAGGTGCGCAAGGGACGGGGTCTGGATGAGGAAGATATCAAAGAATTACAGGCCCATGATATTCCCCAGTGGTATATAGATTCCTGTCTGAAGATTAAGTATCTTTTCCCCAAGGCCCATGCGGCCGCCTATGTAATGATGGCGTTCCGCATCGCTTACTTCAAGGTCCATATGCCCGAGGCTTTCTACGCCACTTACTTTACGGTACGGGCTGATGAATTCGATGCCGATCTGGTGCTGAAAGGGGAAGAATACATTCGAAGTTATCTCCGGGAGATTCAGGCCAAGGGGAATGAGGCCTCCGCCAGGGAGAGGAATATCTGTACCATCCTGGAGGTTGCCTTAGAGGCCATGCTGAGGGGGGTTAAATTCTTGCCGGTGGATCTGTACGAATCCGATGCCAGTAAGTTCTTAATTACCGAGCATGGCCTACGCCCGCCTTTAGCCGCGCTGCAGGGTTTGGGGGTGAGCGCCGCCCGCAGTCTGGTTCAGGCCAGAGAGGAACAGGAGTTCTGTTCGATTGAAGATCTGAAGACCCGTGCCCGGTTGTCCTCGGCAGTGATTGAAGTGCTGAAGAACCACGGCTGTCTGGCCGGGTTGCCTGAGTGTAATCAATTAACGCTGTTTTAGCGTTAACGATATTTTAGGGTTAACGCTCATTTAGCGTTTAAAAGACTAGACAATAGTCTTCGGGGGGATAGAATAAAAGAAAAAGCGGTTTTGCTCCAAAAGGCCGCTTGACAAATGGCGCCGCTTCGGTAATAATGACCATGAAATAGGAGGTTTTACGGGTGGTAAGTTTCTGTGCCCTGATTATCTTCGTCGCCTTGCTTGACCAAGGGGTCAAGCTGGGGATCAGGACCTTTTTGTCCCTAAACCAAAGCATGACGGTGATCCCCGGCGTGCTGTCCTTTACCTATGTGGAAAACCCGGGAGCCGCCTTTGGCATGCTAAAGAGGATGACCCCTCTTTTTCTCTTCCTGACTTTGGTCTTGTTCTATCTGGTATATAGGTATCGCCGACAAATCAAGCAACAAACCCCTGTTTTCCGTTGCGGTTTGGCGGTGGGATTAGGCGGCGCTTTGGGCAATTTTATCGACCGCATACTACGCGGCAAGGTCATCGACTTTCTTGATCTGGACTTTTGGCCTTTACAAAACTGGCCTGTCTTCAACCTGGCCGACACCGCCATTTTCCTTGGCGCGGTCATCATCTTCTTTTTTCTTTTTCGCGATCAACCTCTTGCACACAGCCGGAAAGGAGAGGCTTAAATGAGGGATGTCTTGTTTTCCATCGGTGGTATTAATGTATATGCCTATGGCACTGCCGTAGCCATCGCTGTTCTTTTGGGCGTGATCTGGGTGGGCCGGGCGACGACGAAAAAAGCGATCGTGGACTTTGATCATCTGCTGGACTTGGCGCTTCCCGTAATAATCTGGGCGATTATCGGGGCCAGGCTACTCTATGTTCTGTTGGAACTCTCCATATACTTGCAGGATCCAATCTCCATCCTCTACCTTCCGGACGGCGGTTTATCTTTTTACGGCGCAGTGATCGGAGGGTTTCTGGCGGGATACAGGCATAGCAAAAAGACCGGCTTGCCTCTTTGGCCCATCGCTGATCAGGTCGCCCTTTATCTGCCGATTGGATATGCGATCGCCCGGATCGGTTGTTTCCTGCATGGGTGTTGCTATGGAGTTCCCACTGCTCTGCCCTGGGCGATCAGGTGCGCGGCCGGGGACAATCTACTGCGTCACCCCACGCAGATCTATGCCATGATCGCCAGTCTCTTTATCTTCGCCGTGCTCTGGTTTT
The DNA here is from genome assembly GCA_036562625.1 of Bacillota bacterium. Classification (GTDB taxonomy): domain Bacteria; phylum Bacillota; class UBA4882; order UBA10575; family UBA10575; genus DUOH01. The sequence goes on along the minus strand of DATCJV010000165.1, from coordinate 823 downwards.
ATCGCAAGCGCCATTACTTTGACGGCTTTTTATTCTGGCTATATGTGGAGTTATATGTGCTCACCAGATTTGTGATTGAAATCTTCCGGGATAGCCAAATCTTGGCCTTTGGTTGGCTCCGTACCACTCAAGTCGCTTGTCTCCTCATTGCCCTGGCCGTCTTCTTTTATCTGAAATGGGCCATGAAAAACAGAACGGAGAAGGTAAGTAATGCCCCGGTTCACCTGGACAGTTAAGGAAGAAGAAAGCGGCCAAAGAATTGACCGGTATTTGTCGGGGAAAAGCTCTTTTCCTTCCCGGGCTTATCTGCAAAAACTAATCAAAGCGGAGCAGGTGAGGGTGAACGGCTTGCCGGTGAAGGCCAGTTACAAGTTGGAAAGCGCCGACGAAATCGAGGTTGATTACGAAGAACCCCAGCCTCTGCAAGTCCAAGCCCAGCCTATCCCCTTGGAGATCCTCTATGAGGACGGGGATCTGATTGTGATCAACAAACCCCGGGGCATGGTGGTTCATCCGGCGGCCGGCAACTACCAAGGCACTTTGGTCAATGCCTTGCTTGCGCACTGTCGTGACCTTTCCGGCATCGGAGGCGTAATCCGTCCCGGGATCGTCCACCGCCTGGACAAAGACACCTCCGGGGTTTTAGTGGCAGCCAAAAACGACCTGGCTCACCTCTCCCTGGCCAAACAGTTGAAAGAGCACACCATGACCAGACGTTATCTGGCTTTGGTCCACGGTGAGTTTAGGGAGAAAGCGGGAAAGATCGATGCCCCCATCGGTCGCCATCCAGTACAGCGCAAAAAAATGGCGGTAGTGGCCCGGG
>DATCJV010000102.1:0-18266 GCA_036562625.1 Bacillota bacterium | reverse complement strand
TTGACGATCTCCGGGTTGGTGGAGGGGATTATTTCTCCGCTCTTCATTTATTGGGTGGCCAGGTTGTTTTAGTAAAGACCAGCCATATACGGAATTGGTAATCTTTCTCGTCATCTGAAAAGAGGGATCTGAAAGACAAGTGTCGAAATTTACTTGAAATAAGAGAAAGGGAAGAGGAGTTGACCACATTTTGTACAGTTATTTACAGGATTTTATCAACTATTTGTCAGTAGAACGGGGGCTGGCTCCTAATACCCTGGAATCCTACGGTAGGGATCTTAACCAATACCTAACTTATCTCAAAGAGAAAAAGGGCCTGAAAAGCGCTGCAGAGTTGAGTTCCACCACGCAGGCGACGGTGGCCGGATATCTTCTAAGCCTGCAAGCAAAAGGGCGGGCTACTTCCACGATCTCCCGTTCCTTGGCGGCCATTAAAAGCTTTTATCATTTTTTAGCCAGGGAAATGCTTATTCCGAGAGATCCCACTGCCAACCTGGAGGCGCCGAAACAAGAAAAAAGGTTGCCGAAGGTTCTTTCTGTGGAAGACGTCCTTAAACTGTTGGAACAACCAGATTTAAAGACTCCGGCCGGAATTCGGGATCGTGCCATGTTGGAAGTGCTATACGCCACCGGTTTACGCGTCTCCGAGTTGGTTTCTTTGCGGTTGACCGATTTGAATTTGGAAGAAGGATATATACGTTGTCTGGGGAAAGGATCCAAAGAACGGATTATCCCCTTAGGTTCTGTAGCCGTAAAATATCTTCAGTTTTATTTGAATCACGCCCGTAAATTTCTGGCGACAACACCCGATGAAGAAATCCTCTTCTTAAATCACCATGGCCATGGCCTAACCAGGCAGGGATTTTGGAAGATCATTAAGAAATACGCGGAAAAGCTTGGCATTGCCGACCAGATCACTCCTCATACGTTACGGCATTCTTTTGCCACCCATCTGCTGGAGAACGGCGCCGACCTGCGGGCGGTCCAAGAGATGCTCGGTCATGTTGATATTTCCACTACTCAGATTTATACCCATCTGACCAGGGGTAGATTGAAGGAAGTCTATGATAAAGCTCATCCCCGGGCTTAATGGTAAAAATAGAGTAGTCCTTTGGCGATGAAAGAAAAAGTCCTCCCGCTTCACGTTTCTCTGGGCATAACGGGAGGAACTTTCTTTATATAGAAGATTATTTTGTCACCTCTAAATTACCGTTCTTGGCAGGAATGAGCAGAATAATAGGGAAACAAATTCTAGCAAACCAGAGTGTTGGAGGTAAGCATGGAGATTCAATGGTATCCCGGACATATGGCAAAGAGCAGGCGGGAGCTGAAAGAGATCCTCCCCTTAATCAATTTAGTGGTGGAAGTAGCCGACGCCCGTCTCCCTAAGAGCAGCCGAAATCCGGATTTACACAAAATTTTGGGAAATAAGCCCCGGGTCCTGCTGCTGAACAAATCGGATCTGGGAGAAGCGGAAAAGGTTGCGGCCTGGGTTGCTTATTACACTTCACGGCAGGAAAGGGTTCTACCTTTTAACGCCAAGACCGGGGAGGGGCTGTCCCAGTTGTCACAGGTCTTTGCAGAAGCCGCTGCGGCCTTAGGCCGGACGCGCGCGGGTAAAAGCCGGCAGCTACGGATCTGCGTGGTGGGTGTGCCGAATGTCGGAAAGTCTTCTGTGCTCAACAGATTAGTGGGGAGAAACGCGGCTCGGGTCGGGAATAGACCCGGTGTGACCAAAGGACGGCAGTGGGTGAAGAAAGGGTGCTGGGAGGTTTTGGATACGCCCGGACTTCTCTGGCCGAAGATTGAGGATGAAATGACCGGTTGGCTTTTGGCCTTTACCGGTACGATCAAGCCGGAACTCCTCCATCCGGAAGAGTTGGCCCTCAGATTAATTCAAATGCTGGCGGAGGAATATCCATCCCGTCTAAAGAAAGTATATGGCCTGAGCCATTTGGATCAGGCTGGACAAGTTCTGGAGGCGATTGGCAGAAAAAGAGGTTGTTTAGTAAAGGGCGGGCAAGTAGATTGGTTGCGTGCAGCCAATCTGGTGTGGAATGATTTTCGCTCCGGGGCCTTGGGCCGTTTCACCCTGGAAGATCCGCCTCTTTCTTTTCCTTGCTGAACAACATCCGCAGAAAGAAGACCCCTCCCACTAACGTATTGAGATGATAACTAATAAAGCGCCAGATCATAACAGCGATGGCCAGGAGGTGTTTTGGTAAATAGATGGCAAAAACCGAATACAGGCCCATTTCGGCGAGACCGCTTCCTCCGGGGATGGGAAGGAAAGAAATTAGGAAGATGATGATAAATTGAAGAAGCACAATTTGGATCACATTTCCCAGGATGATCCGTACACCGTAACCCATCAGCACCGCCGGGGCAATACAGAAGAAAGCAGCCCAATACAAGACGGTTAGACCGATGATCATGATCAGGCGCGGAATATTCTTTCTTAAAATGGTCAGACAGGAATGGAACTCCTCCAGTTCCTGTAGGACTCTTTGACAGATGGCGTCTGTTTTTCCACCAAGTATTTTCCGGATGGAGGTCAACTGAAAGAACTTATGCACGATGATTCCGCCTTTTCTTGGCTTCCAAAGAAATAAAATCAGTAATAAAGAGAAGAGGGCGGCGAGAAAAAGAATATAATTAATTATTCCTGATAAATAAGTCAACCCTAATCTACTCAGGATCTGATGACGAAAAAAGAAAAGGAGCAAAGGACCGCCGATGGCGAAGAAAAGGTTGGAAAAGGTAATGCGGATGGTGGCCACCGCCGTAGCCTTCCCTACAGACATGCCTTTTTGGTGGAGAAGATAGACCTGGGTGGGCAGGCCTCCGGAAGTAAACGGCGTCACATTGCCTGAAAACAAGGTAGCCAGGTTGATGCGGAGGATATCAATGAGGCGAACGTCTTCCTCCAGAACTTTGGTGATCATTTTAATCCGCAAGCCTTCAATCAACCAGGATAGAAAAGTAATGGCCAATAGTAAAAACAAGTGTTCTTTACGGAAGGAAAGCAAACTCTTCCAGGTGTTTACAGTATTCGAGGAAGAGGAGAAGAGAAACAAGCAAACCATAGTTAATAGACTGATAGTCACGGTCACAGTTAAACCCTTCTTCACCAAGACCGGAAGGGTCTTTTTCTGCAGTTTGGTTTGGCTTACTGAATTCATAAAATAGAACCTCCGTAAATAGCGGATTAATCTAACTACTGTCAAGCTTATTCTTTCTCACCACATGTTCCTCTAAAACATATTCTCGAAGCTGAGCATAGTTTCCTGCTAGTAACATCAGTAAAGCCTGACAGTAAAAGTAAATTTTCCGGTTGAACAGGGCAGGTGGCCTCGGTTGCCCGGAGCAGAGGAGTAGGCGGGAGGATATTTTATCCGGAATTTTTTGGGCAGAATAAACGATCAGCACTTTAATTTTAGACCCAATTCAAAATAAAAACAAGATACGGGGGGCCGTATCAAAGCAGCAAAGCGTTGTATAGCACAATCAAGGCGAGCAGAAAGGAGTAGGTTGATGACAGAGGGAAAACTACGGGTCGACGCCCTGCAGAGCGTGGTATGCGCCGCCCAGGATCTGGCTGAACAGATGAGAATCGGTTTTATCTTACGCATTCAGGACAAAAAAGAAGCCATGGTAAACATCAACAACGGTGTAACCGAAGAGATCGCCACTACCTCCTTGCGGGGGATGGGGATTCAGGTGTTCAGCGCCGACGGGTATAGCGGGTTTGCCTCCTCGGACCGGGTTAATCCGGAAGAGGTCCGGACCTTGCTGCGCCAAGCCGTGCGCTTGGCGGATAAAGTAAAAGAAGTGGCCGGTGAGAAGAACCGGGCGGTATTCGGCCTCTCACCCCATCGGGAGCGGCGGTTGCTCAGTCTGCAGCATCCGTACGGCAGCTTATCCTTGAACAACATAGAAGAGAGATTGATCAGGATGAATAAAGAGTTGTCCGCCATTGACCCCAGGCTTTCCGTACGGACGGTCTTTAGAGTGGTGGATGAAGAATGGAGGATCGCCCGGCAAGACGGAACAGACACCTCCTTTATGACTCCGCGTTCGTTCATTTATAACTCCTTTGCGGCGAAAGAGGGAGGAAAGACCGCTACTACCTACAGTAACCTTCCAGGCTCCGACCTCTCTATTCTGGTGAACGGGGATAATACCGCCAAACTGATGAAAAAATCAGTGCAAGCCGCCCAATTGGCTTTGGCTCTGCTCAACGCCGGCACGGTGAAGAGCGGATCATATAAGTTGGTAATTGACTATGCTTTGGCCAAGGGGTTGGCCCATGAAGCCTTTGGGCACGCTGCGGAGACCGACGGTATGGAAAGTTCCATCCTGGGCCGAGACGGTCGAATGCGCTTGGGAATGGAAGTAGCCGCCGACTTCCTTTCCATTATTGACGGGCCGGTAGAAGGAGACTACTCTTACCAACCAATCAGCGCCAATGGCCTCGTCCGGCAGGAAGTGCGGATTGTAGACAGGGGCCGGCTCCAGGCCGGACTGGCCGATCTATTCTCCGCCGCCGACGCCGGGGTGGAGGTGACCGGGGCCGGCCGCGTAGAAAGTTGTCATCATCTTCCTTTAGCCAGAATGACGAATATCCGAATTGAATTAGATGATTATATCGCGGTGGATGAGGATTTCGAAGACATTACACCGGAGAAACTCTATCAAATACTACTCGAAAATGAGTTAATCCAAGAAGGCGAGGAAGTCTTGTACCTCACCGGTTTTCAGGGAGGACAGGTCAACCCGGCTTTTGGCAATTTTGTCTTCAACTGTTCGGGCATATATAAGTTGGGACCGAAACCGATCTTATATCGTCCGGCTATTTTTTCCGGGGAAATTTTGACCGCCCTGAAATCAGTACGGGCCGGGATTGGTCCCCTTAAGATCGATGCCATGGGAACCTGCGGAAAAATGATGCAAGGGGTCCCTTCCAGTGGCGGCTCCCACTATTTTCTCTTACTTGATCGGAATCCGGAAATAACCATCGGAGGTGAGGCCGGTGAGTGAGCAGTTCGGTGAGACTTTAAAACAGCGTTTGAATGAGTATGTTGGCAAGACCATGCCTTTAGGCTTGACTTTGCAGGGGTGGAGATATGATCTGCACGATACAAAAGTCCTGGAGGTCGGTTTGAAAAACAGTAGATTGGGTGGGCCGTACACCGCTCCCTCCATCAAACGGGTGACTGAAGGCGAGATCTTTCTAATCTGGGTAGACGAGACAGGCGCCCGGGCTTATACTTCAGGTAGAATAGACTTGTCGACCTTGGAGTCGTTTACCGAGAGTTTGGAGTTGTGGGAGAAGACCGCCTACCGGGACGAATACGGCGTTGATTTGGTGGAGCCTTATGAACCACCGGCGATACCTTTGGCTCATGAACAAGCCGGGGCGATTGTGGAGGGCGCCTTTTCTTACCCTTTCCAGCTTTTGCGAAAAGGCCATGAGACATTGAGCAGGGAGTATGGTCTGGCCAAAGTGGACGGCATGATCCGGATTACCGTAGACCGGCGGCTGGTGGCCAACTCTAAAGGCTTATGGGTGACTTATGACCAAACCCCGGTGAGCATCTTTTTTGAAGGGGAGGATACCTTTGGGGACTCTTTCGGGGAAAAACGCCTGCCTACAGAAGAGGAGTATAATGCGCTCCTTAGCTATACGGGAGAAACCGTCAGGCAGCTAAAACAAGAAGTGCCGTTCACAGCAGAAAAAGAAATGTATATCCTTCTGCCGCCCAAAGTTTTTGCGGCTTTTCTCGATCATTACGTGCTCACCAACCTCAGCGGCGGTTTGGTGGCGAATAGACAGAGCGCTTTCAGCAAAGAGGATTTCCTCCGGCAACAGCAGTTGTTCCGCGCCGACCTGACCATCAGAGCGGACGGCACCAGGCCTTACCGGTCCAGTTCCTACCGGTGTACAGGGGAAGGGGTGCCCACCGGGGAGGTGGAGTACGTTAAAGAAGGCAAACTGATCACGCCCATTCTCAACCTGAAGTACGCCAAGCGGATGGAGATGAAGCCCACCCCCATCCCGGTCGGGGGGGCCGGCGGGTTAATCATAGAAGCAAACTCGCAGGGTGGTTTGGATGAAACGTTGCGGACCATGGGGGAGGTTTTGATGGTCCATTCTATTTTAGGCCTGCATACCCAGGATTATTCTTCAGGAAGATTTTCTTTAACTGCGGACCAGTGTTTATTGGTGAAGAATGGTGAAGTGAAGGGGAAGACGCGTACAGTAATCGCGGGTGATTTTTTAGGCGCTCTAAGGGCGAAGGATACCGTTTTTCTCACTTATCCCCATGAAGAAAATCCCGCTTGTTGTTTCAAAGCCTACGTCACCTGCCCAGCTTAGTAGGGATGAGTTGCAGTGCGAGGAGATTATATTTTGACTTCGATGGCAGGAACTTTAGACAATTTATAGAAATGAAGTATGCGCGTGCACGTGCACGCGGACGTGTATACCTGCCGCATTAGGAGTTTTATGAAGTGGGGTCAAGCAGATGTTTTTTTCCGGGAAGAAAGTAGCTGTCGTGGGTTTGGCGGTGAATAATACCCCGTTAATTAAATACCTGGCCCGGGAGGGCGCTATCGTCACGGTCATGGATCGCAAGACTCCCGATCAATTAAGGGAATTCCTGGAAGAACTGGCTGATCTACAAGGCCGGTGTGATATACAGTACCAGCTCGGACCGGGGTATCTTAAACACTTGAATGAGCAAGAAATAGTCTTCCTGTCACCGGGGATCCCCAAAAATCTACCGGAGATCCAGGAGGCGAAGGAAGCCGGGGTTAGATTCAGCAGTGAATTACAACTTTTTTTCTCCCTGAACCACGCTCCGGTGATCGGAGTGACCGGTAGTAGCGGCAAGACTACTACCACCAGTTTGCTTGGGGAGATGTTGGCCGGGGTATACCCGACGAAGGTCGGTGGAAATATCGGGCGTCCGCCTCTCTCTTTTTTGTCTGAGTTATCCGCTGATTCCTGGGTGGTACTGGAGTTGAGCAGCTTTCAACTGCAAGATCTGGGGTATAGTCCGCACATTGCAATTGTGACAAATATTACTCCTAACCATTTGGATGTTCATTCCTCGATGGAGGAATATATTGCCGCCAAGAGTGAGGCGCTGCTGCACCAGCACCATGATGATGTAGCCATCTTAAACTGGGATAATGAAATCACCAGAAACCTGGGTAGACTGGTGAAAGGAGACTGCTGCTATTTTTCCCGCCGGTCTTCATTGGAATACGGCGCCTATGTGAAAGAAGACCGGTTATACCTTTCCCTACGTACCCGGGGGAGCCGGGATGTTGAGGAGTTAATCTGCGAGCGGAGGGACCTGACTTTACCGGGTGAACATAATGTGGAAAATGTACTGGCGGCGGCGCTCGCCGCTCGCCTGGCCGGTGTTCCCATGAAGGTTATTACCAAAGCAATCAAGGAATTCAAAGGGGTTGAACACCGGCTGGAGTTCGTTCGGGAACTGAACGGCGTAAGGTACATCAATGATTCCATCTCCACCACACCTGCCCGGGCGATTGCGGGACTGCTGGCCATGAAAGCTCCGGTCATTCTGATTGCCGGCGGGTATGATAAGCGCCTACCATTTGAAGAATTTGCAGAGGTGGCGGCAGAGAAATGCCGGGCCGTTTATCTGCTGGGCGCGACTGCGGAACAGATTGAAGAAGCCTTCAACCGTCTCCGGCTGGAAAGAAAAGCGAGTGGGAGTTTTCCGGTGATTAAAAGAGTATCCGATCTGGAGGAAGCTGTGTATGCAGCCAAAAGTTCGGCGCTCTCCGGTGATGTGGTTCTTTTATCGCCGGCTTGCGCCAGTTATGATATGTTCCGGAGTTTTGAAGAAAGAGGCAGGCTCTTCAAGAAGTTAGTTTCGGAACTTCAACCATAAAGGAGGACTTGCTTTGTGGACAGTGCTATATATTGCCACCAGTCATTCTGTGGCGCAGCGGATTAAGGATTTCATGGAAGCCGAAGGGATCTTGGTGCGCCTCAATCCCTTGGGGATAAAAGTCAAAGAAAACAATGGTAATTTTGAAGTTTTAGTTACAGAAGCTGAATTGGAGGAGGCCCAAGAAGTGCTGAATCAAGCGCTCCAAGTCAAAGAGTACCGGGAGATCAGATAATAAATTCTCATCCGCTACCACAGCTCAACGGCTATACTGAACAAGAAATCAGGAAACATTTTCCTTGACAAATTACGGATTTAATTTTATATTCTTTGTAAATTTGCTTGTTCAAAGCAAAGTATGTTTATTTCCTCAATTTACTTTCTTCAGGGTACAAAACATCCTTGCCTGACAGGAAGTTGTATCCTAGGAAGAGAGGTGGAATTGATCATTGTTAAAAGACCTCTTTCGCACAAAACCCAAGTATGTAACAGTCCGCAATTACCGGGAGGAGACTGCCAGGCAAGAGCGGGATGAAAGAACAAAAAAGGATTTGCCCGATGGTTTGTGGGTAAAATGTGAAAACTGTCACCAGATTATTTATCATAAAGACTTGGAGCAAAATTTAAAGGTCTGCCCAAAGTGTGACTATCATTTCCGGATCGGGGCGAAAGAGCGGTTACGGCAATTGCTTGATGAGGGTAGTTTTGAGGAGCTTTTTGCCGAGCTTTCCCCAACGAATCCATTAAACTTCCCCAATTATGAGAAAAGATTAAGCAAGTATCAGAAGGAAACAGGGTTAAAAGAGGGTGTCCTTACCGGAGCAGGGAAGATCGAAGGGATTCCTGTCGCCATTGCCGTCATGGACTTTTTCTTTATGGGAGGTTCCATGGGTTCGGTGGTTGGCGAAAAGATCGCTAACACTTTTGAATACGCTGCCGCAAATCATCTGCCTATGATTACGGTCTCCGCCTCTGGTGGCGCCCGTATGCAGGAGGGAATCCTATCGCTGATGCAGATGGCCAAGACTTGCCAGGCTCGTAACCTTTTGGCGGAACGAGGTTTAGTCTATATCTCGGTCTTGACGGATCCAACCTCTGGAGGGGTTTATGCCAGCTTTGCCTCACAGGGAGATATAAATATGGCTGAGCCGGGAGCATACATAGGTTTTGCCGGCACACGCGTCATTGAACAGACGATCCGCCAAACCTTACCGGAGGGTTTTCAGAAGTCGGAATTCCTTCTGCAACATGGCGTGCTCGATCTGATCGTCCATAGAAAAGAAGTTCGCAAAACCCTAGCCCGTTTATTACGTTTCCATCAAAGTACGGAAAGGGCTGAAGTAAATGGGTAATGAGAATGGCTTTACTATGCAATTTGAAAAACCTTTACTTGAATTGGAGAGGAAGATTGAAGAAATAAGGGTTTTCAGCACGGAAAAAAATATCGACATGAGCGAAGAGATCCAGCGTCTGCAGGCCAAAGCGGATGTTCTGAAGGAAAGGATCTATAAGAATCTAACCCCTCTCCAAAAGGTGCAGGTCGCCCGCCATCCCAAACGTCCTACTTTCTTGGAGTATGTAGAGCTTATTTTTGACGATTTTATTGAATTGCATGGGGACAGGCTCTTTAAGGATGATCCGGCGTTAGTAGGGGGACTGGCCTTCTTAAACGGTATTCCCGTTACAGTGCTCGGTCAACAGAAAGGGAGGGATACCAAGGAGAATATTGCCAGAAACTTCGGTAGTCCGCACCCGGAAGGATACAGAAAAGCCATGCGCCTGATGAAACAGGCGGAAAGGTTTGGACGGCCGGTGATTACCCTGGTTGATGTAGCCGGCGCTTATCCCGGAATTGAAGCTGAAGAGCGCGGACAAGGCGAGGCGGTGGCCCATTCCATTATGGCGATGGCCGGTTTAAAAACTCCGATTATTGTGGTAATTACCGGAGAAGGAGGGAGCGGCGGCGCCCTGGCGATTGCGGTAGGCGACCGGATTTTAATGCTGGAACACGCCTATTATTCAGTGATTACTCCTGAGGGATGCGCCTCCATTTTATGGAAGGATGCGAATGAAGCGCCAAAGGCTGCGGAGGTTCTCCGGTTAACCGCCGAGAATCTGAAAGAAATGAAGGTGATTGATGAGATCATCCCTGAACCATTGGGCGGGATTCACCGGGATAAAGTCGCAGGCGCCAAACTGCTCAAAGAGGCGTTGGTTCGTAACTTGGAAGAGATATTGGAAATTCCAGGCGAAGACCTTTTACGCTTACGATATGATAAATTTAAAAAGATCGGGATCTATAGCTAAGCTTAATAAGTTCCAATTCTATATGCATACTTTTAATAGGCGCCTATTCTTCAGTGCAATGCAGGGTAATATTCTTGTCCAAAAAGGATAACAAATTTACATCATCCTAGTAAAGTTTCCTTAAAGAAAAAAGCCTTATGCGGCTGGCTTTTTTGTGATAAAATATTTTCGCTTAATTCAGTATGTATTTAGTGTATGAGTTTAGCAACGCATAACCTAGTTGAACTGAATGGGGGAGTTTAATTGAAACGCATAGCTATTGTCACTAGCGGCGGCGACGCGCCGGGAATGAACGCTGCAGTGAGAGCCGCGACGCTAAAGGCTATTAGTGCCGGTTGTAAGGTTTTTGGAGTGAAACGTGGCTACCAAGGACTGATTACCGGAGAGATTGTGGAGTTAAACTCCATGGCCGTCTCCGGTATCCTGCACCTGGGAGGAACCATCCTGCATTCCGCAAGGTGTCCCGAGTTTAAAACGAAGGAAGGACAAGAAAAAGCCCTGGCCAATCTGGATATTTTTAAGATTGACGGATTAGTCGTCATCGGCGGCGACGGGTCTTTTCTAGGCGCTAAAGATTTAAATAAGATGGGTTTCACCACCATCGGGATTCCCGCTACTATTGATAATGACATCGGCTGTACAGAAATGGCTTTGGGCTTTGATACGGCGGTGAATACTGCCTTGGACGCCATCAACAAGATTAGAGATACAGCCGCTTCCCATGACCGGGTTTATGTGGTGGAGGTGATGGGGAGAAATGCCGGGTTTATTGCGTTGCACGCCGGATTGGCCGGCGCCGCCGAGGCCATTCTCATTCCTGAAGTAGAACCGGATCTGGATGAAGTGGTCAAGCGGGTCAAAGCCAATGACGTGCGGGGCAGAAGCCATAGTATCGTAGTAGTGGCGGAAGGCGTCTTCGGTGATCCCATCAGTGGACGAGCTCTCTCAGAGAGCAGCGCGATGCAAGTGGCGACTTATATCCGGGAAAAAACAGGTAAGGATACAAGAATCACGATTTTAGGCCATATTCAAAGAGGAGGTTCTCCTTCAGCGGTGGATCGGCTTTTGGGCACCCAGTTTGGCGCCACCGCAACCGAACTCCTGCTGGCGGGGGAAACAGAGAAAATGGTCGGTTGGAATAAGAGCAAAATTACTGTGTCCACCATGGATGAATCGATCGCTTCCGGAAATAAAATAGATTTACGCCTGTTGGAACTGGCCGATCTATTAGCCACCACCTACTGAGAGTGAAACGATGGTTGTCAAGGGTGTGCAGTAAAGATCATCGACATAATATCGTAGCTGTTTGTGAGGTGAGGTGGTTTGAGTATTGTCAAAAGGACCAAGATTGTCTGCACCCTTGGTCCGAGTTCGTCTACGCTTCCGGTAATTAAGGACTTAATCAAGGCCGGGATGAATGTAGCGAGAATCAACATGTCTCATGGAACCTGGGCCGAGCACCAAGAGCGAATTGAGCTGGTTCGTGCCGCTGCCCGGGAACTGCAAACAGTAGTAGGCATCCTTATTGATATTCAAGGGCCGAAGATCCGGACCGGGGTTTTACCGGGAAAAATGTTGCTGGAGGACAATACCTTGGTGTGTCTGGCCAGTGAGCATAAGCCTTTACCTTCCATAGGCAATGAATATCCGCTGATTACGACGGACTATGAATACTTGATGGAAGACTCCAGAATCGGTAATAATATCTATCTTCATGATGGTTTAATCAAACTCCGCGTGGAAAAAGTCGGAGAAAACTTTTTGCTCTGCCGGGTACTGGAAGGCGGAGAATTGGATTCTAAAAAAGGCCTTTCTCTCCCCGGAGTTTCTGTAAGATTACCTGCTTTGACCGAAAAAGATCTGCAGGATCTAAAGTTTGCAGCGGAGATCGGCGCGGATTTTATCGCTCTTTCTTTCACCAGACGGGCAAGTCACATTGAAGAAGTTCGCCGTGCCCTGCAAAGCTATGGGCGAAAGATGCAAATCATCGCGAAGATCGAGAACCAAGAGGGTTACGACAACAGAGAGGCTATTCTATCGGCAGCTGACGGGTTGATGGTAGCCCGGGGAGATCTGGGCACGGAATTACCCTTGGAGGATGTGCCGATTATTCAAAGAACTTTGATTCGTGCTGCTAACCGGCATGGCAAGCCGGTAATTACCGCCACGGAAATGTTGGAGTCAATGATTAGGAATTCGCGTCCGACCAGGGCTGAAGCAACGGACGTGGCGCATGCGATTTTGGACGGAACGGATGCGGTAATGCTATCCGGTGAAACTGCAGTCGGCAGGTATCCTGTCCAAGCGGTGGAAGTCATGAGCAGGGTAGCCCGGAGGATTGAAGCAACTTTGGAATATGAGGGGCCCAACTCACAGGAGAAAAGAAGAAACTGCGCGCGGGGAAAAAGTCTAACTATAGGTGACGCCGTTAGTCATGGCACTTGTCAAATAGCCGCGGACCTTAAGGCCCAGGCTATTATTACGGCAACTCAATCCGGGAGTACGGCGCGGATGGTCTCGAAGTACCGGCCGAACACTGCGATTTTAGCCACTACTCCCAATCCTGAAGTGGCCAGGGCACTCTCGCTCATTTGGGGAGTAACTCCCATGGTGGTTCCGGGAGCGAAGACTACTGATGAAACATTGGATCAGAGTATACAAGCCGCCCTGGCCAGCGGTTTGGTTAAAAAAGGTGATTTAGTGGTGGTGACCGCCGGTGTCCGGACGGGCATCCCGGGAACTACCAACCTATTGCAGGTCCAAGAAGTGTAGGCGTGTATATCATTTTGTTTTAATACATAATATATGTGTTAATTAATACATTCAGGTAGTAATATATTCAAGTATAGATGATATGAAAGCGCACTTCACACCATTTTGTGTAAAACACGACTCTGGCACGAAGCGTTTGCACTCATCCAGAGGGTGGAGGGAGACGGCCCGATGAAACCCGGCAACCATTAGGGATCCGCCCCTAAAACGGTGCCAACTCCGCCAGAAGTTCATTCTGGAAGATGAGGACGAGGTATAAAGGCTTTTTAATGCGATGCTACAGCATGAACAGATGTTCATGGTAGGCAATAAAGAATTGTGCTTCCTCCCTCGACCATTCCGGAAGAGGGTTTTTTGTTCTTAAGCAACCGGGCCCCGGTGAGTAGTATGGTTGGGCATTGGAAAACGTAAGAAGAAGGAGGATATATAAATGGAAAAGAAACGTCAGTTATTTACATCCGAATCAGTGACGGAAGGGCATCCGGATAAGGTCTGTGATCAGATCTCCGATGCTGTGCTGGACGCTATTTTGGCCGAAGACCCCCAGGCCAGGGTAGCGTGTGAGACATCGGTAACCACCGGTCTTGTGCTGGTGATGGGAGAAATCACCACCAACTGTTATGTGGACATCCCCAAGATTGTCCGGGAGACAGTGAGAGAGATTGGATATACCAGAGCAAAGTACGGTTTTGATGGAGATACCTGCGCCGTCTTGACGGCCATTGATGAACAGTCGCCGGATATTGCCATGGGGGTGAATTCCGCTTGGGAGGTGAAGAGCGGACTGGAGGCGGACGCTATAGCGCAACTCGGGGCCGGCGACCAAGGGATGGTTTTTGGGTACGCCACCAACGAAACAGAAGAGTACATGCCGATGCCGATCGCCTTGGCTCATCGGTTGGCCAGGCGCCTGACTCAGGTGAGAAAAGAAAAGATCTTACCTTATCTTCGTCCGGACGGCAAGACGCAAGTGACAGTTGAATATGAAGATGATCAACCAGTTCGCATTGATACTGTGGTGGTTTCTACTCAACATCATCCCGGTATTGATATGGAACAGCTTCGACAGGACATTAAGGAAAAAGTGATTGGTCCGGTCATACCTGAAAAATACCTAGACGGGCAAACCAAGTACTTTATCAATCCTACTGGACGCTTTGTCGTCGGCGGTCCACATGGGGATTCCGGTCTCACCGGGCGGAAGATTATTGTGGACACATATGGGGGAATGGCGCGGCATGGTGGGGGAGCCTTCTCCGGTAAAGACCCGACAAAAGTGGATCGGTCCGGCGCCTACGCTGCCCGTTATGTAGCCAAGAATATTGTCGCTGCTGGACTGGCTGGAAAATGCGAGATCCAAATCGCCTACGCCATCGGAGTGGCCCGACCGGTCTCCATTATGATTGATACTTTCGGTACCGGCCGGGTATCTTCAGCAGAGCTTGTCCGGATCGTAGAGAAAGTATTTGATCTACGTCCGGGGGCGATCATTAGAGACTTAAATCTGAGAAGGCCCATCTATAAACAGACGGCTTGCTACGGACATTTTGGCCGTGTTGATCTGGATCTGCCTTGGGAAGCCTTGGACAAAGTTGAAGAACTTCGGCAAGCGGCCAGCAGCAAGTGAATTTCTTGCGTAAACACCTGACCTATGCTATAATAAAACAGTTAAAAACCGGAGAAAGCAAGGTGAGAACTGTGAAAGAAGGAATTCATCCTCAATACCATCAGGCTCAGGTAACCTGCGCCTGCGGAGAGAGTTTTGTTACGGGCTCCACTAAGAAAGAGATCCGCGTGGAGATTTGTTCAAAGTGTCATCCGTTCTTCACTGGTAAACAGCGGATTGTTGATTCCGGAGGACAAGTTGAGAAATTCCAGAAGCGCATGAAAAAAACAGAGAAGTTAAGTTAAAACAGAGCTTAGATGCTCTGTTTTCACTATTTGCCTGCAGATTAGGAATGAACGCACACGTAAAGTGCGTATTATTTCCATAATGCGCACTTTGTTTCCGTCTGGTATATTTAGACGTATAGTAAAGAAGGTGAAAGGTTGTCCAGTAAATTTCAGTATGGTGGGCAGGCGGTGATCGAAGGGGTAATGATGCGCGGCCGTTACAACTATGCCGTTGCTGTCCGCAAAAATACCGGTGATTTGGTAATCAACAACCAACCTTTGGGTTCATATACAAAAAGACTATCCTTTTTAAGATGGCCGTTTATCCGCGGCATCATCGCTCTGGGCGAATCCTTTGCTCTAGGCTTAAAAGCTTTGCAGTTTTCGGCCAACCAATTCATGGAGGAAGAAGGCGAAGCAGAGCTTACTCCCTGGGAGATGACGGCCATGATTGTCCTGGCGCTCGGCCTGACTGTACTGCTCTTTATCGTCTTGCCCCTCTTGGTTAGAGGAGTGATTGCCCCATATGTGCCGGGGCCTTTCTGGCGTAATTTGGCGGAGGGATTGATCCGGGCCGTAATCTTGGTCGCCTATATTTCCTTAGTTTCACTAATGAAAGATATCAAACGGATCTTTATGTACCATGGCGCAGAACACAAAGCAATCCACACCTATGAAGCTGGCGAGGAATTAACGGTGGAGAACGCCAGGGGGAAATCCACTCTCCATCCGCGCTGCGGCACGAGTTTCCTGCTTTTTGTCGTGATCACCAGCGCCGTCGTCTTTTCTTTCTTGGGCGAACAGACTTTAATCTCCCGTTTCTCCTCTAGATTGTTACTGCTCCCGGTGGTGGCCGGGATCTCGTATGAGCTTATTAAACTCGCCGGTAAGAAGCAGTCGGTCTTCTGGTGGAAGTGGCTGAGTTGGCCCGGGTTAATGTTACAAAAACTTACGACCAGAGAACCAGATGACAGCCAACTGCAGGTGGCCATCGCCGCATTGCAGGAAGTATTGGCCATCGAAAAAGAGAAAGACCCCATACCGGTTAGACGGCTGCAATCCGAAGAGAACCTGCCGATTAATGAGTGAGGTATTCTAAAATGTTTGAAAAGTTAGCCGCCATCAATGAAAGATACGATGAGTTAGGGAAAAAATTGGCTGATCCTGAAGTCTTAGCCAATCCAGAAGAGATGCGGAAGATTGCCAAAGCCCACTCTGAATTGGAGGAAGTGGTCAACCTTTACCGCCAATACAAGCAAGTGGAGTCCGACCTGCAAACCGCGGCAGAGCTTTTAGCGGAAAAACCCTCGGAAGAAGAGGCGCAGCTCTTAAAGGCGGAAATCTCCGAATTGGAAAACAAGCGGGAAAACCTCCGGGATGAACTGCGCATTCTGCTTCTGCCCAAGGACCCCAATGATGAGAAAAACGTGATCGTGGAGATTCGCGCCGGGACCGGTGGAGAAGAAGCCGCGCTTTTTGCGGCGGATCTTTTTCGTATGTATACTCGCTATGGAGAGAGCCTTGGCTGGAAGACAGAGATTATGAACGCCAATCCGACTGAATTAGGAGGTTTTAAAGAAATCATCTTCATGGTGGAAGGGGAAGGGGCTTACAGCAGGTTGAAGTTTGAGAGCGGCGTTCACCGGGTGCAAAGAATTCCCGCTACGGAAACGGGTGGACGGATTCATACTTCAGCCGCTACCGTGGTGGTCCTCCCTGAAGCGGAAGAAGTTGAGTTGGAGATTAACCCTAATGATTTACGGATTGATGTTTACCGATCATCCGGTCACGGCGGGCAGAGTGTGAATACCACTGATTCGGCAGTACGTATCACCCACTTGCCCACCGGGATGGTAGTAACCTGCCAGGATGAAAAATCCCAGTTGAAGAATAAAGAGAAGGGCCTGAAAATCTTACGGGCCCGCTTGTTGGATCGAATCATCCAAGAACAGCAGGATGAATTGGCTAACACCAGACGGAGTATGGTTAAATCAGGTGACCGCAGTGAACGAATTCGGACCTACAACTATCCGCAAAACCGAGTGACTGACCATCGAATCGGTTTAACCCTGCACCGGCTGGACGCTATCATCGCCGGGGATTTAGAGGAGCTCATCTCCAATTTGATCCTTTCGGAACAGGCCCAAAGGCTCAAAGAGGGTGAGTAGATGAGAGCATTAACCGTTGATTTCGTCCTGCGTTCCACTGCTGCCTTCCTGGGGGAAAAGGGCCTGTCCTCCGCCCGGCTGGAAGCGGAATTATTATTGGCCTTTGTCTTAGGCCTGGACAGGCTCCAATTATATCTTCAATTTGATCGTCCGATCACTCCCAAGGAAACTGCAGATTATAAATCCGTGATTAAGAGGCGGCTTTCCGGTGAACCCTTGGCCTATATTACAGGAAAGAAGTCCTTTTTGAAGTGGGATTTTTTAGTAAATTCCTCAGTGTTGATCCCGCGGCCCGAAACTGAACTGTTGGTGGAGAGAACATGTGGGCTTGTGCGCACGAGGCAACAGACGGAAACGCCCACAGAGGCGACATCTGCGACCGGGGAGGGGGGAGAGAGACGTCTGTTGGAGCTGGGTACCGGCAGCGGTGTGATCGCCATCTCTCTTGCCTTATACCTTCCGGAGGTCCGGATCGATGCGGTGGATGTTTCGCCTCAAGCTGTCGCTGTGGCCGTGGAGAATGCCCGGCGGCTTGGCGTGGTGGAGCGGATTACCTTTTATACAGGTGACCTCTTTGCGCCGCTTCCCAAGGCCAAGAGGTACATGGGTATTGTCTCCAATCCCCCCTATATTCCTACTGCCGTGCTGGCTACTTTATCCAAGGAAGTACGGACCGAACCGGTGATTGCTTTAGACGGAGGCGCCGACGGTTTGGATTTTTATCGGAGAATCATTCCCTCCGCTGGAGAGTATCTAGAAGCGGACGGCTTCTTAGCCTTCGAACATGGCTATGATCAAGCAGCCTCTATATCCGACCTGGCCAAACAAGCCGGATATGCCAAAGTTGACAGCTATAAAGATGCGGCCGGTTACGACCGGGTTCTCATCTGTAGCAGAACAGCTATAACCTGATTAACTGTTTATTTGACTAATATTTAGCATAATCGATTGGCCTGAATTAGTGTATTATGGCCTTAAAGAAAGCAAAGCAGCCACCAGAGGTGGTTGTTTTTTTTAGGAGTCCGTCACGTCTGCAGGTAACCTGGTGGTGAAGATTGTACGCGAAAATATGGAATCTTTAGATAAGTACCTAACAGCCGGTTAATAATATAAGTAAAAGTTAACATCAAAGCTTGTTAATGGTAACACCCCAGCGAGAGGAGAGCGAAGCATGTCTCAGATAAAAGCCTGCAGA
>DATCJV010000097.1:0-5952 GCA_036562625.1 Bacillota bacterium | reverse complement strand
GTAATTAAAGCCGTAATCCTTGGGGAATAGCGCAGGGGTTTATAAGCCACCCGTTCAATCAACATACCCAAAATCGCCGGGCATACCATAGCCACCAATAAAACCAGGGGAAAGGGCAGGCCGGCCAGAATGGCGAAGTAGCCGGTAAACGCCCCCACCATGTAAATATCTCCATGGGCGAAGTTAATCAGCTGAATTATACCGTAGACCATCGTATAACCCAGGGCGATTAGAGCATAGATACTTCCGAGGCTTAACCCGTTAATAATCTGTTGAAAAATTTCCGACATGCCTTCACACCCTTAAAAATCTAACTTTCCAGTATTTAACACCCGTAGCCCAAAACAGGGCAAAGAGGGGATAGCCCCTCTTTGCCTATATGCGCGCAACAGCGAACAAATCCTGATCCGACCGGAAAATAACTTCTCCTGGCACGCGCAGAATATATGAGAACCTATGGCCGCATCTTGGTAACCATTTCAAACCGACCGTTTTTCACCGTGACAATAGTTACATCCTTAATGGGATCCCCGTTTTCATCCAAAGAGAGGGTGCCGGTTACGCCCGGAAAATCTTTGGTGGCGTTAATCGCATCCTTAATCTTCTCCGGATCCAGGCTGCCCGCCCGTTCAATGGCGTCCGCCAATAAAAGAGCGGCGTCATAACCCAACGGCGCGAAGACAATGGGGAAACGATTGTACTTCGCTTGATAATCCTTGAGAAAATCCTGCACGATCGGTGAGGGGTCGCTTGACGAATAGTGGGTAGTAAAGTAACAACCTTCCGCAGTCGCTCCCGCGCTGTCAATCAATTCCTGCGCATCCCAACCGTCTCCCCCGAGGAAAGTGGCTTTAATGCCCAGACCGTGCGCTTGCCGGAGCACCAGAGAATCATCGTTATAGTAAGCAGGCAAATAAATCACATCCGGATTGGCGGCTTTAATCTTCGTCAGCTGAGCGCTGAAATCAGCATCCCCACTGGTAAAGGAGACAGTCTCAATCACTTTGCCGCCGTGCTCCGTAAATTTCTCAATAAAAACATCCTTCATCCCGATACTGTAGTCACTGGCCACGTCATAAAGGACCGCCGCGGTCTTGGCCCCCAGGTTTTCCACAGCGAATTTTGCCATGACCGATCCCTGATAACTATCGAGAAAACAGACTCTGGAGATGTACTCGCCGGCTTTGGTGATCTCCACCGCCGTGCCGGTCGGAGTAATCATCGGAATTTTTTCTTTATTACAGATCGGCGCCGCCACGTTGGAGGTTCCGCTGATCACCGGACCAATAATGGCTATCACCTTGTCTTTGCTGATTAACTTATTCACCACATTGGTTGTTTCCGCTTGATCTCCTTTGTTATCTTCCAGGAAGTACTTGATCTTTTTACCGTTGATCCCGCCGGCGGCGTTGATCTTATCAAAGGCCAGCAAGACACCGTCCCGGGCGCCCTCGCCATAAGCCGCGACCGGACCCGTCTGCGGCGCGATAATTCCAATCCTGATTTCATCGGGTTCCTTTTGTCCGCAACCGGTCAAGACCAGACCCACGCCTAACAAAAGCGCCAAACCAAGCAGTGATAACTTTGATGATTTTTTCATTACAAATCCCCCTTTATATCTTCCTGTAAAAACATGGTCGGCACAGGTAAAACCCGCATCACCACATGATTGTGCATGTTATTGATTAAACAAATTATACAGAAGTTTAGGCCCGGGATCAAGCAATTGGGCGCAAGTATACATTCGAATCTATATTAATATTAATGTATCCGCCAATGAAATTTTTTGTAATCAATCATGGGCTAATTCCATGCCTCCTAGGCCTTCTTGGTCTCAATCTCCTGTTTGATCCTGGCTAAAAACACCTCCTTTTCTTGGACCCCCAGGTCCCCTTCCTTCCGGCTCCGGACGGAGAGCGTCCCTTGGGCCGCCTCTTTCTCCCCGACAATAATCATATAGGGAACCTTGTTCACCTGCGCTTCTCTGATCTTGTACCCAATCTTTTCGTTTCTGCCATCCAGTTCAGCCCGGATTCCGTGCTCGCGCAGCCAAGCACAGATCCTGCCCGCATACTCCTGTTGAGCGGGGAGCACCGGAAGCACAACAACTTGGACCGGGGCCAACCATAGCGGGAAAGCCCCTCCGTACTGTTCAATCAAGATCCCGAAGAACCGCTCCAGCGAACCCAGTAGAGCGCGGTGAATCATATATGGCTGGTGGTCGGCGCCGTCCGCTCCCTTATAGGTCAATCCGAAACGCTCCGGTTCGTTAAAGTCAAACTGAATAGTGGAACACTGCCATTCCCGGCCAAGGGCATCCTTGATCTTCAGATCAATCTTCGGCCCATAGAAGGCCCCGCCCCCCTCATCCACTTCATAAGGCAGCCCGGTCTTTTTAATCGCCTCTTCCAAAGCGGTGGTCGCCGCCTGCCAGCGCTCCTCTTCCCCTACGGACTCCTCGGGCCTGGTGGCGAGGTAAAGCCGGAAGTCGCTAAAACCGAAAGCCTTCAAAATATGGAGGCAGAAAGATAACACCCGGTCGATCTCCTCCGGCATCTGATCCGGCCGGCAAAAGATATGAGCGTCGTCTTGAGTGAAACCTCGCACCCTCAACAGGCCATGAAGCACCCCGCTGCGTTCATACCGGTAAACAGTGCCCAGTTCCGCCCAGCGGAAAGGAAGCTCCCGGTAAGACCGGCCCCTGCTCTTGTAGATCGCGATATGGAAAGGGCAGTTCATCGGTTTGATGATATAATCCTGGTCCTCCACTTGCATGGCGGAGTACATATTCTCCCGATAAAAGCCCAAGTGTCCGCTGGTCTCCCACAAACCGGCCCGTCCGATACGAGGAGTATAAACGATCTCATAACCGTTGGCCCGGTGCTCTTTCCGCCAGAAGTTCTCAATCTCCTCCCTGATCCGTCCGCCTTTCGGATGCCACAAGATCAAGCCAGCGCCAATCTCCTCATCGGTAGAGAAAAGGTCAAGCTCTTTACCGAGTTTCCGGTGATCTCTCTTCGCGGCTTCGGCCAACAGATCCAGATGATTCTGCAACTCTTCCTTACTGAAGAAGGCGGTGCCGTAGATCCGCTGCAACATCTCACGGGAGGAATCCCCCCGCCAATATGCTCCGGCCACACTCATCAACTTAAAAGCTTTAACATAACGGGTGGAAGGAAGATGCGGTCCCCGGCACAGATCGATGAACTCCCCCTGCCGGTAGAAGGAGAGTTCCTCATCGGCCAGTCCCTCAATTAATTCAATCTTATACTTCTCCCCCTGTTTTTCCAAGGTGGCCAGGGCTTCTTCCCTTGGGATCAGCACCCTTTCAAAGCGGAGATCCTCTTTGATGATCCGCTTCATCTCCGCCTCAATCTTAGTCAAATCTTCCGGAGTCAAGGGTTGAGGCAGGTCAAAATCATAATAGAATCCGTCGGCGATTGCCGGTCCGATCGCCAGCTTCGCCTCAGGGTATAGCCTTTTTACGGCTTGCGCCATAATGTGAGAAGCAGAGTGCCTCAGCACACTCAGGGCTTCCGGATCGTCCTTCAATACCAAAGAAACCTCGCCGCCTTCGGGAATAACGGCGGACAGATCAGCCAAAACCCCGTTAATCTTCAGGCAGATTAGATCTTTCTTCAACGTGGGATCAACCGCCGCCAGCGCTTCTTTCCCCGGGACCCCACCGGGAATCTCCAGTACCGCGCCGTCCGGTAAGTGTAATTTGCTCATTTATCGTCCTCCTTTTTGTCGCTTATCCACAAATCCTTTCATTTTCCCCGCTGAACACGATGACTCAGCCTTTCCCTTTCTTCATCAAAGTCAGGGCCAGTCTGGCCAGTTTCCGGTCATGCTCAAAGCTTAGTAACTCTATTTCCTTCTCGTCCAGGAGCTTAAGATCGGTGAACATCTCCGGTTCCGGAGTCGGTTCCCCGGAAACCGCCTCCATATAGAACCAATGCACCTTCTTGTGATGCGGTCGCCCGTCCTCCTGATGAGTATATTCGGTTTCGCCCAGCTTCACCCCGGCCCTGGCCACCAGCCCCGTCTCCTCCCGCACCTCGCGGAGAGCAGCTTCTTCCAAGGTCTCACCGGGATCCACATGTCCCTTGGGCATCAGCCAGACCCCGTTCTTGCGCTTAATGGCCACGACCTTTCCGTCTTTGATTACTACGCCGCCGGCGCAGATCTCGATCGTCGGTTCCATCCGTCATTCCCTCCTGTCCGTTTGCGCGGAATACGCGCGCCTGTGGTCTTCCAAGCGTAACTCGCTTTTCCGAGTCCGGGGACTCATAGAGAAAATCCCCGTCCGCCCTGCCTCCCGGGTAGATCTCCGGGTCCGGCCGGCGCAACAACGCATCTTTGAAGAAATCCCCGCCCCCCGTCTGAAGAACTCTGGTCCGGGCGGTACAGTAATGTTATAAACAAAAACCCGCCCCTGCAGTATTCAGGGACGGGCAACTTGCTCGCGGTTCCACCCTAATTGACCCCTCGGCGTCCAGCTCAAAAGCAGGCGCCTACCGGGATCCGGCTTCATCATTACGGCGGTAACGGCGCCTACCGTCCGGCTTTCATCTTTATCTTCGCCAGATAAGACTTACTCCGGCAGCTCCAAGGTGGTCTTCACCGCGCCTCCGGGAAGGGCTTGCAGCGTCCACCCTTCTCTCTGAAACCTTCAGCCTGCGGCTACTCTCCTCTTCCTCGCTTAAGTCCACACCCATCAATTCACATGAAATCCAGGCAGTATAGCTCGATATGAATTAACACATATTATAGCCCATCCGTACAAAAGCGTCAAGTTTTTTCTCTGTTCCCGGTCACGTCTTGGCACGCTTATCCTCAAACACGTCCCCGTGTCCCGCGTTGGTCGCGTCGGTCAGAGGCGTACTCGCGCGGACGGGTCAGCGCCCGCACCCGCCTGGTTTCTCTTCTCCCGGTCACCCCAAACTCTTCGGCAATTTCCGCCTGATCTCCGTAGATGTCATCAGCGAACTGATCTAACCGCGCCGGTTTACGCGGAGGTCTCTCCGGATGACTGGTATTTCCACCCTGGTTCTCTTGGCTGCTCAACAAAATCACCTCCGGCTTTAGCTTAACCGGAGGCGATTAATTGATACTCCACTCATTACTGGTAGTTACTTGCGCATACTACCGGAGACGACAGAAAAGCCAAATTCCTCCCAGATGTCTCGCCACAAAGGTAAAGGCTGGCCGGCTCTCCGGCGTCGCCACTCTTCCATCTTTTCCTGGAGCGCCTTTTCCAACTTTCCATGGTCTTCCGGACTTAATCCCCGCAAAAACTCTTCTTGCATCCGGTCCCATTCCGCGCGCCTTTTATCCAAATCAAGGCTACCGTCTAAAATAGCTTCATAATTATTTAAAATCAATGACATAATCTCATCCAGTTGAGCGAGTAACTCCTCATGGGTGGTGAATTTCCAAAAATTATCGCCGATCACCTCATCGGTGAAGAGTTCGTCCGCGCGCCCAATATATCGCCCATTCAAAGTCAGATCAGCGGCAATCCCTTGACCGCCTCTCTCCAATTCAAATCCAACTCCGAAAGAATTTCCTTCCTTCACTAATTCATGGTATAAAGGCAGGAATGATTTTTTCTTTTTAAAACCCGCTGCCCGCAGAATTCTGCTGATTCTCCTGAAGGCCTGTAATTTATTGGGCTGCTTTTCTTCTTTACTTAGTAACACGTTTTCACCCCCGCACCACCTCATAGAGATAATTCACTATGGGCGGGGCGAAATCCTTTCAATTATTGTAAAAAAAAACACGAATTCTGCACACCCGTAAATAACAGGCGATCGTGTCAAGACACTGTAGATTTTTTGAACCTCACATAGAGAACATTCAGTTAGACAGCGTTTTGTTTATTTAAACCTTTCAAAGCCATTCTCGTTAGGTTACTACCGTTGCCGAAAAGTGGAATATTATTATGAT
>DATCJV010000092.1:0-3402 GCA_036562625.1 Bacillota bacterium | reverse complement strand
GCACTGAGCTTATTTTCGACTTCTACTTCCATCATTTTATGGCACAGCCATTCGAGCATGGAGAGCATGGGATCCGGTTCACTTAAAAATTTCAGTAGCATTTTTTCTAAATTCGCGGTATCCTTATGGTAAGCCATCGGACAACACTCCTTTTTGGGTTTGTTTTGAGCAACTTACCATTTCGGAGTCCCGATGGCTTTTCCTTTATGAAATTGCGAACTTAATTATACACTAACCAATATTTCCTCAATATTTACGGACAAACATGAAAATAATATATAAAGAACAGCCTGTGAAGACTGGAGGTGAAGAAGATAAAGAGTTTGCTGGAAAAGTCAATCTTAATGGGTTTGGGCGCCATTTCCCTCACAAAAGAAAAAGCGGAGAAGTTCGCACAGGACCTGGTGGAAAAAGGAGAAGCCACTTCGGAAGAAGCCCGGAAACTGGCCGGTGAGCTATTGGAGCGCGGTGAAGAAGAAAAGGTGCTCCTTAAAGAAATGATCTTAAGACAAATGGAGGATCTCCGAAAAAGTATGGGCATAGTAACCAAAGATGATCTATATGCGCTGGAGGAGAGGATAAAAAGGTTGGAAGAACGGACCGGTATGCTTTCGCCGCCAGAAGGGGTACAAAAATAAATATTCGGATCTCTGGTGATATTTGGGGGCGCCCCCTCTTTTTTTTTTAAACAGGTATTCTGGCAAGGGGTTTTAGGGTAAACAAAATGTTTTGATCATCTTAGGTTTTCGATTCAGTATATTGTGATCAAAATACTTCAATACAGGAATTCTTGTAGTATAATGTTTTATATCATAATCCCATTTCAGCATGGAGTAAAGGTGGAATCTTTATTATGTATTATCAAGTCTTTCTCGTTGGATTGTTGGGCGGAATCTCCCCAGGTCCGGACTTTTTTGTCGTGCTCAAAAACAGCCTTGGTCATGGCAAAAGGATGGGGATCGCCACTGCTCTCGGGATTGGGCTAGCGCTGACTATTCATATTTCTTGTACAATCCTGGGACTCGCCCTCTTTCTACAGAAGAATCCCACCATCTTTAGGATCATCCAAGTGATAGGAGCTATATACCTATTCCGCCTCGGTTGGCAAAGCCTGCTTACCAAATCCTCCTCCCAGCAACTCATCGACAGCCAAAGTGAGAACAATATACAAGGCACTGAACAAAAAAGTCTTGCTGCAGGTTTCAAGGAGGGTTTCTTCTGCAACATGTTAAACCCTAAAGCAGCTTTGTTTTTCCTCAGTGTGTTTTCACAATTCTTAACGGTCAATACTGCGTTCTGGGTGCAGTGGCTCTACGGGTTGGAAATTATGATCGCAGTCGTAGGCTGGTTTCTTCTCTTAGCCAGCCTGGTTTCAACCTCTTTTTTTCGCCGGACTGCCAACGCGTACCTCCACTGGTTTAACCGGGTTCTAGGCTTGGCTCTACTCTACTATGCCCTCAGAATAATCTGGGGCTCAGTCTCCACTATCGCTTAAAGAACATCAAATTCACCGTTTATCCTTTATACCAGGAACACCCTTGGGATAAATCTTCTAGCCTCCAAATAAATGTAGACTTTGTCAAGCCCCGCTTTCTCCCTTGTCTAGGGTATGATCGGCTCAATCATCGCTGTTTCTCAGTAAAGCATTGGCAGCAAAAGCCAGTGCTTCATAAATATCTTCTTCGCTTAATTCCGGATACTTCGCCCGTATATCCGGTACAGTCATCCTGCTGGTCGCCATCTGTACAATGGCGGTCACCGGGATATTGGTATCCCGGATACAAGGTATTCCTTTGGCGTTCCTGACAATTCTGGAAAAACTCATCCTCTCCCTCCTCTGCCTGCAACACGCGCGCCTTGGTCTTTATATCTGACACCGCTACGCATTTCATGTGGTCTTCCGTCATTTGCGAATAAAGTTAGCCGTCTTTTATTTATTATCTATTCTTCGTCAGACTTCCTTCTTTCTGCTATATTCTATTGATCCTTGATCGGATAAAAATGGCTATATAATTACGCAACCACGTTAACTCAGAGGAGAAATAGCTGAATACTTGATCTGTTAAATTACTAAAGCCCCTCAAACCAGAGAATCCCGGCAGGAGGGGCTCTAATTATAATAATGAAGAGAAAAACTTCATAAACTGTATATCCGGAAAACCAACAAAAACAGGCAATTATAGAGATAACCTATAACACTTTGGTCCAGCCCATTTCATCCCCGGTCTTGCCATACTGTATATCCGTAATGGTCTGGAAAAGTTTGGCAGTAACCTCCCCTACCTCCGGGCTTTCCGGAGTAATCTTCCGTTCTCCCCACGCGATCTCTCCGACCGAGGAGATCACCGCCGCAGTACCGGTCCCGAAGATCTCCTTCAATTCCCCGCTTTCTGAAGCGGCAACCAGTTCCTGTAGGGTAATTCTTCTCTCTGAAACCGGAACCCCCCATTTTTGCAATAATTCAATGGATGAGCGCCTGGTTACACCGGGCAGGATCGTTCCCGACAGTTCCGGAGTGACTACCTCATCTTTGATCTTGAAGAAGATATTCATGGAACCTACTTCTTCCACATACTTTCTTTCCGCTCCATCCAACCAGAGGACTTGTTCATAACCTTCTTTTCTTGCCTCTTCACCAGCGAGTAAACTGGCGGCGTAGTTACCGGCCACCTTAGCCTCGCCTACCCCGCCGGGGCAAGTCCGGGCATACTCCGTACAGGCTTTAATCTTAACCGGTTCGAACCCATTTGCAAAATAGGAGCCAACCGGAGAGGCGATCACCAATAATTGATAATGATCTGCGGCACGCACCCCGAGGAGGGGATCATCGGCGATAATAAACGGCCGGATGTATAAAGCTCCTCTTTCGGCCAGGGGAATCCAGTCCGCATCAACCCGCACCAGTGCACAGATGCCTTCCAACAAGACTGCTTCGTTCACTTCCGGGATACAAATCCGTCTGGCCGATCTATTCAACCTGGCCAGGTGACACTCTGGCCGAAAGAGCCGAAGTTTTCCGTCTACCCCGCGGAAGGCTTTCATTCCCTCGAAGATGGCTTGCCCATAATGAAAGACTAAAGAGGCAGGATCCAGGCTGAGCCGCCTATACGGCTCAATAACCGGATCACCCCACCCTTTTTCCGGCGTATACTCCATAACAAGCATATGGTCGGTGAAATACCGCCCAAAAGGCAATGGTTGATCCGGAGCGGGCTTTGATTTTCTTTCTTTACACTCATTTACCACAATCATCATAATACCTCCTGATTCCTACAGTTTTCAGACTTTCTATTAAAGAAAGCCGCCAAATTTGGCTGGTTACTTTCATTTCTAGTTTAGGGTGATGGGAGCGAACAGATCCCATTCCGTATCATAGGGCACAGACACCACCTTATTCTCTAC